>JBKDUK010000169.1:0-26585 GCA_046339535.1 Planctomycetaceae bacterium | reverse complement strand
TCAGCACGGCTACGGCGTTCGTGGTGGCGGCGTGTGGAGTGCCCGTGGCCAAGCATGGCAACCGGGGGGTCTCGAGCAGCAGTGGTTCGGCCGATGTGCTGGAGCAACTGGGGGTGCAGGTGGGGCTGAGTCCTGCCGCGGCCGCCCGCTGCATTGACGAGATCGGTTTGGGGTTCTGCTTCGCTCCGACGTATCACCTGGCGATGAAGCATGTGGCCCCGGTCCGCCGACAATTGAAGTTCCGGACCATCTTCAATCTGCTGGGACCGCTGACCAACCCGGCGCGGGCCGAATACCAGCTGATTGGAGTCAGCCGGGTGCAGACGGCGGGACTCATGGCCCGGGCGCTGGCCGACCTGGGGCGGAAGCACGCCTATGTGGTCTGCGGGGCCGACCAGCTCGACGAGGTGAGTCTGTGGGGCGAGACGACGGCCATTGAAGTCGAGGCGGGGCAGTTGAAGACTCACCGCTGGACGGTCGAGGAGCTGAATCTGCCGTCCTGTACCCCCGAGGATCTGAAGGTGACGTCGCCGGCGGAGAGTGCCGTGGTGATCCGTGAGATCTTCGCCGGAAAACCGGGGCCGCACCGCAACATCGTGCTGGCGAATGCGGCGGCGGCCCTCTTGGCGGCGGTCAAGGTGGGGACGCTGGCCGAAGGGGTGGAACGGGCGCGTGAGGGGGTCGTTTCCGGCCGGGCGACTGACGTGCTGGACCGCCTGGTGGCATTGTCGCAGCGATTGGCTGTGCCCTCCCCGTCCGCCTGACGCAGGAACAATCATGGAGTTTGTCTGGGGTGTGGCCTGCGTGATGCTGGGCTACCTGGTGGGGAGTATTCCGGTGGGGTATGTCGTGGCCCGGTGGGTGCGCGGCATCGACATCCGGCAGTATGGCAGCGGCAATATGTGAGCCACCAACGTGGGGCGGGTGCTGGGGCACCGCTGGGGCCTGCTGGTGCTGCTGCTCGACGCGCTCAAGGGGGCCTTGCCGGTCGCGCTGTTCCCGAAGCAATTGCTCCCTCCCGGAACGGAAGGCTTTTTGCATTGGCAGGTCGCGGTCGGGGTGGCGACGATTGTGGGGCACATGTACCCGCTGTATCTCGGTCTGCGGGGAGGCAAAGGGGTGGCGACCGCCCTGGGGGTGGTCAGTTGCCTGGCCCCGCAGGCCACGTTGATTGCCGGGGGGACCTTTTTGATCTGCTTCGGCCTGTGGCGGTATGTCTCGCTGGGGGCCATGGTGGCCGCCGTCGTGTTTGCCATCACTCAATTCGGCAAATTCGGACTGCAGCTTTTCTCGGGCAGCCAATGGAGCCTGGGAGTCTTCAGCGTGCTGGTGCCGGCGCTGATTATTCTGCGGCATCGCAGCAACATCGGCCGGCTGCTGCGGGGAGAAGAGCCGAAGTATGGCTCGCGAAACCCCTCGGCCGACGAGGGGCCCGGGGCACCCCCCGCGACCGCGGGCTGAATCGGATCTTCACCGGACGTCTTCCGGGTTGCCTCGTACGGCTGCAACCAAAAGCAAAAGGAGGGGGCAGCAGATGCTGCGCCCCGCCTGCGTGCGGAACCGTTCTTAGGGAGAGTTTATTTCACGAAGTCACGTTCATTGGGGCGGACGGTCAGCACCGGGCAAGTAGCCTTGCGGACCACCTTTTCGGCCACACTCCCCAGCAGCACGTGCGACAGCCCCGAGCGGCCGTGCGTGCCAATCACGATCAGGTCGATCCCGGCATCGGTCGCATAGCCGCAGATCTCTGCGTAGGGCGAGCCATTTCGTGTGGCTCGCACCACCTTCTTGCCAGCGCACCAGCCGGGCTCTGGAACCGTGGCAAGAGCCTTTTCGGCGCTTTGCTGGATCTCGGCCGTGTTGACGGCGGGAATCGCGAACATCGCCCCTGGCTCGGGCATCACCAGTGTCAGATCCTGCAGCACGTAGAGCACATGCAACTCGGCTCCAAACTGGTCAGCCAAGGCACAGGCGTATTTCTCGGCCGAGCGTGCGTTCTGGCTGAAGTCGGTGGGCAACAGGATTTTTTTCAACTGGATCATGGCACAGCTTTCGAGTGAGCGGAGTGGAGTCCGGAGGGAAATGCACAGCCCCGGACCTCCGCATATCCGGGGAGCCGGGGCTGGGCATAACCCGAGCGGCGTCACGTCTTGAACACCACTGGAAACAACGAATTGTCACGGGGAAACGGGCGATCGTCAACTGGTGACAACCGGCAGCGAGTTTGTTTTCCCGCAAGTTGCCCTAGGGGCTGCTGGCTGAACCGCAATCAACGCCGATGGCTCACCTGGCTGCAAGCTGGGCTGGAAACGCTTCAGCCTCAGGCTGTTGGTGACCACCGAGGCGCTTTCGAGCGCCATGACCGCGCTGGCGATCATTGGGCTGAGGAGCAGTTTGAGTAAGGGATACAACGCGCCGGCGGCTAAGGGAATTGCCAGGATGTTGTAGATGAAGGCGAAGAACAGGTTCTGGCGGATCGTGCGCATCGTCTGTCGCGACAATTCGAATGCCGTTACTACCCCGCGCAGGTCTCCGCGCAGCAGAGTGATGTCGGCGGCGTCGAGGGCCACATCGGTCCCGGTTCCCATGGCAATTCCCACATCCGCCTGCGCCAGGGCGGGGGCATCGTTCACCCCATCTCCCACCATCGCCACCTTGTGTCCCCGCTGTTGACGTTCGGCGACCCGGGCCGCCTTGCCTGCGGGCAAAACCCCCGCCCAGACTTCGCTCAGCCCCACCTGCCGGGCGACCGCCTGGGCCGTCTGCTCGTTGTCGCCCGTCAACATCACCACTTCCAGCCCCAGTTGACGCAGTCGGGCGATCGCCTCGGCCGCTTCGGGTTTCACGGGGTCGGCGACGCCAATCACCCCGGCGGGAATTCCGTCGAGGGCCACATGCACCGCGGTCTGCCCCTGTTCGGCCATCCGCCGGGCGTCGGCCGCCAGAGGAGCGGGATCGATTTCCCGCTGAGTCAAGAGCGCCGCATTGCCCGCCAGAACCCGCACGGGGCCCGAGGGCAACTCCACGACCGCTTCGACCCCCAGCCCGGCCAGCGACTCAAATTCGGACGGGGCGGACAGCGTCAGCCCCATCTGCCGGGCGGTGTCGACAATCGCCTCTCCCACCGGGTGTTCCGAACGCAACTCGGCCTGGGCCACCGCCTGCAGCAGCTCGCGCTTGGTGAATCGTCGGGGGGCGTCGGGCCGGCTGACCGTCGAAGACAGCGCCGCCTCAACCACACTGGGTTTGCCGGCGGTGATGGTGCCGGTCTTGTCGAGCACCACAGTCCGGACCTGGCAGGTGGTTTCGAGGGCGGTGCCGGTCTTGATCAACACTCCCAACTCGGCTCCCCGGCCGGTTCCCACCATGATCGCAGCGGGGGTCGCCAGGCCCAGGGCACAGGGGCAGGCGATGATCAGCACGCTGATGCCGCAGGTGAGCGCCATGCGGAACGAATCGGGCGCAGGACCAAGCCACCACCAGAGGGCGAAGGTCAGCAGGGAGATCAGCAGCACGGCCGGAACGAACCAGGCACTGACCAGGTCGGCCAGACGGGCGATGGGAGCCTTCGAGCCCTGGGCGTTGCGCACCAACTGCACAATGTGGGCCAGCACGGTGTCGGCCCCGACCTTGTCGGCCCGGAACCGCAGGCTGCCTCCACGATTGAGAGTCCCTCCCACCAGGGGGGCCCCCGAGGTTTTCTCGACGGGGAGGGGTTCCCCCGTCAGCATCGACTCGTCGACGCGGCTCCGGCCGTCGACGACGGTCCCGTCGGCGGGGACCCGTTCGCCCGGCTTGACCACCACCAGGTCACCGACCACGACCTCCTGGATGGGGATCTGCTGCTCGACCCCCTCGCGCACGACGGTGGCCGTCCGGGCCTGCAGCCCCATCAGCCGCCGAATCGCCTGCGAAGTCCGTCCGCGGGCACGTTCTTCCAACAGCCGGCCCAGCAGCACGAAGAACGTGATGGTCACCGCCGCTTCAAAATAGACGGGGGGCATGCTGGCGTGCCCCGCCGCGCTGTGGCCGGCGGTCACATGCAGCTCGGGCAAAATCGGCTGCATGACGCGGGGAAAGAGCAGGGCGGCCACACTGGCGAAATAGGCAGTTCCCGTGCCGAGGGCGATCAGCGTGTTCATGTCGGCCGAACCACGCTTCAGGTTTTTCCAGGCCCCGACAAAGAAGGGAGCGCCGCACCAGAAGACCACCGGGGTCGAGAGGGCCCACAGCACCCAGTCGCGTCCGGGAAACATGAGGTCGGCCATCGAGATGACCACGACCGGCAAGGTCAGCACACCCGCGAGCACCAACTGGCGAAAGTGGGCCCGCAGTTCGGGTGACCAGGGCTCGTCTTCGGTATCGGCGGGGGCTGTGGGCTGGGTCAGCCACTCATCGGCGGCGACGGGACGGGCGGCGTAGCCGGCATCGGCCACCGATTTCTGCAGCCGTTCGAGGTCGATTCCGCCCGGTGCGACCAAGGCCTCGTGCGTCGCCAGATTGACCGCCACCGATTCGACCCCGGGAACCGTGGCGATCGCCTTCTCCACCCGGGCCACGCAGGCGGCGCAATGCAGACCGTCGATCGCCAGCCGCATCTCGGCTGGGGGGGCGATGGCCGTGGCGGGGGAAGTGGACGAGGGGGCGGACATGCAACAGGTCTCCCGGGAAAAGGTTCTCCCATTGTAGAGCCTGTCGGGTTGCCGCGTCGCGGGTCACATGTCGTCGCTGACGTCCAGCACCGACAGGAACGCCTTTTGGGGAATTTCCACCTCCCCAAACTGCTTGAGCCGCTTCTTCCCCTCCCGCTGCTTGGCCCACAGCTTGCGCTTGCGGGTGATGTCGCCGCCGTAGCACTTGGCGGTCACGTTCTTGCGGAGCGCGGGAATGGTCTCGCGGGCGATGATGCGGGTGCCAATCGCCGCCTGGATGGGGATCTCAAACTGGTGCTTGGAGATTTCTTCCTTCAGCCGTTTGCACAGCCCGCGGCCCCGCCGCTCGGCGTTGCTGCGGTGCATGATGGTCGCCAAAGCATCGACACGCACTCCCTTGACCAGAATGTCGACCTTCACGAGGTCGGCCGGGCGGAACCCAATCACCTCGTAGTCGAGGGTGCCGTAACCCCGGGTGATGCTCTTCAGCCGGTCGTGCATGTCGTAGATCACCTCGGCCAACGGCAGCTCGTAGACCAGTTGGGCCCGGCTCATGCCGAGGTATTCGGTGCTCTTGTAAACCCCGCGCCGATCGGCGCACAACTGCATGATGGGGCCGATGCTGTCGCTGGGGAGGATGAAGTTGACCCGCACGATCGGTTCACGGAACTCGCGGATCCCGCCATTTTCTGGGACATCCTGCGGATTGTCGATCTTGAGGATCGACCCGTCCATCATCAGCAGTTCGTAGGTGACGTTGGGCGCGGTCTGGATGAGATCGATGTTGGCTTCTTTTTCAAGCCGCTGCTGGATGATCTCCATGTGCAGCATGCCCAGGAACCCACACCGGAAGCCGAAGCCCAGGGCGTCGCTGGTCTCGGGCAGGAAGCTGAAACTGGCGTCGTTGAGCGACATTTTCGAGAGCTCGTCGCGGAGCTTTTCGAAGTCGGTTTTTTCGATGGGGTACATGCCGCAGAACACCATCTGCTGGGGCGACTTGTACCCGGGAAACGCCTCGGCGGTTCGCCGGCCCGCTTCGGTGACGGTGTCGCCGACATGCACTCCCCCGAGTTCCTTGATTCCGGCGACGAAGTAGCCGACCTGCCCGGGGCCGAGCTCGTCGCACGGTGCCATGTCGGGGCGGAACTGCCCCACTTCGAGCACTTCGTGGCTGGTCCCCGCCGTCATGAAGACGATCTTCATCCCCTTGCGCAGTGTCCCCTCCCGCATGCGGATGTAGGTGATCACACCGCGGAAGTTGTCGTACTTGCCGTCGAAAATCATCGCCTTGAGGGGGGCCTGCGGGTCTCCCTTGGGATGAGGGATGCGTTCGACGATGGCCCGGAAGACGTCGTCCACGCCAATTCCCGATTTGCCGCTGACCATCAGGACTTCGTCCCGCTTGATCCCCAGCACGGTGTTCATTTCCTCGAGGACTTCCTCGGTCCGCACAATCGGCAGGTCGATCTTGTTGATACAGGGAATGATCACCAGATCGGATTCGATCGCGGCATAGGCGTTGGCGACCGTCTGGGCCTGCACCCCCTGGAAGGCATCGACCAGCAACAGGGCTCCCTCGCAGGCGGCCAGGCTGCGGGAGACTTCGTAGTGGAAGTCAACGTGCCCCGGGGTATCGACCAGGTTCAGCTCGTAGGTCTGTCCCTCGTGCTGGTAATGAATGGCCACCGCTCGCGCCTTGACGGTGATCCCCCGTTCACGTTCGACGTCGAGGTCGTCAAGAATCTGGGCCCGGAATTCGCGTTGGGTGATCGTGCCGGTCTTGAGCAGCAACTGGTCGGCCAGCGTGCTTTTCCCATGGTCAATGTGGGCGACGATCGAGAAGTTGCGAATGAAGCGGGGATCCATCGACGACGTACCAGGGTGAGGCTTCCCGCCATCCGGGGGGGAAGCGCAGGGGTGAACAGGTTCGGTCAGCAGATTCTAACGAGTTTTTGGCGGGGGCGGGAGATGGCGCGGGGGCCCGCCGACGGGTGGCTGTCC
Source organism: Planctomycetaceae bacterium (assembly GCA_046339535.1). Taxonomy (GTDB): domain Bacteria; phylum Planctomycetota; class Planctomycetia; order Planctomycetales; family Planctomycetaceae; genus UBA10511. Next base: position 19,932 of record JBKDUK010000169.1, on the reverse strand, counting down.
ACGCCCTCGGTCCACAGTTGGGGAGGTCACTTGCGGAATTGGGAAGGGGGGGGGCATTTCCTGGGCAACTCAACATGGTATGATCCGCTTGGAGGAACGCCGAATGCCCTTGAGAGATCACTTCCGATCGCCCCTCGACGACGTCCATTCCTGGGATGAACTGCAGGGCATGTGGCCGGCGATGATCGTCCGGCAACTCTCCAATGTTCTGCCTGCGCCCTACTTCGCAGCGCCCGGTGTGCACTTGGGGACATTGTATGAGATCGATGTGGGAACCTATGAAAGTCCCTCGTCCCCAATTGCGAACGAGAGTTCATTGTCGGGGCCGCCGATCACCGTTGCGTCCTATGCTCCCCCTCGCCCCACACGAACTGTCGAACCGCGGTTGCCGCTCCAGGATCTTTACGAAGTTCGGGTGTACGACAGTCGCCGTGATCGCCGACTGGTGGCCGCCATCGAATTGGTCAGTCCGTCCAACAAAGATCGCCTGGAGACCCGGTCCAGTTTTGTGGCCAAAATCGCCGCTCTGTTGAAGCGGGGAATTTGTGTCTCCATCGTGGATGTGGTCGGAACCTGCGAGTTCAATCTGTATGAGCAGGTGATGGATTGGCTCGAAAGCACCGATCCCGATTTGGGACCCGAGCCGTCACCGATGTCGGCGGTGACCATGCGACTGCGTGGCACTCCGGCCCAGAGGTTGCTGGACAGTTGGTATTACCCGTTGCAGGTGGGCCAGGCGTTGCCCACTTTGCCGATCTGGTTGAACGAGAGTCAGGCGGTTTCCCTGGATCTCGAATCGTGCTATGAGGAAACCTGCCGGCTGTTGCGCATCGCCTGAGGCCTGGACAGCGAGCCCGGGTGACGGCGCGGCGGCGGGACTCGTGTCTCCGCCGGCTGGTCGACGTTGTCCGCGGTGGCGTCTCCCCCGTTCCCTCTTCCCCTCAGATCTCGAAACTCTTCCGCCAACATGCATCTGGCCAGTGTTCTCACCCCCCTCTCCGCCGAAAATCTGCAATTGGCCGCCCAGTGCGGGGTGACCGATATCGTCTCCCGCTACCCCGTGGGGGGGATGACGCAGTTGCTCGAGACGCAACGGCTGATCGAGTCGTTCGGATTGAAGTTGTCGGTCGTCGAGGGGTATTTGCCCATCGAAAACATCAAGATCGGTGCCGATGATGGCACGGAACTGCAGGCAGTCAAAAACCTGCTGCACGACATGGCCGAACTGGACATTCCCCTGCTGTGTTACAACTTCATGGCGGGGACCGACTGGGTGCGGACGCAGCTCGATGCCCCGGAGCGGGGTGGGGCCAAGACCACCGCGTTTCGCCTGAAGGATGTGGAACGGGCCCGGTCTCTCTCGCAGACCGCGGGGTCCGTCGATGGGGCTCCCATCGAAGCGACCGCCCTGTGGAGTCATCTCGAACGGTTCCTGAATGAAGTGGTCCCGGTGGCCGAGCGGTGCGGCGTGACCCTCGCCATGCACCCCGACGATCCGCCCCTGCGGGAGTTCCTCGGCAAGGCCCGCATCATGAACAGCGTCGAGAACTTCGAAAAGCTGATGGCCCTGGTCCCCAGCCCGGCCAACAAGATCTGTTTCTGCCAGGGGACCTTCGCCGAGATGGGCGTCGACATTCCCACGGCGATTCGCCGCCTGGGGCCGCATATTCGCTACGTGCACTTCCGCGACGTGCGGGGGACGGCGGACGACTTCATCGAGACCTTCCATGACAATGGGCCCACCGACATGGCCGCGGCGATCCGCGCCTATCGCGAAGTGGGCTTTACCGGCTGCCTGCGCCCCGACCATGTGCCGCAACTGGTGGGGGAGGATGACGGCGAACCCGGATATACGATGAAGGGGCGGCTGTTCGCCTACGGCTACATCCGCGGGCTGTTGCACGCGACCGAGCCCCGGTAGCGGTCGGTCTCCCCGATGTCGCGCTTTAGCGCACGTCGGGGGGCAGTTTCCAGCGGATCGCCTCGATGTGCGTCTTGCGGTCGGGGCCGCGGTAGCTGTGAACGGTGACGAGGGTTTCGTCGGGCAGTTGGACTGTGTTTCCAAAGCCCCCGCCGCTGGCACCTTCGTTCTGATGTACCAGGACCAGCCGGTCGTGCTCGAAATCCCACGTTTCGCCATCATCGCGGCTGACGATCGCCCGCAGCCCGAGCGGGTGTCCGTCCCGTGAATTGCTGCGGACGGTGAAGGTCAGCAGCAGCCGGCCGTCCTGCAGTCGCAGGAAGCGGGGATACATCTCCCCGTACGAACCAAACCGGCCACCGTCGGCATGTTTTCGCCAGGTGAGGCCATTGTCAGTCGACTTCCACAACATGGTGCGGTCGTCCTGGTCACCCGAGCGGGTCTCGACTCCCGCCACCGCGGGCAGCTTCCAGTGGGGGCCCGTGGCGTCGACCCGCACGGGATGCCAGAGTGTTCCGTTCGCTCCGCGGTAGGTGGTCGATTGCGAGAAAAACCCATCGACATCGATCCAGCCGCTGGTCTCGGGGTTCAGGGTTTTGTCCCAGGTCGCACCACTGTCGCGGGACCGCCACAGGAACACGTGTTGAGGGGCCCGCTCGCGTCCCTCCTGCATCGCCACCCCCAACTGCACCAGCGTCTGGCCGGGTCGGTCGGGATCGGGCAGCTCCACCGCCGTCCAGTCGGTCGAGGTCTGGGCCTTGTCTGGGAAACCTTCCGGCCCAATGCGGGTTTCCGTCCAGGTCTGGCCACGATCGGTCGAGCGGAAGAGCTTCGAGTGAGTGTAGCCCGCCTTGTTCGCGGCATCGTTCGCCAGGAAGTGACAGGGCATCAGCAGTGTGCCATCTGCCAGGACATTCAGCGAGAACTCGCGTCCGTGGATCTCGGGGCGTTCTTCCCGCATTCCCCAGGAGTTGCCCCCATCGGTCGAGCGCCAGAAGACCGCCCGTTCCAGGTAAGGGGTTCCAGGGGGCAATTCGTTGCTGGGAATCCCGCCGAACGAAAACGCCACGACCAGCAGTTCGCCGGTCGGCAGCTGGGCGATCCAGGGCTTGTAGTCGTTCGGGATCCCGAGGGGCGTTCTCTGGGAGGGGATGGGAGCGGCGGGAAGATGGCGAGGGGCAACCACGAGAATCGGAGACGCCTCGTCAGCAACCGCCGTTGTCCTGAGGAAACCGCAACAAAAACACAGCAACGAGGCCAACACACAATTGAGCCAGTTCATGCCGACACCATGCGGAGGGAAGCAGCAGCGGCCAGTGTCGCGATACCCAAAACGGCGATCCGCGACGATTCGCAGTATGGACCGACCTTCTGGGGCTGTCCACCGCGGGCCCCTCCCGAGCAGACCTCAACGGGTCGCAGTCCCCCCAGACGCCTGGCCCAGAGCGATTCGCAGCGACGTCATTCCGATTTCCCCCAGGCTCTGGGGCGGTATCTGCCAGAATTGCGGATTGAGCAATTCCAGCGACACGCATCCGGTATAGCCAATCCTTTGCAGATGCCCGATCAGCGGAGAAAGGGAAAAGTCACCCTCTCCGGGGAGGATTCGGTCGGCGTCGGTCGCCAGTTCGCGGGGCCGGTCGGCCACATCGGAGAGCTGCACGTGGAAGAGGTTGCCGGTGTTCACCCAGGCGAGGTCTTCGGTTTTGCTGGGGCCGGTGGCAAAGTGGAAGCTGTCGAGGCACAGACCCACCGCGGGATGGTTGACCGACTGAATAAAGCCCGCGGCCGTTTCCAGATTGGTCAGAAAGGTGCCGCGGGATTGAAATTCGAGGGCCAGCCGGACTCTCCGCTGGGCGGCCAGTTCGCCCGCCTGCCGCAATGACATCAGCGCCCCTTCGAGATCGGTCTGGGTGAAGGGGCCCAGGAAATCGGGGGTGATCACAAGCACCGGGACCGCCAACTGGGCGAGCAGATCGAGTCGCCGCTGGAACTGGCTCCAGGCCTCCTGTCGGGCGGCCCCCTGACTCAGCAAGAGCCCTCCCTGGTAGGTCGCACAGGCCAGAGTCAGTCCGCGGTCGACCGCTCGCGAGAGAACCTCGGATGGAGGATGGCTGCCGAGGTAGTCTTCGAGTTTGGTTAGCCACAATTCGAGGGCAGGACAAGCTCCGTCGGCATACCCATCGAGGTCATCTTCGAACGACGAACCGAGCGAACAAACCTGGCTGAGGCAGGGGATCACAATGCGGGCCGGGGGTGAACGGAATGGGCAAGCAGCAACCGACAGGATGAAATTATAGCGGGCCGAAGCGTTTGCCCGTTGCCAGAGAATCTGCAGCCTCGGGCCGACGGTCGACGTGTGATGGCAGGAAACACGGTTTTCGATCAGGGGCTGTCCCCACGATCATGGGGAGACGCTGCGAGGGGACAATCCAGACACCTTCACCGAGCTTTCTCATGAATGGGAATCTGGGCCAACAGCCCCGATTGGCTGTCAATGATTTGCCTCGGCGACCCCAAAAGAAGGGTGAGGGATGTGAAAAGGTTTGCCCAAGCCTTGGCACACGACTCGGGAGTGAGGGGTGGCGAACTGTCGACACGCCCTCAGCGCGATGCGTTTCGAGAGACGATCTGGATCATGGGGGAAGAACGCCCAAGAAACTTCCGCCAACCGACCGGGTCAACAAAAGAGGGAGAGTGTGCTGTGCCCAACAGTCACTCTCCCTCTTTTTTTATTGCGTCTGAAGTTTTGACGGGCGTTTGGGTGGTTGCGGGTCGGATTGTCCAGGAGGGAATTGCCACGGTCGTCTGAGGAATTGGCGGTCGCAATTCGGGAAAATCGGCTGCGAGCTCCTGCCACTGCGGAATTGGCGTCGCCACCTGGAGCAATTTTTGGGCGTCATCGATCGCTTTTGAGAGTTGTTGCGTCAATGCCTCTTGGTCGATGGAGCGGAGGTTTTCCTTCCTGAGCGTGTTCAGAAACCGCAATCTCCTCAGTAATGGGAGCTGATTCTCCGCAGTCGCTGGTCGATCACTCGCCATCAGTTCCTGAGCCTCTTCCATCCATCGGGCGCTCTCTCGTGTCTGGCCACCATGGTCGGCCAGGATAATTCGCAGAGGCAGCAGCTCGAGTGCGACATAATGGATGAAATCATCAGAAAGGCCGGACCGTGCCATTTGTTCCGGCAACATTTCGTCCCAAATCCGCAGGGTCTCGGCAAGCAATGTCTCTTCACCCAGTTGGTGCTGGATCTTGGCCTGCAGGACGAGGAGCGTGCGGAAATTCCCCCAGCCAACTTGATCTTCCGGATTTTGCCCGAGATGGTTTCGCTGGAGTGGCAGGGTGGCTGAAATGAGGGTCAACGCTTCATGGGGATAGTTCCGCTCCCAGAGCGAGGTGGCGAGGTACAGAACTTTTTCGATTCCAATCGCCCGTTCGGGTTGTGATTTCTGGCGATCGCAGAGTTGGAAGATCTGTGCGACAGTCTGGGCCTCGTCGGCGGGGCGATTCAGGCGCCGGCTGAATTCCCACCGCATGATCAGGGCTTGTGCCTCCAGATTGCGGAATTCCGCCGAGTCGGGAAACTCCTGCGCGGCTGCAATCGCGACTTCCAGATCCTCCATCGCCTCCGTCGACCGACTAAACCGATTCAGCGCCAGCGAACTGAGAGCGGTCAGCCAGCGCACCACGACTTCTCCTGTTTTCGGATCCGTGGCGGAAAGCCGTTGGATCTGTGCCCGCAGACGCTGGCGAACCGGTTCGATCGACTGCCACTGCGCATCGGTCACCTCGGGCAAGGTGTTGATCAGCATCACGGTCGTCTGGGTGGCCATCTGCAGGACATCGAGCGTTTCCAGCTGCGACTGACGTTCGGCCATCAATGACATTCCCGCCTTTTCAATGGCCACATCGACTCTGTGTTTTTCCAGAGCCAATGTCTCGAAAGCCTGCTGCTGGACCCAAAGGTGATACCAGATTCCACCCAAACCGAAGAGGATCAGCATCGATAGCAAACCGAGGCTGGTGGCCTTGGAAGGATTCCGGCGAACCCATTTCAAGGCCTGTTCGCCGGGACGGGCCGAGACGGGGCGCCCCGCCAGGAACTGCTCGAGGTCAGCCGCCAGTTCCCCGGCATTGCGGTAGCGCTCTGAGGGATGGGTTCGCAGACACCTGGCGATGATGGCCGCCAGATCGGGCGGCACGTCGGGACGCAGCTTGGGGATCCACGCAGGCTCTTCCCAGGCGACACGTACGAGCGTGTCGAGTGTTGTGACCCCTTCATGCGGCGGACGCCCGGTGAGTCCGGCATAGGCCACCGCCCCCAGTCCATACAAATCGCAGGCCGGGCCTGGAACACCCAGGGCGGGGACCAGACCCGTCTGCTCCGGAGCCATGAAGGCGGGGGTTCCGACAATCGAGCCCGAGATGCTGGGACGCGAGTCGTGGTCGGGAGCCCGCGCGAAGCCAAAATCGGTCAGCTTGGCGATGGGTCGCGAGTCTCCGGCGGAGGGATCAAGCAGCACATTGGCCGGCTTCAGATCACGGTGGATGATGCCGAGTGAGTGGACGGCCGCGAGTGCCTCGGCGAGTTGCAGCATCCAGTGAGCCATGTCCCGCACATCGAGATGTCCCACGTCGATGCGGTCCTGCAGGGTTCCCCCTGCGATCCATTCCATGACCAGATAATTCGATTGGGCGACCATTCCCGACTCGAAAATCGTCACGATATGGGGGTGTTTGAGACGCGCCAGCGCCTGGGCTTCACCCTCGATTCGATGACGGTCCCGCGGCAGGGACTCTTGCCCCGGGATCTTCACCGCGACGGTCCGCTTCAGCGATGTTTGCACTCCCCGGTAGACAACACCGTTACCCCCGCGCCCCACCTCCTCAAGATCTCGCAGCCCGGGCAACTCGGGAGCTTCAGGATCAGCCGAAGTCTGTTTGACCTTGGGTGGAAACGGGGAATTTTGTTGTGCGAAGGGAAGCAAGAGTCCCGCCGTGCGGTGAACCAGCGGTTGGCCAGACGACCGTGGGAGGCCAGCAAATCTCTCACAGGCCGCCAGGGAAGCGACCAGAGTTCGGCAGTCGGGACAGAGATCGAAGTGATTCTCCAGGACGGCCTGCTCGGCTGTCGGCAGGGTGACTTCGAGAAATTCCTCCCACCGATTCCGGGGAGGACACGCGGTCTCCGGTGGCGACGCCACTCCCTTGTTTTTGGTGGGGGGAGTCACTGGCGCTCCTCCAGGTGGGCGATTCGCTCCCGCAACAGCTTGGTGACCCGGTGGCGGGCGGTGATGGCCGAGGCGGCTTTGATGCCCAATCGCTCGGCAACCTCGGCGGGACCGAGGAGGTCGACGGCCTGCCACTCAAACGCCTGCCAGGTCTCGGGGGCGACCATCTGGCGAACCTGCCGGGCGGCCAGTTCATACAGTTCCCGGTCGTATTGGGCCTCGAGTCGAGCGATCAGATCGTCCCGGGCCGCAACCTCATTCAGTTCCTCGGAAATGTTGCTGAGTCCCCGCATCCGTTGCTTGTCAGACTTCTGCGATTCGACCCAGTCGCACCAGGTTCCATGCACCACGGCCCGCAACCAGCCCCGGAAACTGAGTGCCGGATCGTACTGCAGCCGCTGGATCTGACGCGAAATCTGCAGCAGCACCTCCTGACAGATGTCCTGGACATCTGCCTCCTGAACCCGATGCTGGCGACACCATTCCATCAGTGCCGGACCATACAGCAAGACAAACTGTTCCCAGGTGGCCGAGTCCCCCGGGGTGCGAGTGAGTCGGAAGATCAGGCTCGGATTGGTCGACGGGGGAGACGAGGCGGGCATTGGGGGCTGTTCACAGATTCATGTTGAGGTCGCGGCCAAGTTCGAGTCGAGGTCAACCTAATCCAAGAACGAACAATCTATCAATTTGCTGGCGAAATGTTGAGTTGGTCATGGAAAATTTTTTGCAGCCGATTCCGTCCGGGAAAACGCACTCACAGAGTGCGCTGCCAGGATCGATTGGTCCGGGAAGGACTCGCACCGGAACCGTGTGCAGTCTCTGGAATCCACAGCTCGAACCATCGCGAAAACCGGCGCGTGTTTGTTGACCAGGCGGTCATGCCGTCGCGCGATGATGCGCAACCACCTCTCGCTCGGTCCGGTTCCGATGACATCGACACTCGGGACGCACATGAGGCACACGCATGGGGAGGAGCTGGAAAACTTCTGGATCTTTCGCAGTACGCGACCTTGTTCAGCCTAACGCCGTCCAGTCTGCGACCACAAGGGGGCGAGAAGCGGAGTATTTGGCGGTCATGTCTCAGGATCAGGAAAAGGAGTGAGGGGGCGCCCCGGAGGGCACCCCCGCCCCGATGGAGTCAGCGACCGAAAAGATCGGGAGTGGGAGGGAGGAACAGTTCCCGTCAGGATCGTACTTCAACCAGGGAGTGTGTGTATGCACACATTTTCTGTCTTGTATATGTACCTATATCTATTATTTGAATTGAATGGTCCGCAGGTCGATTACGGCGGCGATCCTTGAAAGACCAATGTTTTTCACGGATAATTCTGTCCACGATTTCTGATCCAAGGAATTCCCTGTGGGCTGAGACGCCATGAAGAAGACGGAGATGGCCGAGTTCAAGACGCTCCTGGAAGCGTTGCAGGCCCGCTTGCGTGGCGATGTCCGTCAGCTGACCGATGAGGCCTTGGGAAAAGACCGGCAGGATGTGGGGGGAGAGTCGAAAAGCCCCACACACATGGCCGAGTTGGGGAGTGACGCCTTCGAGCAGGAATTCGCCCTCTCGCTGGTTGCCAACGAACAGGAAACCCTGGCGGAAATTGCCGTCGCTCTGCAGAAAATCAAAGACGGCAATTACGGTCAGTGTGAGGTGTGTCTGAAGGATGGGAAGACGGCGACCCAGGCTTCGATTCCCAAAGCGCGATTGAAGGCCATTCCCTATGCCCGGACCTGCGTCAACTGCGCCCGCAAGCGGGAGGACTTCGGTCCATGAACCCGGTTCCCCGCTCCCGATGGGTTTTGTTCGGAGCGGTGGTGGCGAGTTTGCTGTGGGCTGACCTGGCGTCCAAGTCCTGGGCTTTCCAATCCCTTGGGTATGAGCACCGCACCAGTGACTGGTCTTGGGAGACCAATCTTCTTTGGGGCCGATTTTCGATCACGTTTCAGACCAGTTTCAACCGGGGAGCCCTGTTTGGTCTGGGGCAGGGCTGGACCAGTTGGTTTGCCGGTCTCAGCCTGGTGGCGGTTGCCGGAATTCTCTATTGGCTGTTTGTAAGGCAAGAGGCCCGCAGCGCGGCTGTGACGGTCTGTATGGCCTTGATCGCAGCCGGAGCGTTGGGCAATCTTTACGATCGTTTGGGGTGGCACGGCTGCACTGACCTCGCCGGCCGACGGATCCACGCGGTCCGCGACTTTATTGACTGTACCATTCCCGGCCTGCGATGGCGGGCCCGAGGCCTTCCCGAACTGGTGGCCGAATACCCCTGGCCAATTTTCAATCTGGCCGATGTGTTCCTGGTGGTCGGGACGACCGTGTTGGTGCTGGTGGGACTGTGGCGGGATTCAGCGCAGCCCACAACGATTCCGGTTTTGCGCGTGCCCGATGTCGGCGCGCTGCCCCCCTTGGAACGCTGAATCCTGTTGCCAAGTGATGGTCTGGGCCCCAAGGCTTCGGGCACGAGGCCTGCGACATCAGTCGAACTGGCGATCTTCCCGCAACTCCAGCTCAACGCGGCGACGTTCGATTGCCGCATCGAATCGGCTGAGAACGTCAATCGCCTTGTCTCTCGACGACACCAGGCCAATCACCAGGAACTGGATGATTGCCAGGAAATAACAGATCCAACCAGCCTCGACATACGACCGCCCTCCGATGATGACCGAGAGAATGGCCAGTACGGATGAAGAGCGGTCGAGATGCCGGCACAGCAACCCTTTGACCAGGGGCCAGAACTGTTCGCGGGCGGCCCGAATTCGCTGCCCGGGAGGGAGCAGCAGTTTTCCCGGACCCGGATGGATGATTGAAAACAGCGCCTGGTCGGGCATCGCCTCAATCACCCCGACCGCCAGCAGCAACCGCAGGGCGAGGCTGATCCAGGCCCACCGGCTGCGGCGCGGCGGGGTGGAGCCATCGGGGCCGATGAGGGCTTGAGGGGTATTCGCGACGGGGGCGGAAACAGAAATTGCCGAGTGGGCGTCCAGCAGATCATCGACATTGAACTGTTCCGACGGAGCGGGGGTCGGGATCCAGCCCCGGACCGAATCGATCAATGCGGTCTCGACATTGGCGGTCGCCAACAGCAGCAGCAACGAACCGCGCACCCACTGTTCGATATCTTTCGTCACCTCGGCATTGAACCTGTCCCAGCGGGTGAACCGCCGGGCGAAGAGCCGAAACAGGGGGATGGCGATCAGTCCCACAAGAATCCGCACCAGGGGACGCAGGACCGAAGAGATCAGGGCGTTGATCACGGCGGAAGCAGGACGAACGAGAGACACGGCCTGAAAGCGTCCCGGGAGGGACCGACCTCAGCATTGTGACAAGCTTTTCCCGCCGCGTCACATCGCCGCCTGGAAAAGAGTCGGGGCGAAAAGAGTCGGGGCAGAACCCGCACAGCTTGCCAGCCCCTCTGGCCCCCGCGAGAATCGCAGCAGATCCCGATGGCCGCCGGTTGGACCCCCTGATGCTGGAACATCTCGAACAACTCATTCGCATCGACCCGGCCGCGCGCGGTTTGATCTCCAGTGAGGCCCAGTGGGGGCCCCTGGCCGAGGGGCACCTGTCACGTGCCTGTCTCGATCTGGCCCGCCACGCCCGCAGGGTGGTGCTGGTGACGGGGTTTTACATTCCCCTCGGAAATCCCCCGGCGGCTGAGACCGATGGTCCGCTGGGTACGGCGTTGCTGGCCGACGTTCTGCTGCAAGGGGGAGTGGAGGTCGACCTGCTGACCGATCGTTGGTGTGCCCCCGCCTTAAGGGCATGCGCCGAGGCGACCGGGGTGCCGATCGACCGGGTTCGGACCTGTCCGTTTCCCCCCCGTTCGGAGGAGCCAGCCAGCGCCTTCGACGATTGGGAACGTGATTTCAGCCACTGGGCGGGGCAGGTGGGGGTGACCCACCTGATCGCGATTGAGCGGGTGGGCCCCTCGCATACCCGCGAGAGTGTCTGGCTGCAGTCGGGAGGAGAGGACCACCTGGTGCAGGACTTCGACCGACGGGTGACCGCGGACCAAGCGGGGCATTGTCACAACATGCGGGGGGTGGCGATTGATGATTTCACCGCCCCGCTGCATCGGCTGTTCGAGCGTTGGCCCGAGCGGATCCCCGGATTGCAGACCATTGGTGTGGGGGATGGAGCCAATGAGATCGGCATGGGGAGCCTGAGGTGGAACGAACTCGTGCGACGGTTGCCAGGAGACCAAGCGGGGCGGGTTCCCTGCCGGGTGGGCTGCTCCTGGACGGTGGTGTGCGGCGTCTCGAACTGGGGGGGGTATGCCTTGGCTGCCGGTTTCGCCCACGCCCGCGGCCGGACCGAGCTGTTGCGACGCCACACTCCCGAGTCTCAGGAGAGAGTGCTGGCCGAACTGGTGCGCCATGGTCCTGCGGTCGACGGTGTGACCCGTCAGCGAACCCCCACCGTCGATGGACTCGACTGGCCAACCTACATCGATCCGTGGCGGAAGATGCGCGAGGCGCTGCGGATCAGCTGATGTGGGCAGCCCGGTTCAGATCCGGACCGAGGGGGATTCGTTCAGCGAGGACCGCACTGGTTCCGGGGCTAGCGACCCTGGCCGGGCTGCCAGAGGATGTCACCGGGGCCGCCATGGTTGGCGCAGCGGGCCAACACGAACAACAGGTCGGAGAGCCGGTTGAGATACCAGTGGACCAGGGGGTTCACCGTTTCGAACTCGGCGAGGTGCAGCACGCCGATTTCCACCCGCCGACAGATGGTTCGGGCGAGGTGCAGGCGGGCCGCAATGGGGGTTCCCCCAGGCAGCACGAAACTGGTCAGGGGGGCCAGCCGGCTATTGGCCTGATCAATCCACTGCTCCAGCCGCTCGACCTGGCTGTCGATCACGCGGAGAGGGGCCCGACCCGGGGGAGGAGCGGCCGGCTCGTCGTGATCGGCCTCCTCCGGGGCGGGTTCCGGTTCGGCCTCGGGAACACACAGGTCGGCTCCCAGGTCAAACAGATCGTTCTGGATCTGACGCAGCCAGGAAGCGAATTCAAAGTCCGGTTCATCGCACAGAATGAGGCCGAGGCTCGAATTGAGTTCGTCCACACCTCCATAAGCGACAATCCGCGGATGGGTCTTGGGAACTCGCGTTCCATCTCCCAGACCTGTGGTGCCATCGTCGCCTGTTTTGGTGTAGATCCGATTGAGGTAGACCATCCGAAGTCGGGCTTTCTTGCGTCCTGGAAGCGAACAGAGTTGAGGGCTGGGTTGGGGTAAAAACCGTCTGGATCCGGAGAGGGAAGAAGCCCGGTCAGCGGGGAATCGCCGGACGGATGACTCGATTGACCTTGCCTCCACCCTCCCCGGGGGCAGGCTGTGGCGCTGTCTTCAGCAATTCCTCCCATTCGGGACTCCCCCGCAGAGAGGCCAGATCGGCGTCCGCCTTCATCAGTTCGAAGTCGCGGAACCCGAGTTCCAGGGATTTTTTGAGATCGGCCAAAGCCTGCTGACGGTACTTGGTGAGCTGCTCGTTGCGGGCTGGGGTCTCGGGTTCCTTGGCCAGCCGCTCCACCACCCGACCATAAACGCAGGCGGCGTTGTATTCGAAGATAAGATTCCCGGCGTGCTGCTCGCGGCCCGCCTCCAGTTGGCGGATCGCCTCTTCCCACTTGCCATCGGCAAGAATGAGAGTGAGACACTCTCCCGTGAGCGCCAGGTGATTGGCGGGATCAAGCTGCAGGCACTTCCGGAAGTCGGCCCCCGCTTCCGTGAATTTCTCGAGGTGCATATGAGCCAAACCGCGCTCGGCAAGGGCATCGGAGAAGTCGGGATCCATCGTCAGGCACAGCCCAAACTGTTCCACCGCTTCCTTGTACTTCTTCTCGCGAACCAGCGACTGGGCCATGTTGTAATGATGGAATCCCGGGGAGCGATACCGCATGTTCTGCAGGGCATTGGTCGCCACGTTGCGGCGATTTTGATCGGGAGAGTTGCGCAGCTTCTGGAGTGCGGCCCGGGCCTTGGGGGATCCGGTATTGGCCAATGCGTAGATCAGTTGTTGCCAGACATTGAGTTCCTTCGACTTCTCCAGTGCCCCCAGCATCAGGTCGACCACTTCCGGGCCGCCATCTTCATTCAGGCCCTGGAGCGCCTGATTGACCATGGAGGGGTCATTCGACAGCAGTGCCGACTCGGCCAGCTCCCGGAACATCCGCGGGGCCAGACGGGTCAGACCCCGCAGCACCTCCCCTTTCTCATTGGTGGGCAAGGCGTCGTATTTGTCACGCAGGAACTGCGCGGTCCCCGCATCACCGAGCAGCGACAGCGATTGGATCAGTGCCGACTTCTGGGGCGAGGCATCGAAACGGCTTTGCAGCAAGGGGAGCAGCCGCGGGTCTTTCACGCGGTTCAACAGTTCCAGCATGGGACCCAGCGGGTCTTTCTCGGCCAGGTGCTTCAGAGTGTAATCGAGGGCAATCTGCTCGCTGGCACGGTCCGGGCGACGGATCAGCACTGTCAGGGCCTGCATCTGCAGTTCCGGATTGGGATCCGCCAGTGCACGGGTCAAGACCTCGAGCAACCGGGGATGGCCGACCTGGACCAGGGCGTTGACCGCCTCGCCATTCATTCCCTCCGGGCCGGCCTGCACAAATTCGTAGATCGCCTGCGACCAGAGCGGACGGGGGAACTGGGCCAATCCCCGCACAATCGCCTTGCGGATTTCGATTGACTCGGTCTTCAACAGTTCCAGCACCGCTTCGTGGGATGCGGCGTACCGCGATGAGGCCAGACTCGCGATCGCGGTCTGGCGACTCGCCTCCGAACCGGTGCGGACCAGTTCCACCAACCGTGCAATCGCGGCCGGCGTTCCCAATTGTCCCAGCGAGGCAACCGCCGCCTGTTGGACCGCGACATCATCACTCTGTGTCGCGGTCAAAAGCAGAGGGATTTGATCGGCGGGAAGCCTGGCACCGCCCGTCGACAGCGCGGCAATCCGCTCGAGCCGGTCTTCCGACTGCATGGACTGCACCAGTTCTTTTCGGGGCAACAACTCGTAGGCACCCCGCAGAGCGCTGATGACCGCATCGACCTCCCGCCCATGCATCCGGGGAGCACCGGCTCCACCCCGCGTGTTGAACAGGATCTGGCCCGAGATCTCGACGGGAACCGGGGGAGTCGGCTGGTTGGGATCGGGAGGCGCCTGTCCCGGGGAGGGAAGGTTCACCAGGTGCAACTCCCGCAGAATTGTGGGGAGGGGTGGGAACTGGTCTTCGCGCCCCTGGTTCCGCCCCGCCGGGTTGGCTGCCTCTTGCAGCCAGTTGAACAACTGGTAGTCGTAAATCCGGGCCGAGGGTTGAAATACGAGAACGACCCGGACCACCCGCTCACTGGCAAGGCGGTCCAGTTCATCCGCGAGCACCCCGATTCCCAACGTGTCGAGATCACCCGTCAATACCACCCGCCCAAGTGCCTTCCGGGGCCCGATCCGTTGCACTTCCAGTCCCAGCCGCTCCCGCGCGAAGTCCTGCAAATCGAGTTGCCCGGTCTGGCCACCCGACTGGATCTTCAATTGCATCCGGGGAATCTGCCCTCCGGGAGGGAGGTCGCAGAACAGCATCCAGGTCCTCACCGCCGAGTTCGACGGGATGGTGACTTCGGCCGGCATCTGGGCGGTTTGCAGCGAAATGCCCTGCTGACCCGCCTGGAATGCCTGGTTTTGGAACGGCTGCGGCGCGTCCTGTGGGGGCTGGCTCTGGCCATCCACCACCAGCTCGACATCTTTGCGGGCAATCGTCAGGGACTCGGTGGTCAGGTTCGCGAGGATGACCTGCAGCGCCAGAAAACGCTGGTTTTGGTTTTGCCCGCCATACATGACCGGCAGGGCCACCGTCTCCACCCCGATCAGCAGCCGGCGTTCGGCGGCTTCGGTGGGCAACTGTCCCGATTCGGCCCGGGCCTTGACCACAGGTCGGTCAGCGCGGCGGAACTTCGGCAACGCTCCCTTCCAGTCGAACTCCGGAGCCGGGGAAAGCGCAGGAGCCTGGGGAGCCTGTGCTCCGTCGGATGTCCCGGGTCGGCACATCAGACACAAGAACCCCAGCAGGCTGGGCAGCACCCATCTGCGAAGATTCAACAGGTCACGGCAAAGCGCTGGGCGAGCAGGTCGCAGCATGGGAAGATCCCGGGCAGCAGACGCGATGGAAAAATCGAGGGTCCAACTGTACAGTCTAGACTGTTGGGAGGTGTGGGGGAAGAGTCGCGCGCCATAATTGTGGCACCGTTCGGAGCCAGGCTGGAATCGCAACGAGGGAAGCATGGATTCGTGCGAGGCACCCGACTTGGGGGGAGATTGGGGAGGCAAACAGGACAGTCGCGACCGCCGTGCGTCGCTCCCCTTCGATCGGCCGGCGGCCGCGTTTGTTGAACACGAGCCGGTGGCCGGCAAAGGCACCACCACAGTGGCGACCCTGTTTCTGGTCAATCGAGAGTGTCCGTTCGAGTGTGTGTATTGCGATCTGTGGCGCCACACGACTCCCGAGTCCGGTCCTCCGGGCTCGATTCCCGGGCAGATCCGGCGGGGGTTGGCCGACCTGCCGTCGGCCCGCGAGATCAAGTTGTACAACAGCGGGAATTTCTTCGATCCGCGGGCAATTCCGCTCGCCGACCATCCAGCCATCGCCAGGCTCTGCGCGGGATTCGAGCGGGTGATTGTGGAGAATCATCCCCGGTTGTGTGGCGAACGCTGTGGAGAATTTCTGGCGCGGCTGCAAGGGGAGTCGCGGCAGTTGGAGCGTTCGCCTCAGGAGATCCGGCTGGAGGTCGCCCTGGGGCTCGAGACCGTGGATCCCCGTTCCTGGCCCCGTTTGAACAAGCAGATGACCCCGGATGACTTTCGTGAGGCAGCCCGGCGATTGCGGGGCGAGGGTATCGATGTGCGGGCGTTTGTGATGCTGCAGCCCCCCTTTGTCCCCCCTGCGGACGCGGTGGCTTCGGCCATTGAGACAGTCGAATTCGCCTGGGACAGCGGGGCCCGGCTGGTGGCCGTGATTCCCACCCGGGCCACAACCCGGACTGTGCGTCAATGGCAGGCCGC
The DNA here is from genome assembly GCA_046339535.1 of Planctomycetaceae bacterium. GTDB lineage: Bacteria > Planctomycetota > Planctomycetia > Planctomycetales > Planctomycetaceae > UBA10511. Next base: position 3,729 of record JBKDUK010000169.1, on the reverse strand, counting down.
CGGGACGTTCGCCGAGCCCCGGATTGGGCAGCTGGAACAGCTTCTGGAGGTTTTGCTGCCCCGGGCGCGGGGGCTGCTGACGGTCGACACCTGGGATCTCGAACGGTTTTGCGACTGCACGGCGTGTCGCGGCTCGCGCCAAGCGCGGCTGCAAGCGATCAACCTCGCCCAGCGCCTCTTGCCAGGGGTGGCCTGTGCGCAGTGCGGTTGCTGACCCGCACGGCCCCGCCGGGGACGCCGCAGTCTTCTTCCGGAAGGGGACTGCCAGAGTGGTTCGATCCGGCGGAAATTTCTGTCCGGGACCTTGTTTCCCCAAACTGGACAGTTGACAATACCGGCACTGCGCCAAAAAGGTGTGCGAAGCAGCTGTCGTCAAGAGTGTCTCTTTGTGGAAGGGAACCAAGCGTCATGCGTCTGGAGAATCAACGCGCCAGTGAGAACATCGAGGATCGACGTGGCTTGAAGGCCGGTCCCGTGCTGGTGGGTGGGGGCTTGAGTGCGCTCTTTCTGGCCCTGTTGGTGTCGTTCTTGGGAGGGGACCCGCAAAAAGTTCTGCAGCAGCAGGGTCAACAGGGAGGACGGGGAGGGCGAGGAGCTGAGACCCAGCAGGAACTCACCGCGGAAGAGGTGCGGATGGGTGAGTTCGTGAAACGGATCCTGGGTTCAACCGAGGATGTCTGGACCGAGCTCTTTCCGAAGGAAATCGGCAAACGCTACAAAGAGCCGACCCTCGTGATGTTCTCGGGGCAGACCAAGTCGGCTTGTGGGTTTGCGAATGCGGCGGTGGGACCCTTCTACTGCCCTGCGGACCAAAAGGTCTACATTGACCTCGCGTTTTACGATGAACTCAAGAACAAGTTCCGGGCCCCCGGCGATTTCGCCCAGGCGTATGTGATTGCCCATGAAATCGGGCATCATGTGCAGAATCAATTGGGGCTGACCGACAAGGTCCATTCGCGTCAGGGGCGGGTTTCCAAAGAGGAATTCAACCAGCTTTCGGTGCGGCTGGAATTGCAGGCCGATTATCTCGCCGGGGTCTGGGCGCATCATGCCCAGAAAACCAAGGGAATTCTCGAGCCCGGTGATCTGAAGGAAGGGCTCGTCGCCGCCACGGCAATTGGCGACGACCGGCTTCAGATGCAGGCCCAGGGATACGTGGTTCCCGATTCGTTCACCCACGGCACATCCGAGCAGCGCCTCCGCTGGTTCGCGAAGGGGTTGAAGGCGGGGACCATCGAAGGGTTCGACACCTTCAGCATTCCCTTCGACCAGCTGTAACCTGGACATGAGGCCCGTTGTGGCCGGACATCTTCGTCGGGGTGGTCAGCCGAACTGTTGCTGCCACCCCCTTTTCGCTTCCAAGATTGGAGGCACCCACGCGAAGGGCGGTATCCGCCGAGTTCAGCATGAGTTATCCACTTGGTCCGTACCGGGCTCCCGAATCCTCCCCGTGGCCGATGCGGCTGCTGCTGTTGGCGGCGATCAGCCTGTTGCTGCTGTTTCCACTTGGTGTGTATTGGCTGGCGGGCGGCGATGTCACATCCCTGTTGACCCGGTTGGAACTCGCGCAGCTGGAATCCGAAACCGATGATCTCGACAATCCGGCCGATCCGGACCAGCCGACTGTGAAGCAGGTGGAATTGCAGGGCACCCCCGCCCTGTTGATCACCGAGTTGGAACCGCTGGTTGAGGAGTTGGTCAAATCCCAAAAGCGGCGTTACGAGGCTCCCAAGGTCGTCCCCTTCGAGGGGGGCATTGAGTCGTCCTGTCACGGTCTGGAGCCGGTCCGGGGTCCGTTCTATTGCCAGTTGGATGAGACCCTGTACATCGACAACCTCTACCTCGATGAGATTCTGAAGAGTTCGATTGAGGCGGGAGATCTGTCGCGCGGTTACCTGATCTGCCGCCTGCTGGCACAGCATCTCCAGTCCCAATTGGGGTCGGTCGAGCGGTTTCAGGACGAACTGCTGAGTGAGGAGTCTGGCAGAGGATTGGAGGCTCAGACAAAACTCGAGCGGCAGTGCGAATTCTTCACGGGGTTTCTGGCATCGCGTTCGGCGACCATGAAGCGGTTGTGGCTCGATACCGATGCGTCGAATATTTTCCCGACCTTGCGGCAACTGAATGAAGTCTTGCGGGTTGAAGCGGTCACCGGAGGGCCTGCGGTGGCCGATACCGGTGGACTCCTTTCGGATGAGGAACGCCTGAAGTGGCTGGAAGAGGGGCGGGGAATCCGAACTTTCGCCGACTTGAAGTCGCTCGACCCCTATGCGGCTGGTTCCTCGCCGTCACCGTAGCGATCAGCCCTGAAGGGCATCGCGTGTGCCGGTCATAAACCGCTGGGTTCCATCGGGAGGAAACATGTCTGACCCCAACCCAGCGAATGATCGTGTTCAACCCTCCACAGGCTGGGTTTGGATCCTGTCGTTGCTGTGCGGGGCCGCGACCGTGGCCTATGTGCAGCGGCAGTGCCTGGGGACGGTCGAAAAACCAATCCGCGAGGAACTCGGCCTGTCGTTCGCCGAGATGGGTTCAGTCCAAGCCTCGTTTTTTCTGACCTATGCCTTGCTGCAGATTCCCGCCGGCTGGGTGGCGCAGCGGTGGGGCATCCGCAAATCGCTGCTGTCGATGGCGGTCGTCTGGTCCCTGGCGTGTGCCCTTATTCCGCTGGTGCGGGGGACCTTCGACCTGGTGACCCTGCGGCTCTTGATGGGTGCCGCCCAGGCGGGGATTTTCACCTGCACCACCCTCGCGGTGCGCCGGTTTTTTGTTCCCACCCGGTATGGCCTCGCCAATGGGGTGATTGCCGGTTCGATGCAGGTGGGAGGCTTCTTGGGAGCCGTTCTCGCCGGTTGGGTCACGGGGTTGCTGGGCTGGCGGGGGATGTTCCTGCTCTTCGCCCTGCCGGGCTTCGTCTGGGCGGCGTTGTTCTGGAACTGGTTTCCGCGCGAATCCAGTGAGGCATCCCGGGAGGGAGGCTCAGCTCCCATGACGGCGGCCACCTGGTGGTCGCTGGTTTGTGCCTGGCCGTTGTGGTGCCTGTCGGGCCAGCAGTTCCTGCGGGCCGGGGCGCAGATGTTCTTTGGATCGTGGTTCGCCACTTATCTCCAGGAAGCCCGCGGTCTCGACCTCACTCAGGCGGGGTTTCTCAACGGCATTCCCATCGCTGCGGCCGCCCTTGGCCCGCTGGCGGGGGGATGGGCTGCCGATCGGCTGTTGGCTTGGTCGGGAAGTCGTCGCGTGAGCCGGCAGTGTCTGGCGAGCGGCTGTTTGATGCTCTGTGCCCTGCTGATGTTCCTGGGATATCGCACCACCCTGCCAGCAGGTGCGGTCGCGCTGTTCGGACTGGGGGCGTTCTTCGCCGCAGCGGCCGGTCCCGCCGCCTACACGGCGACCATGGATCTGGGGGGGACCCGTCTGGCGCTGGTGTTCTCGGTGATGAACATGTGGGGCAATGTAGGGGCCGCGACTTTCCCCAAGGTGATTGGTCAAATGCTGGGGGCCGCCTCACAGCGGGCGGGAGGAACCGGCGAAGCGTGGGGTGACGTGTTTACCGTGTTCATCACGCTCTATGTCCTGGCCGCCCTGGCCTGGCTGCCGTTCCATATCCGGCAGCCGATCGAATTCGCGGAACCTCTTCCCCCTGGAACCCCAGCCGACAGGTCCAAGTCGGGGCGGCCGGCAGCGGCCTGAGTCCAACTTCGTGTGACTCGGCCAGGTCAGGCCGGC
>JBKDUK010000168.1:0-4027 GCA_046339535.1 Planctomycetaceae bacterium | reverse complement strand
GGGGGGGGCGACGGGCAGCCGGCAGGGGTTTGAGATCCCGCGGACGGTGCTCATGGGGGATGCGCACCTGGTGGGGCTGACGCCGGGGCAGACGTATTACGCGGTGGTGGACAGCCAGGAGAACGGCACACTGCAGTTGCGGCTGGCCCCGACGTGGCTGGACGCGGTCAATGCGAGCCTGCTGCATTACGACCTGAGCACGCTGACGCCGGGGACGGGGCACGGCACGTTGCCCAAGAATAGCGCGACGTCGGATTCGTTGATTGTAGGCAGCCAGTTGAACGCGACGAACGGAGCGACGTCTGGGTATCCGACTCTGGGGGGCGACCCCGCTGTCTGGCAGGTGCTGAAATATCCTGAGTACACGTGGAACTCGGCGTTTAATTATTATTATGGGGATGATGGCGGGGAATTGAGATGGAACAGCGGTAAATCCCTGTTGGGAAAGGCCTTTGGCCGTAATGAAGCAAGGCAAGCGTCAGCTGCCGAGAGTCATGCGTCAGTCACCGCGACTGTGGGGATGGCAATTGCCGACCACCAGGTGACGACGTGGATTTTTCCAGGGGCGAAGCTGCAGACGGACGGCAACATGTATCTCAGGGCCACCATCGCACAGGGGGGGCAGGTGACGTGTGGGGGAGGCGTCGGGGCAAACCCGAAGACAACCTGGGCCATCTCGGGGGGCGTGGCGGTAGCCGACCACACCAACGAAGCACGGGTGCTGATCGGACTGCAGAGTTCCCAACAGCCTCAAGATTCCGGAGAATATGATCCTTCCAACGCCGTGGCTCCCGGCGGCTCCGACTCGGTCACTCTCGACGCGGGGGGCAAGATGTCGATTGACACCGATGTCTCGTATGACCGGCTGTTTGGGTACAGGCAGGCCTTGGAAAAATTAACCAAGCGGTTAACCACAGGTTGGCATGAAGGACCGGTGGGAAAGGCTTTCGGAATACTCAACGACATCCCCAACTTTCTGGCGACGATTTTGTCGACAGCGGGCCTGACGAACTTCATGAATGTGTGGGTCAAATCGGAAAACTATGGCGATGTGACGGTTAAGAACCCAAATGAATCAGACCAGAGGAACTTGGCGGAAAAATCGGTGGCCTTCTCGTTCGCCGAGAGCTTCTACAAAAACACCAGTGAAGCCACGCTCTATAACGTCCAGATCAATCAGGACGGGCGGTTTACCAATTCCGCGCAGTGCGTGGAACTCGATGCGGTCACGAGCATGACGCTGATCTCACTGGCCGGGACGATCCATTTAGACGATATTGGGCAAACGGTGGTGAAATTATTGCATAAAAAGGGGGGTGAGGCTTTGGAAAAACTGTGGGACACTGCCGCTCCCCTCGGCAACGCAGCCAAAAACGGGGGCTTCGGAGCGGCGCAGATCCTGGTTTACACGAAGAACAAGACCATCGCGCAGATCCTCGGGAATTCGACGGTGACCACCGGCAAAGACGGGCACCTCACGGTGAACGCCGAGGAGACGGGCAAGCGGACGGTGATTGCCGAAGCTGGGTCCAAGACCCGCGCCACCGGGCGACAGAGCGGTTGGGCTGGGGCGGGCAGCGTGGCGCTGGTGCTGGGCGACCTCCAGGAGGGAGCCAGCAATACCCTGGCGCGCATCGACCAGGGGGTGTCGGTGACCGGGCGACCAGTCGCTGCGTCGCCCAAGACGGGAGATCTCAAGGTCACGGCGACCAATACCACCAACACGGTCGTCGGCACCGGTGCGATTGCCGGTTCCAAGGGAGCCGGAGCCACCAGCGTCGGCGCCAGTTTTGGACTGGTCGATTTGACCCGTCAAACGGGGGCGTTTCTCGGGACGATTGCTTCCAGTGAATCCAGTGAATCCAGCCAGTTCAAAACCGCTTTTCTCCCCGACTATGCCCAGACCACTCCCACCGGTCACGGGGCTCTCAATGTCAACTCGGTCACCCTCTCGGCGGCCAACCGCGGCTGGACCTGGAATGTTTCCCTGGTGGGGGCGGTTGCACTTGGTACAAGTCCGGTCGGGGCACCCGAAAATGATGAAAACCGCGGGGTAGAGATTGCTGAGCGAAATGGGGGAGAAAGAGATTCAATCTTTAGTCGGCAAAGTCGTCCTGAGAATGCGGACGAAGATGCGCAAGCTGAGGAAGCACCTGCTCAACTCATGAGTGTCTTGGGCAATAATGGTCTTTTTAATGCTCGGAAAAAAAACCTTTGGGATTCCGCCAGAGAAATTGGAAAATCTTCGTCAAAAGCGGCTGAATTGAAAAAGGTTGGTGTTGTCAAACAGGGAGATGCTGTACAAGGTCCGAAAACAACAACCGTGGGAATCGCGGGCGACTTGGCCCTGAATCTTGTCTCGGACCGGACTGTCGCCTCTTTCCAGCCGGTCGACTTCAGCACGGTCGTTATCACCGGGACTATCACCGAGACCAATGTCACCCCTAACGAGTCGCTCAGCCTCGATGTGCAGGCCCAGAATTCCTCGCGGGCGGTGGCTGTCGCCGGCGCGGGAGCCGTCGCCATGCAGAGTCCCCTGAAGGGAGGCGATGCAGCCAATGGCAAGGTCCGTGCATTCGCGCTTGCTGGTTCCGTCGCCCTCAACATCGTGAAGCAGGACACCAAGGCGCAGATCGGCCTCGGCGACGAAACCACACCACCGCCGACCGTGAAGTCGGTCGGGCCAGTGCAGGTGACGGCCTATGCCGGGGGGCGGCTCTTGGACGGTGTCGCCGACAAAAACGAGTATTTCTTCGCCGTCAGCGGGTCGCTGTCGATGTCCCAATCCCGGGGAGCCGGGAGCCTCAGCGGGGCCTTGTCGTTCGCCTCCACAATGTTCAGTGGAACCACCGAGGCGTTGCTGGCGAATGTGTCACTACAGGGCCTCGCAGAGGGAGACGCGGCCGGGGCAGTGACTGTGCACGCCACGAACAATCTCAAGCTCTCCAGTGACGGCGGTGCACTCGCCGTGGCACTTGCCGAGGGCGAGGAGGCGACCGGGGGCGGTTTCGGGGCGATGGCCGCCTGGAATGTCTATACGGCGGGAGTACACGCGTTGGTGCAGGATGCGTCCATCAATGCGGCCAGCCTCACCGTCACGGCCGAAGAATTCTCCGACCTGCACGCCATGGCTCTCGCCGGGGCGATTGTTGCCGATCACCCTGTGCTGGCGGTGAGCGGCGCGGTGGCCTCGAACACGGTGCAACGGAATGTGCTGGCCCTGGTTTTCGGCAATGGAACCGTGACCATTCAGGACGCTGCCCCGGCGATTTCGATCACGGCGACCGACGACATGTCGCTCTATGCCGAGTCCACTGGGGTGGCTGCAGCCGCCGGGACGTCGGGCCGTTTTGCCGCGTCGGTTGGTGCCTCGGTCAGTTGGAACCGGCTCCAGTGGAATGACGTTGTGAATGGCCAGCGGGGGGTCGTCGCCTCTCTTTCCGGAGTGTCGCTCGACGCTGCCGGGGCCAATCTGAAAGTGAATGCGACGTCGACACCCCTCGTCACAGCCATCGCGACCCCCCTGGGGATTCTGGCCGTGAAGACCGACAAAAACTCGTTGGACGCAACGATCGCGGCGGCCCTCGCGTGGAATGAATTGGGGAACCTCCGTGGGTCGGACGACACCGGGTGGAATCCGTCCGCCCAGGTGAAAGCCGAGGTCGCTCCGGCCTCTCTCTCCTGCAAAGATCTCACGGTGCAGGCGATCTATGTGCCGACAGTGACAGCCCGCACTTTCGAACTCGCTTTCAGTCTGGTGTTATCCACCACATCGGCGGTGGAGGTCACCGTCGGCTTCAGCTACACGCTGAACCACGATTTCACCGAGGTGCAGGCACTGCTGGGAAGCGCCAGTTCGTCATCGCCGGTGGGAATGACGGTCACTGGCGATGTGCAGGTGACTGCCCAGACGGAGATGCAGACGGCCGATGGTCTGAAAACCGCGTCCTGGAGTTCCCTCTCGGTTGGGGTCACCTTGAGTTTCGCGTTCGCCAACGCGGGGGATGTCAACGTCACCGGCCTGGGG
>JBKDUK010000167.1:0-2226 GCA_046339535.1 Planctomycetaceae bacterium | reverse complement strand
ATCTGAATGGAACGCTGACCTACGTCTTGACCCAGACAGACATCCAGCAAAAAGCCCTTGTCATGGCTGGCGCAATGGCAGCCGCCACACAACTGACGGCTCAAGCCGCTCGCGGTCTTGCGATGGCTGTGCAGGGCGGATTTAATGGAGCTGATCCGGCGACGGAAATGGCCGCCAAAGAGGCGGCAGCGGTTGATCGGCCCGATCGATTGACTCGTCCGATCATCCCCACTTCGTTACCTCCCGAGGTGACTGATGAATTGCCAATTGGACAGATGCGAACCCCGGGGTGCGTCAAGCAAGCCCGGAACTTTTTCGAAAGGAATCGTGCAGCAGCTCGCAAGTGGTGGGAGGACAGAACTGGTCGAAAATGGCCAAGTGATGCTGTTCACGATAGTCATCCACGCGCACTGATAGATGGGGGTGATCCTTTGTTTATTGAGCCGAGCTACGAAACCCCTTGGGGACCGCATCTAGAACCCGGAGACTTCCGTCGATGGGGCGCGCTTGGAGGATTCTGGAAGCATAAGAGACACCAAATGGAGTTCGAGTAATGTACGAATGGTTGAACGAAGAAATCTCCCGAATCAGGACTCGGAGATTTCACATGGTGGATGGACCAGCTTCGACTGAAAGGCGACGATCAATTGTGTCTTGTGACACTCCACTTCCACCCTCCTACAAGGAATTCATTTTACGATTTGGAAATGCAGCCCTGTACCACCATGACACTTTTTATTATATAACCATTCTATCTACACCAGTCACATCGGTTACGGATTCAGGAGAGCGCTATCTGCAATTTGGACGGACATGGACCTCAAATGCCTTCTTCAAAAATGACCTTTTATCAGAAGGGCAGGAATCACCTGTGTTTGAACAGTTCACAAATAGATTTTGCAGAACCGCAGACAGTTTTGAAATGTGGCTGAAGGCAAAGTCGGATTCTGCCCGTAAACGCTTTAAGAAGCACGAATGGAATGCGATTGTCAAGGGGCCGGCTCCCTTTACTGCAGAAGAATCGGAAAGAGCTAAAGCGCGCAGATTATTTAAATGGCGGATTATTGGGATTTCCACCAATGATGACCTGTGTTTCGAAATCCACAATGGATCTTCGATGACCCTGCCATACCTTTCAATTGGAATACGCGGAAATCTGCGTCCCCCCAAACATGGACCATTGACTGGTGGAGTTTTTATTCCGGTTTCTACAATTTCGCCTGGAATGACCAAGGTCATAGAGGTCGATTGCTACAAGAAATTCATTTCTCCTGTTGACACAGAAGCCTTTGAGCTGGCTGATCCTGAACCCGAAGATCGAGAAGAGTATTGGGAATTTAGGGATTTTCCCAAGTTGACTTCATGATTCTAAATCGCTGTCGGAAGAACTGATGAATTGCAGGAACTACCGGCATCCATTGGGTATTGGATCGAAATGTAGCATGTGACGCTCGTAGATCAAGTTCCTGTGGTTGCGGCTTTTGGTCCGTCTTTCCGCACACCAGAATTCGCAATTTGTGTAAGCGCCATCCCCCACCACTCTTGACCGCCCGCGTACTCTGACCGGTTTCCGGGGCGTGGCCCCAGGTTCCAGGTCGGGAGGGTGTGTGTGATGGCGGGACGTCGGCGGGAGCAGTTGCGGGCGGAGTGAATCGACCGGCTCAGGCGGTTTCAGAAGCGGTCCGGGAACGTCGAGCAGTTCTGCCGGGCGGAGGGTGTGTCCTTGGCCATGCTCTATCGCTGGCGGCAGCGGCTGGCGGCGGCTGTCCCGGAGCGGGTGCCCGGCCCGCGGGCCAAGGTGCCCGCCGGACGATCCCGAAGGGCCGCCCCCTTCGCCGCTGTCCGGATCCGTCCGGTACCAGTGACGGAGGCCGCCCTGCGGGTTGTCCTGGCCAACGGCACCCGGCTGGAACTCCCCGGGCGGGATCCCGAGGTGCTGCGGCTGGTAGTGGAGGCAGTGATGAGGCAGACGGGCTCTGTTGGGGAGGAGCGGTGATGCTGGCCCTCGCCCCCCACCTGAAGATCTACGTGCACCTGCCGCCGACCGATCTCCGCAAGAGCTTCGATGGACTCACCGGTCTGGTCCGCTCGGCGTTCCAGGCCGATCCCCGGGATGGCAGCTGGTTCCTGTTCTTCAACCACCGCCGGGACCGGGTGAAGATCCTGGCCTGGGAACCGGACGGCTTCTCGATCTGGTACAAGCGGCTGGAGGCCGGGACGTTCGAG
>JBKDUK010000166.1:0-5305 GCA_046339535.1 Planctomycetaceae bacterium | reverse complement strand
CAAAAAGCCATACAAAAATGGATTGAGGCAAGAAATATTAAGTTTAAAAAACAAACTCCAAATCAAACTGCTTTTATAATAGCAAGGTCGATTGGAAAAAAAGGAATTAAACCAACAAATGTCTTGAAAAAAACACAAGACGCTATATTTAATAATATACAAAGTTTAGTATCAAAAGGAATTCAATTAGATATAAACGAGTATTTAGAAAAAATATTTAAAACATAATGCCTATAGCAACTGCATCACTTACAGGTGTACCTTATGAAGCAAGTCCAGTTAATGCCGAAATCTGGTATACTTTAAACTCGGCATCAGCTAGTTTTTTTTCAGACTATAAATATATATTAGATGTATGGGAAGTTAGTAAAACAACTGGCTTAACAACGTCAAAAATTGCAAGATTAAAATTCCCACCTAGACCAGTTAATTATCGTGGTCATATATCAGTTAATAAGGCAGTTAAACCTTTTATAATCAACAACGATGCAAATACTATAATTCCTGGTGATGAAGATATTACACCACTTGATAATCAATTTGCTATATGGACTGCAAACTTTGGTTTTGAATATAATCCACAAATAGAATATTTAGATATAACGAACTCACCAGCTTTTGGTTTTGCAACGACAAATGATGAAGGATTTCAAGTAGGTGATATTATTACAATTAATAAAACTAATAATGCAGTTAATTCACAATATAACGGTACTAAAATAATAGGTTCTGTTTCAGCAGGTGCTATAAGTATTCCTGGTTTTCCTGACCCTGTTTATTGGTATGGAATAGATGGTGTTTTTGGTCAAAGTACGCCTGTTTATTATGATGGTGGTTTGATTACAAATATTTTAAGAGTTAGTGGCACTAGTTCGACTAGATTTGCTTGGAATGGTACTAGACAATATAATGAAAATGGTCTAGATTTTACAACTGATTATTTATTTGATAATAGTGCTGGTCAAAAAAAGTGGTTAACAAATTATGATAATTATATAGGTGGTTATAATAAAAGTATAGGACCTAATGAAGTTGAAACAATTAATTTTTTGAATAAAGTAGGTGGTAGTTTTACATTGAAACTTCAAACCTTTAATGGTTCGACACCTGTAGCAAATGAATTACTTAATTTTACTCTAAATTCTAGAGATAAATACATGCAATTCCCTATTGGTACATATAATTTAATGGAAGCATTTAGTGACCCTACACTTTTTAATGGTGTTGATAGATATAGAATTAGTTTTTATGAATCTGGTGGTGGAGGTACACAAAAATTCGAACTTATATTTAGAAATATAGTAGAGCCTTGTCTTTTATATGAAAATGTTAGAATAGTATTCTTAAATAGAATGGGTGGTTATGACTATTTTACATTTAATAAAGATAAAAAAAGAACAGTAGCTATAAATAGAACTGAATATAAACAAGTATTAGATATTGCATATGAATTTGGTGATAGAGGTGATGTTGTACTTGCTCAAGATGTTCAATATACTTTTACACTGAACTCTGATTGGATTAGTGAAGAAACATATCTGTGGTTAGAAGAGTTAGTGACTTCACCAGAAGTTTATATAGTTACATTCCTTGATTCAAAGTATAAACTAGACCCTATTGTTATAACTGATACAAGTTATGTTATTAAAACAAGACTTAGAGATAGAATATTTAACTTAACTCTTAATTATAAACTGGCTTATCCAGTTAATGTGGCAAACTTATAAAATAAATTATATATGGCAAATACAAGATATGAAATTATAGTACAAGTAGATGCGGTCAACCTTGATGCAAGTCAAACTCCGTGTCAATATTTTACAAAATGGGTACAGTTCGTTAATTCAAGCACTGTTAATGGTTCAACAGTTGGTGCTTTGAATGCAGAGTTTAGAATTACTTTTAGTGCAGCGACTCTTGGTAGATACTTAGGTGTTAGGTCAAGCTCACCTGGTTTTGCACTTGTTGGTGCTTTTTATCCAGTTCCTGGTGAGATATACACGTTCGAATATTCATTTAGTGAACCAAATACTAGAGATATAGACTTATGGTTTGGTCAAGCAGATGATACAGGAGCACCTACTGTTACTATACCTGCTGGTTCTATTGGAGATATACTTACTTTTACATGGGGAGCATCAACAACTGGTCAATGGTATTTGAAAACAGGTTCTGGAACTAATATGACTACAATTATGACAGTTAAATTAGGTAATAAATTTTGTCCTGGTGAAACTACTGTTGACGCTGTTGTAATTGGTGATAAAGAATTAAAGTATTTAGATACTTATAAATATGAACCAGTTAATTTAACATATAATATTGCTGATGTACAAGATATATCTAAGAGAAATTCAAGTTTTTCTAGAACTATTACCTTACCAGAGACAAAAAACAATAGAGATGTTTTTGCAAATATAAGTAATTTGGCAGTCGATTCGACTTTTGACCCTAACTTAAAGGCAAAAGCTTGGATTTTAGTTGATACTATTCCAGTTTTTGAAGGTAATTTACAGTTAAAGAATATAAAACTTAATGATAATTTAGAAACTCAATATGAATGTGTAATTTATGCTGATAATGATACATTTTTCTCTAGATTAGGTGAGAAATATATTGAAGATTTAGATTTTACTGAATTAAACCATACTTGGGATAGAGATAACATTTATAATTCTTGGTTTAGTGACTGGAGAAATGGTTATTTTTATCCACTTATTGACTATGGACAAGGATGGGTTTATGATAACGTCAGTGACTCATCTAGTGATGATAAACAATTAAATATACAAGAATTTTTTCCTGCAACTTATGTTAAAGCTATTTGGAATAAAATATTTTTAGAAGCAGGTTATGAATGGACTTCAACATTTTTGAATACACCAGAGTTTGAAAATCTACTTATTCCTTTTAATGGTAAAACACTTTCTAATCCTGAAGATTTTGCAGAAGATAAGATTTTTAGAGTTGGTTTAAGTAGCCAAATTGATAGTGTACCAGGTCCATATTATAATTGGTATAATAGTTTACCAGCAGCTATTAAAACTTGGATTCAGAATACTAGTGCTTATGTAGGAAATCTACAATTTATGAATCATGGTAACTGGCAAAACCTAACATATAACAATGAAAGTTCGCCAAATGGTGACCCTAATTCACTTTGGAATACAACAGATTATACTTTTACGAATTTGTATCCAGCTATTATACAACAATTTAAATTTTATTTTGATATAGAACTTCAGAGAACAATTGTGGCTGGAACATATTACCCTTTTGGTGAATGTTATGCAATTTTATGTCCTTTTAGAGAATTTAATCCTGATGGTACATTAAATTCAGACTGGGCATCAGGATGGGGATATCCTGTTAATGACATAAATTTTGCAGATAATCTATTTTTTGGAAGTGTTGATGGATTTTTAACGGTACTCGCAGAACCTTTTGTAGAGTTTTCAGATAATTCAGATGGTGTTATAATTGAGAATAATAGTGCTCGTACAAGAGTAACAGTTGAATACACAATGCCTGCTTTAAATGATTTAACATATACAACAGGTAAAGCACCTCTATATGCAGGTGAAAGAATTAGATTTAAAGTTTTATATTTATGGAGAGATGCTCAAGATTTTATAATACAGAAAGCTAGATTATATAATAGCTTTGTATTTAATTCAGTTGACCCAGTTGTTTTACCACAATCATTACTAGACTATAAAGGAGCAATTCCGAAAAAAGTTAAGCAAAAAGATTTTATAAGTAGTTTAGTAAAGATGTTTAATTTATATATTGAACCATCAAAAGAAAGAGCTAATACATTAATAGTTGAGCCTCGTGATATTTATTATTCAACTGGTGAAATAAAAGATTGGACTTCTAAAATAGATTTAAATATACCGATTAGTGAACAAATACTAGCTGATACTCAAAATAGAGAGATTTTATTCAGTTATAAAGATGATAAAGACTATTTAAATCAATATTATAAAGACCAATATCAAGAAATATATGGACAATATTTATATACTTCAGAAAATGAATTCACAAAATCTAGACAGACAATACAGCCTATATTTGGACCAACTCCTATAAGTCCTATTCCAGGTAGTAATAATAAAATTATTATTCCTAGAATTATTAAAGATGCTGGACCAGGACCTAATGCGCCATTTATGGAGTCAATAGACCATACTATTAGAATTTTACAAAGAGGAGATTTTCCTCAATTCTTTGAAGATGGTAATTATAACTTTGATTTCACTATTATAGCAAATGCTCCATTGGGCCAAAATTATATTGATATAACTGCAACCTCGGCACAAGTAACAGACTATTTAAGTATTGGTAATGTAGTTTTACCAGAAGATTTAGGTAATAGATATGAGATAACAAGTGTTACTAATTTAGGTGGTACTAATAGAAGAGTATTTATAACACCAAATTTAAGTGGTGCTGTTAATTCATCAAGTATATTAAAAGTCAAAGTGCCTATAAGTAGTGGACTTTTAACAATACCATCAGGTAGTAAAAAAATAGTATTTGATGGTTCTGATTTGATAAGTGGACTAGATTTTGTTTATCCATATGTAGGTCATTATGATAATCCATATCAACCAACTAATGATATAAATTTTGGTCAATTAAGAGAAGAACTTTATTTGACTAGTTATACAACTGCAAATAATTTGGTTAATACTTATTGGTTGCAATTTTTAGAAGAAACAACAGGTAGAGATTCTAGAATAGTAACAGTTGAATTATACTTGACACAAACAGATATTTATAACTTTAAATTTAATGATTCTATTTATCTATTTTTTAATGGCAGTGGTCACTATTATAGAGTTAATAAAATTTCTAATTATGACCCAGGCCAAATTAAAACTTGTACTGTTGAATTAATTAGAGCTCAACAAAAACCTGTAGTAAAACAATTAAAAAGAACTTTTTCTAAATTAGAATCGATTACTGATGGATTGGCAACTAATATTCTTTTGCCTAATGGTTGGAACCCACTTGGTCCTGCTGGTGGTGGAGGTGGTAATTCACCTGGTGATGTTATAAGTGGTGGTTATGTAGGCACAGGAATAAAAAACACAGTAAAAGGTGATAACGAGTTAGTTAATGGTAATTATAATAATGTCTTAGGTGATAAAATAATAGTTAGTGGTGATAAAAATAGGATTGAACGTAGAACTCAAAGTGTTTTAATAAATGGTGATGAGAATATTAATTCAAATCCTGGTAGGTCTACTTTTATAAATGGTGCGTCAAATAGTGTATTTAGAGAAAATATAGATATATC
>JBKDUK010000165.1:0-2292 GCA_046339535.1 Planctomycetaceae bacterium | reverse complement strand
GGTCTTCCGCAGCAGTCCCCGCGACACGTCTGTCATGCTTCGCACTCCGGTTCTCTGGGGGGCACCGCGCGGTGCCGGGCCTGGCGGTCACTTGAGGCCTTCGATGAGGCGTCTCTTCCGTTCGACTTCGGTCTGCTTCTTCAACTCTTCCTGCCCGCGGATCACACCGCGCAGCATCTCCAGAACCTTGTTGTAGTCTTCGTTCTTCAGCATCTGGGCCAACACCTTTTCAAGCTTGGCGATCACCGCCCCCAATTCGTCGGCTGCCGCCTCGAAGGGGGGGAGGGGATCCTGCTGCTCTTCCAGGGCCTCCCGCAGCTTCACGAGCAGGTCGTCGCAGTTGTCAAAATCGACCGTGTTGACCTCGTGCAGCGGGCCGACGATGCCGGTGTCGATGCGCTCCAGAATCGGGCGGACATCGGGAATGGCATTGTTTGCCAGTTCGTCCCGCACATCGCGGAATTCTTCCTCAATCGACTGCGTCTCGTTGTGATTCTTGCGGATTCCCGAGGTGCCCCGGTCGACCGAGGTGAGCGCGGCGGTTTCGAGGATGGCGAGCCGTTCGGCCTCGTCGCGGGTCCGAAGCTCCTGGGCCTTCGCCCGCAGCGGTCGCGCCTCATCCATTTTCGTCCGGTTCAGCAGCAGGTCCTTGCGGGTGTTCCGCACCTCTTCGAGGATCTGCTCAAACCGCCTGCGGATGTTCAGTTCCTTCACCGCCACCAGGGCAATCAATTCGTCATCCGAGACGATCTGGAAGGCGTACGTGGGGCTCGAGGAGATGTGCGGACCAGTCAGCGTGTCTCCATCCCGCGCGGTCACCTTGAGCACCAGCTTTTGCCCAACTGCCAGATCGAGGTCGAGAACGTTGAACCGCTCGGCGACCGGCAACTCCTTCCGGCCACCGGCCGGTTCGACAAATGGCCGCGAGCGGAATTCTTCGGTCGGGGCGGCCGCTCCCCCTTCGATGCGGTACTCAAACTGCGCCTGCACGACGCCGTAGTCATCCAGCACCCCGTACACCTGTGTGCTTTCTTCGGCATCACGAATCTGCCCGACGAGGGGAACGGTCGCCTGGCGGGTGATCGAAGTGCCAATCCCCTTCAATCGGACATCCACCTGCGGAGGCTGGTCGGGAATGGACGAAATGGTCAGGCGGGCTGGTTCGGAACTCTGGATGTCATCGGTGTCGAGCAGCCAGAACCGCAGCAGGGCATCGGAGGGAAGCCGCAGCGGCAACACGGGCTCGCCCCGTTCATCGAGTGCCCTGGCTTCCGCCTGGCCAGTCAGCAACAGCTGAAGCCGGAAGGAGAGACCGTCTTCCGAGACGGGAGGAACGGGGAGACCCAGTGGACGATAGGGGGTCTCCGCCGACGAGTCGGCGGGGCGGAATGCGGCCCCTTCGCGGGTCAGTTGCAGTTCCAGTTGGTCGGCCTGCAGCCGGACGCTCTGGAGGGGCTTGTTGACCCTCGCTTCCAGCACCACATCGGTTCCCGCCGGCAGCGACACCTGGGCTCCCAGCACATCGACACGCGACCGCAGGGGGGTCTTCCCATCGGTGTCGAGTTCATTCGTCCCGGTGTAGGCGGGATACAGTGCCTGCAACGCAATTCCATCGATCTGCGGCGGATCGACCACCTCGACCAGCAACGGTTGCCGGGTTCGGAAATCCCCGCCCCGAATGTGCAGCTCGATGGTGTCCTTCAATCCCGACAGCTTCTGGCGGAACAGACGGTCTCCCACCTTGGTCATGAACCCATCCCCGGCCGCCGATGCTTCGAGGGCCCGGTACTGATACTGAACCTCGCGGGGGACCACGCTGGGGGGGACCGATTCGACCGCGAGGGCCAGATCGGCCCCCCGGGGATGCTTGTAGACGCCGTTGCGGAACTCGACCGGGCGTTCCCCCGGGTCGGCCAGCACGAGGATCTTGAGGTCGGTCTCGCGGCGGTAGTAATCGTCGGCGAACAGCAGGTTGCGGCGGAACCAGGTGTCGAACACCTCGCCACAGGCCCAGCGGAATCCCGCGATTGACACTCCCAGCCCCGCCGCGACTGCGAAGGCACGCCAGAGAGGGGCCCGGTTGAAGACATCGCCCCGGTTGAGCCGTTCGAGCACCCCGCGCGCCTCACGCACCGACTCTCCCAGCATGGCCTGGGTGAGGGGGGGGCCGGCATCGGGATTCTCAGCCAGTTCGACGGCGGTAATCAGCCGTTCGTTGAGCTCGGGAAATCGCCGTTCGAGCACGAGCGCGAGCGAGCGGTGACGCAGGCTGCGGATGACCCGCAGGAAGAC
>JBKDUK010000164.1:0-6960 GCA_046339535.1 Planctomycetaceae bacterium | reverse complement strand
GCGGAGTGACGTCCCCACCCCGGCGGTCACACTGCGGGATGACGTGGATTACGCGCCAATCGACTCGAAGTTCCTGCTGGGGCAGCATTTTTCAGCGATCGCCGCCGCCGGCCCGATTGTCGGCCCCATTCTGGCGGGATACCTCTTCGGCTGGCTGCCAGCCCTGTTGTGGATTCTGGTGGGGTCGATCTTCATCGGCGGGGTGCATGACATGACCGCACTGACGGCGTCGATCCGTCACAAGGCCCGGTCGATTGCCGAGGTGGTCCGGGACAACATGTCGCGGCGGTCTTACCTGCTGTTCCTGGCATTTGTCTGGCTGGCGCTGGTGTACATCATCGTCGCCTTTACCGACGTCACGTCGAGCTCATTCCTGGGTCTGCAGACCCTCGAGAACAACGAGATCATCACCGGCGGCGGGATTGCCACCTCATCACTGCTGTACCTGGCGATCCCCATCCTGATGGGGCTCTGCCTGCGATACACAAAGTTGTCGATCAACTGGGCGACCGCAATCTTCCTGCCGTTGGTCGGGTTGTCAATCTGGGTGGGTCAGTTCTTCCCGCTGGCGGCCGAAGATCTGTTTGGCATGCCCCGATTCGTCGCCGAGGAACTGCCGGCGGTGCGCCAGCAGGCCCTGGCGGTCCTGACGGATCAGCAGCGGGAGCAGTTCGAGGCCCGGGCCTCTCATCCCCGCCGGCTGTTTGAGCTGGGAGACAAGGGGATGGCCCGGCAACTGGAGCTGACCGCCGACCAGGTGGCCGCCGTGGTGCAGGTGCTGGACGCCCCGAGCCGTAAGTACAACGGGATTGTCGCCGACGGGCAGCGGCTGTGGAATGTGGCACTTCTGGTCTATTGCATTCTCGCCTCGGTGGCCCCGATGTGGCTGTTGCTGCAGCCGCGGGGTCACCTGGGGGGCTATTTTCTTTACCTGGCCCTCGCTGCCGGGGCCCTGGGAGTCGTGATTGGGGGGAAGACAGTGGAATACCCCGCCTTCCGGGGCTTTTTGGTGCCTGATGCATCGGGCACCGTGATGCCCCTGTTCCCGCTGTTGTTCATCACCATCGCCTGCGGGGCCTGCTCTGGTTTCCATTCGATCATTGCCTCAGGAACGACCTCGAAGCAGTTGCGGTGCGAACCGGACGCCAGGCTGATCGGCTACGGGTCGATGCTGCTGGAGGCGATGGTGGCGATCGTGTCGCTGTCCTGTGTGATGATGCTGCGTCCCGACTCGGAGCTGTTCGCCGGGGGGCAACCCAAGCCCAACTTCCTCTACTCGCGCGGAATTGGCAGTTTTCTGTCGGTGATCGGAGTCCCCGCGACGCTGGGAGTTTCGTTCGGGCTGATGGCGTTCACCACGTTTGTGTACGACACGCTGGATGTCTGCACCCGACTGGGGCGGTACATTCTGCAGGAATTGACCGGGTGGACTGGTCCCGCCGGGAAGTTTGTAGCGACCGCGCTGACGGCGGGTTTTCCGCTGCTGTTCCTGATTTGGCAGCCGGTGGATGAATCGGGACGCATCAAGGAACGCTGGCGGTTGTTCTGGGACCTGTTTGGAGCCAGCAATCAGTTGCTGGCCGCCCTGACCCTGCTGGGAGTCACGGTCTGGCTGTGGAAAACCAAGCGGGCGAAGTGGGTGCTCTACGTCACCGGACTTCCCTGCGTGTTCATGTATGTGATGCGCATGTGGGCGTTGGCCCGGGCGGTCACACCGTTGGGGCAGGCTCTCCGGGGGAGGCTGGCCGGGCAACCCGCCGTCAACCTGTGGAGCAACCCGGTCCCCTGGGTCGCGCTGGTTTTGGCCGGGCTGGGGATCCTGATGGCGCTGGAGGCGATTCGTATCATGCTGGCAGGACTGCGTCGTCCGCCGGCAGCCGAGGGGGCCACGGCCCTGGGAACGGCTGGATGAGGAGGCGGGACCGTCGAGGGAGTGTTGGGGGTCGGGGCAGCAGGACGGCGGAGTCTTGGGAAACCCCGCTACAACCGGCACAATCCTCAACGCGGACTTTCCGGCAGGGGTGGTACAACCGGTGTTTCCGTCTCGACACCGGTATCAGACCGTGGGAAATGCTGGAACTGGTCTGGCGAGACCCTTGACGCGTGACGATCTTCGTAGCACCTCTCAGTGCGGGGGCTGTGTGCCCGCTGGACCTCACGGTTCAATCGCCCGCCCGGGAGAAATGGAATCCAGCCTGGCTGGCTGCAGCCTCTGGTCATTGAAGACCGCGAGAGACCCGGACGGTCTGTCGCACGACGCGAAGGAGAGAGTCCGATGCTTGTCCTGTCGAGACAACGCGACGAGAGCATCATCATTGGTGAGAACATTGTGATCACCGTGGTGGACATCCGTGGCGACAAGGTGCGTTTGGGGATTCAGGCCCCCACCGAGATTCCCGTTCATCGCCAGGAGGTGTACGAGGCGATCCAACGCGAGCAGGGAAAGATTCCCGCCGAGGGGACTGTGATTGAGGCGACCCTCAACAAGTTTCCCAACCGCCGCGCCTCCAAACCGACGACCTGAGTGATTCAAAGGTCCGGTCTTCGGCCAACGTCAGACGGCTCCGCGATTCTCGTGGCTGGCTCCTGACGCTGGATGGACAGCACACACGTTTTCCGAAACACCCCCTCCCGGGGGTGCCTGACCCATCGAGACTCCATTCCGGTTTGAAGTCGCGGCGGTCGACCCCCACACCGCGGCCCGACTGGGTCGCCTGGAAACTCCCCATGGAGTGGTCGACACCCCGGCATTCATGCCGGTGGGAACTCTGGCCACGGTCAAGGGTGTGACGGTTGATCAATTGCAGTCGGCCGGAGCACAGATGGTGTTGTCCAACACCTATCATCTGGCGCTGCGACCGGGTGCTGAAGTTGTCGCCGAACTGGGCGGTCTCCATCGCTTTATGGGATGGGAAGGTCCGATCCTCACTGACAGTGGAGGATTCCAGGTTTTCAGTCTCGCGAAACTCTCGCGCCTGGATGATCATGGGGTCACCTTTCGATCACACATTGACGGGTCCCAACTGGAACTGACGCCCGAGCGGGCGGTGGAGATCCAGGAACTGTTGGGTCCCGATTTTTTGATGTGCCTCGACGAATGTCCGCCCCATCCAGCCCCCCGGGAACAGATCTGGAAGGCCGTTCAACGGACGACCCGCTGGGCCGAACGCTGTCGCCGGGCCCAAAAGCGGAACGATCAGGCACTGCTGGGGATTGTTCAGGGGGGGACTGACCCGGAACTGCGAGCCCTTTCGGCCGAGGCCCTCGTCGACCTCGATTTCTTCGGATATGCGGTGGGCGGCCTGAGTGTGGGGGAACCGCCTGCTGAAATGTATACCACGCTGGATTCAACGGTCCCGCGACTCCCGCACCAGAAACTCCGCTACCTGATGGGAGTTGGTCGGCCCCAGGACCTGCTCGAGGCGGCCACTCGGGGTATCGACCTGTTCGACTGTGTCATGCCCACGCGGAACGGTCGGAATGCCATGGCGTTCACGAGTCGCGGCCCCTTGCGGCTGCGAAACCGGCAATTTCAGACCGATTCCCGCCCCTTGGACGAGTCGTGCCTGTGCCCGGTCTGCCAGCGGTATTCGCGGGGCTACCTGCGGCACCTCTTTTTGGTGAATGAGATGTTGGGCCCGATTTTGGTCTCGTGGCACAACCTCGCTTATTATCAGTCGCTGCTCCGCGAGTTGCGCGAGGCGATTCGGGCCGGCGCAGCCGCCGAGTTTCGGGCGCTTCAGCTTGCCCGCTGGGTTGAGAAATCCTAAACTGCCGCGATTCTCCCGACGGCGCAAGGGGTTCCGGCGATTGCCGACCTCGTGTTTCCGTCTGGAGAACGCTCCTCCTGCGGGGGTTTTGTTCACTGAGAGCAGCACCCTCCGACTTCTTCCTGAAGTTCGAGAAGCCAATTTCCTGATGCCGCCGTCAACTCCTCGGGAATTCCTCCGAGGAAACTTCTGCCACAATGCGGAATTCCGCAGTGCTGTGGAAGGGCTTGGCGGTCAGCGATTGGTGGCGAAAGCCGGGGAGAGAGAGGCGGATCCCGGGTTCGGACCGGCACCCCGAGCGGGTGAGAGGGCCAACGTGTGTGGGGGCATCGAGAGAGACAATGAGACGGAAGGGAACTGACGAGAACCCATGATGATGTGGACTCTGGCTGATGCGGCGGCGCCGGCTCCGGGAGGATTGGCGGAATTGATCGCCACGTTCACCCCGATGTTGTTGCTGCTGGGGATTTTCTATTTGTTGGTGATTCGCCCGCAGCAACGCGAAGCGGCGAATCGCCAGGCGCAGCTGGAGAAGCTGAAGAAGGATGACGAGGTGGTGACCATTGGAGGTCTCATTGGGACCGTGGTCAGCCTGACGGAAGACCGCAAGGAAGTGACCTTGAAAATCGCAGACAACACCCGGGTGCGGGTGCTGCGATCGGCGATTCAGGCGGTCGTGTCCAACAAGAGTTGATGAACGCGGAACCGGCGCGATCCGCCGGTTCCCAGAGCGGAAGCTGTCGACCCCGCGGGCGATGGCCGAACGAATTGCGGAACACGAGAGGGGTGGGACCCCCGGGGCAGGCCAGCCGGCCTGCCCAAGTTAGTCAGGACAGTCAGGACGGAATTTCGATGACCTTTTTGACCCAGAACTTCGAGTTTTTCCTCTACTTCTTGTTCCTGCTGGTGCTGCCATTTGGGTTGGCGCACCTGATCTGCAGTTCGCTGCGGGTGCGGGAATTCACGTTCCGGCTCGGCTGGGTGCTGTTTTTCATCGCGGCGGCTGTGTTGCCGTTCCTCTCGCGTATGATCCAGCGCGACCGCTATGCCTACCAGAGCGTTGCGGACCTGAAGTGGATTTCGATCGACCAGGTTGAAGAGACGTCCGATGCCGCGACCGGGGCCGTGAGCGCGGTCGAAAAAGGATCGGGGACTCCGGTCAAACGGGTCGATCTGACTCTCGATGACATGGAATACACGGGGGGCAAGTGGCTGTTCCTGGATCCCGCTGTCGCGGCCAGGAAGAAAGGCAAGGCGGATGAGAAGGCCGAGGCGGCTCCCGTCGAGGTGGTCAATCGGATCTCATTCGACCCTTCCCGCTGGCGTCAGGCCCTCAGCTTCGGGATTGACCTGGCGGGTGGAACCAACCTGATCTACGAAGTGGCTGACCGGGATGGCGGCGGTGATGAAGTCACTGTCGACAGCGGCCTGATGGACCGCATGGTGGGGGCCGTGATGAAACGGGTAAACCCCAACGGCACCAAGGAAATTGTCATCCGTCGGGTGGGTGAGAAGCGGATCGAGATCATCCTGCCCGGTGCGGACCAGGCGGTGGTTGAGCAGATCAAGCAGGAAATCACCGAACTGGGAAGCCTCGAGTTCGCGATTCTGGCGAACCAGCGGGATCACGGAGAATTGATTCGTCAGGCCCTGGGCAACCCCGCCAAGAAAGTTCCGTTCGGCCAACTCGAGGCGCAGTGGGTGCCGATCGCTCCGGCGACCGATGCCCGGGGACGCCAGATCCCCAATACCGAATTTGATGGAGATCCGGAAATCGCTGTGCGGCAGATTGCGGGACTCCCCCGGGGCTTCAATGAGATCCTGGTGGTGTACGAACCGGAAGACCGGCGGGTCACTGGTCACTTCCTGCAACGGGCCGAGGTGACGACGGCGAATTCCGGGGGCGGCCCGGCTGTCGGCTTCCGCTTCAATCTCGAAGGGGGTTACCGGTTCTACAGTCTGACCTCGCGCAACGCTCCCCGACAGGATGGTTCCCGGCGGCGTCTGGCGGTGCTGCTGAATGGTGAAGTCCAGACCGCGCCCTCGATCAACTCGCCCATTGACCGTCAGGGAATCATCGAGAGTGACCGCTTCACCCTCGACGAGGTCCAGAAATATGTGAACGTTCTCAACGCCGGGGCCCTGCCCGTGCCGCTCAAGAGCGAACCGATCAGCGAGTTCACGATCAGCCCGACTCTCGGGGCCGACGTGCAGTCGAAGGGGCGCCTCGCCTTGATTGTGTCGTCGCTGGTGGTTTTGGTCTTCATGGCGGTCTACTACCGGACTGCCGGGATCATCGCGAACATCGCCATGCTGATGAACCTGCTGTTCATCGTCGCAGCCATGGTTTATCTGAAGGCGGCCTTCACTCTGCCGGGCCTCGCGGGGCTGGTCTTGAGTGCCGGCATGGCAGTTGATGCGAACGTGCTCATTTACGAACGGATGCGGGAGGAACTTGAACGCGGAGCCAGTTTGCGGATGGCAATCCACAACGGGTTCGACAAGGCGTTCGTGGCGATCTTCGACTCGAACATTACCACCCTGTTGACCGCCTTGATCCTGTACGTGATCGGCACCGAGCAGGTGAAGGGCTTCGCCATCTCGCTGTTCATCGGCCTGGTGGTCAACCTCTACACCGCGGTCTACTGCAGCCGGCTGCTGTTCAACATTCTTGAGCGTTCGCGGGTGCTGACCAAGGTCAACTTCATGAACGCGATTGGCAAGACGAATATCGACTTCGTCGGCAAGCAGAACATCGCCATTCTCGCCTCCCTGGCCCTGATTCTTGTGGGATTGGGCTGCTTCTTCGCCCGCGGAACGCGCAACTACGACATCGACTTCATGGGAGGGACTTCGGTCACCATGCAGTTCGAGAAGCCCCAGCAGACCGACAATGTCCGCGAGCGGCTGGAAGCGGCTTTCGGGACCAAGAACATCACGGTGGAAGAATTGAGCCCATCGGCCGACATTCCGGCGGGAACGTTCTTCCGGTTCCGGCTGGCCAGTGAGACCGACGTCATGCTGCCGGTCCCGGAGATCGAGCAGAAAGTCAGTTCGGCTTTCCAGGGCGAATTGGTACGCCGGACGATGAAGCTCGGGGATTTCGCCGAGATCGCCGCCGCCGCCAAACCGGACGACGAGGTGAATGCCACGTCTGCAGATGAGTTCGCGGGTGGTCAGCGTGTGACAC
>JBKDUK010000163.1:0-19147 GCA_046339535.1 Planctomycetaceae bacterium | reverse complement strand
GCCGGCGGCCTCCGAAGGCGTTTCATCCTCACGCCGGCCCGGGAAGATCAAGTCTCCCCGGGCCGGTTTTGTTGTCAGGATTGGGCGAGGCGCTGAAGGGGCAACGGAGAGGCTGCTGCAACCACTGGCTGACAGAGCGGTCTTTCGCCCCTCCGACGGAAATCCCCTTACGACACCTTCCAGAACCGCGCCCCACGCGGGGTGCCATCGCCGGTCGACCGCGCCCGGCCGTTGGCCGCGAGGTGTTCCAGCAGCAGGTAGACCGTCTCGATGTCGTGGTCGAGTCCGGCCGCCTGGGCCAGCTCTTCGGCCGACTGCGGCTGCAATCCCAACGCTCCCCGCACCCGGTCCTGCAGAGCCAGTACCTGCGAGGCGGCTTTCTTGCCCGCCTCGACTCCCGGCTGGTGATAGGCGTTGATGCCCACCAGTGAGGCGTACAGCCCCACCGCCCGCTCGAACAGGGCGATCAGCCCCCCCACTGTGCGGGCATCGACCCGGGGAATGGTGATCATCAGCGACGGCCGGTTGTTCTCGTACAGCGCCGCCCGTGTGCCCAGCAGAAATCCGTGCAGGTAGTCTCCGGAGGTGATACCCGGTTCGACTTCGAGCGCATCGGGCCCCGCGGCGAGCACCCGGATGAGTACCGCGAAGAAGTTCGGCACGCCGTCCCGCAACTGCTGCACGTAGGCGTGCTGGTCGGTTGAGCCTTTGTTGCCATACACCGTCAGCCCTTGCTCGACTTTCTTTCCCTGCAGGTCGAGCTGCTTGCCGAGAGATTCCATCACCAGCTGCTGCAGGTACCGGCTGAACAGCAGCAGGCGGTCTTTGTAGGGGAGCACCACCATGTCTTTGCGTCCCCGGCCATCGGTCGCGTGGTACCACATCGCGGCAAGTTGTGCGGCGGGATTGGTCTGCAGGCTCGCGACGCGGGTGGCGGCGTCGCAGTCGCGGGCCCCCGCCAGCAGTCCCTCGATGTCGAGTCCCTGCAGGGCGGCCGGCAACAGCCCCACCGCCGAGAGCACGCTGGTCCGGCCCCCCACCCAGTCGAACATCGGGAACCGCGCCAGCCAGCCTTCCGCCGCAGCCGCCTGATCGAGCTTCGAGCCCGGCATCGTGATCGCCACTGCGTGCGGGGCGAACGCGAGCCCCGCCATTCGATACGCCTCGGCCACCACCAGCATGCCATTGCGGGTCTCGGGAGTGCCGCCGCTCTTGGAGGTCACAATGCAGAGGGTCTGCCCCAGCCGGTTGCCGAGCCCCGCCAGCACGCGGGCAATTCCCTCGGGATCGGTGTTGTCGACGAAGTCGATGCGCAGCTTGTCGGTGGCGGGGTGCCCCAGCGCATCGGCCACAAACATGGGGCCCAGGGCCGATCCGCCAATGCCAATCGACAGTACTCCCGTGAACGGCGTTCCCGCCGGGGTGGTGATGCGCCCTGCGTGGATCGCGGCGGCGAACTCGCGGATCGCGGCAACCGACCCGGTGATCTCACGGGTCAATTCGGGACGCGGGGCCAGCTCGGGAGTCCGCAGCCAGTAGTGCCCCACCATGCGATTTTCATCGGGATTGGCGAGGGCTCCCTGCTCGAGCCGGGCCATGTCGGCAAACGCCTGCTCGAATCGCGGGGCGAGGTCCCGCAGGGTCTCGGGGGGGCAGGCCATGCGGCTGGTGTCGAGTGTCAATTCCAGCGACGGTATGCCGGTTTGGTGAGACTGGAACTGCGACCAGGTGGGAGAAGTGGTCATGCGGAATCCATGGGGGGAGGAGACAGGTCGCGAGCGCGCCGGGAATGCCCCGCAGTCTGGCCGCTGGAACCGTCGGCGGCAAGCGTATCGTCCCCTTGTGGGGGGGCGGGGGAGTCGGTCGAATAGCAGTTGTCCCCCGGCGCAGCAGCGCGTCGGGATTCCCCTCACCCTGACAGGATGAACGCTTCGTGTCTGTCCCCACCGCCCCACCGGCCCCTGCTCCGGCCGCCCGGCGTTCCTCCACCTCCTGGGGAGGCGGGGTGGCCATGCTGCTGACCGCCGTAGCGCTGACCGGTCTCTTCTGGCCCACACTCTGGACGGGAGGAGGTTTGGTGGGGGGGGACATTTATTACTACTTCATGCCCCAAAAGGCGTTCTACGCCGACAGTCTGGCCCGGGGGGAGTTGCCCCTCTGGAACAACCTGGTGGGGAATGGCTATCCGCAACTGGCCGAAAGCCAGACGGGGGTCCTGTATCCTCCCTTTCTGCTGCTCTACCGACTGTGCGATCTGGGGACCGCCTACAACCTCACGATCGTCGGGCACTATGTGCTGGCGTTCGTTGCGTGCTGGCTTTATCTGCGCCGGCTGGGGCTGCGGCCGCTCGCGGCGACATTTGGGGCGCTGGTCTATACGTACAGTTGGTTTCCCCCGCGTGTCTCGCTGGAATGGGCGATTGTCGGGGGGACTTGGCTTCCTTTGGCGCTCTGGTGTGCCGAGTCGTTTCTGCAGACGGGGCGCCGGCGGTTTTTGCTGGCCCTGCCCCTCATGTTGACCATGCAACTTCTGGCCGGGCATTTCCTGCTGGCCTTTCTGACGCAGCTTTGCCTGGCGGTAACGGTTCCCGTCCGGCTGTGGTGGGGGGACGTGACCGCAGCGAACGAGCGGTCGGACAGCCGGCTGAGGCGGTGCGGCTGGGTCTTCGGGATGATCGCCCTCGCCTTTCTGCTGGCGGCCGTCCAGCTGGTTCCCACCTGGGAGCTGAAACAGGCGAGTCAGCGGCAGACGGTGACGGCCGAGCATGACCCGGGCTATGGCTATATTCCCCCGGCCTACCTGGCCCAGGTTGTCCAGCCATGGAAGTGGTACGCGGGGGACCAGATGGTTCAGACGGTGGCCGACCCTGCCCGGCCGCGCACCAACTGGGTCGAGGCCCACCTCTATTTTGGGCTGCTCCCCCTGCTGCTGGCGGTGCCGGGATTGATCGACCGCCGCTCGAGTGTGCCGTCCCGGATTCGTTGGCTCTGGCTGGGAATGATTGTGGCGGCTGTCTGCTACGCGACGGGGTGGCTGTTGCCGGTGACGAATCATCTGCCAGGGTTCAGCTTCTTCGAGGGACCGGGGCGATATGGGGTGATTGCCACGCTGGGGGTGGCCCTGCTGGCGGGGGCGGGGTTTGCGGCGGTGGAACGTCGGCTGCCCGGTTTGGCGGCGCTGGGATGGATCGTGGTGGCATTCGCGGCGACCGGGGTCGATCTGTGGTGGGTCAGCCAGAAAGTGACGCATGCGTTTCCTGTGACACAGGCACCGGTCGGGTGGCGTGACCGCAGCCCGATCCGGCAGTTCCTGGCCGACCGGGCCAGCCCCACCCGGATGCTCAACGAAGGGAAGAATCTCCCCTCGCTGGTGGGGGCGGGGACCTATCCGGTGTACCTCGGCCTGGGACCGGCGGCCTACTTCGATCCCCAGTTGTCGATGCCCCAACCGCTTCCCTTCCGGGAGACGCTGCCGACGCCGGAGCAGCTCGACTGGCTGGAGCGGAACGGGGTGACGCACATCCTGAGTCTGACGCAGATCCCTCCCGCCGGCTGGCCCGTGAAACAGGTCTGGTTTGGAGCCGATCCCTGTCTGAACGTTCCGTTGGCGCGCAGTTCCTCCCATGGGTTCTATCTGTACGAATTGGAGCGTTCGCGCGGGCGCGTGGCGTGGTTGGAGCCGGAAGGGAATCCCCCGCCGCGACTGGTGCGTTACGAGCCGCAGGACATCGAGATCGAAGTTGAGGCCCGACAGGCAGGAACGGTGGTGTTGACCGATCTCGCCTATCCCGGCTGGCAAGTGCTGGTCGATGGGGAGCCGGCACGTCCGGTGCTGGTGGAAAATGTTTTTCGGGGAGTGGACGTGACGCCCGGAAGCCACCAGATTCGCTGGACTTACCATTCCGGGTCTCTATATCTTGGAACTGTATTGAGCCTGATCGGCTCGATCATTTGGAGCGTTTTAGCAGTGTTGCGGCGGGAACGTCCCCGGGTTTTCGCCAAATCACTGGAGTGTTCCGACGGGCGAGGGTGATTGGCAGGAATCATCCCTTCGTCCACTGGCTATTCCGATCCCGCCCCTGCGTCCCGCCACAGCAATTCGATCGCTCACAATCAGCATGCCCTCCTCGTACATGCGTGCGGCGTACATCCAGCAGACCGGTGCTCCGGATGTCATCACCTATGGAGAGTTTCCCAAGCCAGTTCCCCAGAAGGGGGAAGTTCTGATCCGCGTGGGGGCGGTGTCAGTCAACCCGATCGATCTGTATATCCGCAGCGGTTCGGTGGCGATGCCCCTGAAGTTTCCCTACATCGTCGGGTGTGATGTCGCGGGCACCATTGAAACCGTGGGGGTGGGAGTGCGTCGCTTCAAGGAGGGGGACCGCGTCTGGGGTTCAAACCAGGGGCTGTTCGGCCGCCAGGGGACCACGGCTGAGTACGTGGTGGTGGATGAAAAATGGCTGTATCCCACCCCTCCGCAAGAGTTGGACACCGAGGCGGCCGCGGGGGCCCTGGTGGGAATCACCGCGTACCTTGGGTTGTTTCACCGGGCCCACATCCAGCAGGGGGAGGTGCTGTTTGTGAATGGCGGGGCGGGGGGAGTGGGTTCGGCGGTCATCCAGCAGGCCAAGGCAGCCGGGGCCCGGGTGATTACGACCGCCGGGACTCCTGAGAAGCAGCAGTATTGTCTGCAGTTGGGGGCCGACCTGGCACTCGATTACAAGTCGGCGGACCTGGACGACCAGATTCGGGACTTTGCCTCTCCCTCGGGGGGCATCCACGTCTGGTTCGAGACCCAGCGCGAGCCCACCCTCGATCGGACGATCGCGATGATGGCCCCGCGGGGTCGCATTCTGGTCTTGGCGGGTCGCGATTCCCAGCCGCAGTTCAAGCTGGGTCCGTTCTACACCAAGGATCTGTCGTTGCTGGGCTACGCGATGTTCAACGCTTCCCCTGACGAACAGCGGGAGTGTGCCGTGGCCATCAACAATCTCTACCAGCGGGGCGGCTGGCACCCTGCCGTGGGTCCCACCTACACCATCTCGACAACCGCGGCCGCCCACCAGCTTCAGGAAGACAACACCCTGCGGAAACAGGGGACCCTGGCGGGGAAGATTGTGATTGTTCCCGACCTGTTGTAGGCGTCGACCGACAGCCTCGCAGCACGCAGGCCACAGCGTGGCGGAATCCCTTTCTGGCCGCGCTCCCGATCCCGAGCGCATGGCGGTTCTCCGATCCCATGGCGTCGGTTCCCCAGACTGGTCAAACCGTCGTCGGGGACTTCACGGCGTGACAGACGGCGGATGGGCTTATTCCCGACAGCAACACGGCTTCGTCCGCCTGACTTGACCGCTTCGTCCGGATCACCCTGAGCGGACGGAGCACCGGCCCGGCTTGATCGGGTTCGCCACGAGGGGGGCGCCGGGCACCGCTTTGGAGGAACAGGGGACCGCGAGATTCCACGGCCGCTGCCTGACTCTCGGCGTCAGCACCTCCGGAATTCTTCAGAAAACCAAGCGATTCCCCCCACTGCGGCAGCGGGGAAACACTTCCTCGGCGCGGAGAGCCATCCGCAATGCGGCAATTCAGGTGCCGCGGGGAAGGGCTGCGGACAAGGAGTCGCCAATAACGGGTCGGCCGAATCAATTCTTAGGCCACCGGTCATTCCACCGCAAATGCTTTGGAGGATCCGGTTGGTGCCGCCGCCTGAGAAAAGGGCGGGCACTGTGGATTCCATACGACTCACGCCAAAGTCACCCGGTGTGCGCAAGTGGATTTCCTCCACAGTGCACGCCATGGCACCGGCGAAGCAGTCGCTGCAGGCGAGTCTGACTCGCCACCGCCAATCAGAGACTATACCAGAGGGCTGGAAAGGTCAACACCCCCGGTCGGTTTCGAAAGAATCAATCGTTCTGCACTCGCTGTGTCCGTGCGATGCCACACAGACACATCCCCGTGTTCCAATTGTGCCGACCGTTTCACGCCGTCCCGCCAAACCGGAGAGCTGGTCCCCAGTCAGTCCGTGTCAGCCACTTACTTTCCAGCATCCCGCAATCGTGGATCGATCGCTTCCTGCAACCCCTCACCGATCAGGTTGTAACAGAGCACGGCGGTAAAAATGGCCGCCCCCGGGAACACGATCAGCCACCACATCCCCATATTGCTGCGGGCCGAATTGAGCAGCGTTCCCCAGCTGGGGTTCGGCGGCGGGGCTCCAAAACCCAGAAAACTCAGGCTGCTTTCGGTCAGAATGGCCGAGGCGATGCCAAACGTGATCGGCACCAGGACGGGGGCCAGCGCGTTCGGCAGAATGTGCCGGAAGATGATCCGTGGCCACCCAAACCCCATCGCCCGCGCCGCCAGCACGAAGTCGGCATCCCGCAGCTTGAGGAACTCGGCCCGTGTGAGTCGGGCGATGGTCGTCCAGCCCGTGCAGCCAATCACGGCCATCATGTGCCAGATCGTGGGCTTTTCCAGGATCGACAGCACCGCCAGGATCAGTGCCAGCGGTGGAATACACAGCACCACCTCAATGAGCCTCGACAGGCACAGATCGGCCCAGCCCCCCACATAACCGGCAATCGCCCCCAGCGAGATGCCAATCAGCGAGGCGATCCCCATCGACACAAACCCAACCAGCAGGGCAATTGTGGTCCCATGCACCAACTGGGCGAAGACGTCGATTCCTTCCGAGTTGGTCCCCAGCAGGTTCATCGAGTTGGGCGTTCCCTCCATTCCCGCCGGATTTCCCGGACGGTCGTCCCACTCCTTCTCGGCCACCCGCCGGTAGGGATCCTGGAAAACGAGGGGCCAGATCGCCCAACTCTGCGCATCCTTCTCCCGCAGGTTCCTGGGATATCGCTGACGGAACCGGTCCCGGGCGAAGACCGGGTTTTCCCACGCCGGGTTGAAGTAGTACAGGCACGGGAAGTAGAGCTGCCCCTTGTAGCGGCAGACGATCGGGCGGGTTCCCGCGATGGCTGGAGCGAACAGCGCCACCAGCCCCAGCAGCCCCACCACGCACAGGGCGGTCATGGCCAACCGGCGCTGCCGAAACTGCGACCACGCCTGGGCCCAGAAACCGGGGCTGCGACTTTGCGGTGCGCTGCTCATGAGTACGACACCCGGGGATCCACCACCGCATACAAGACGTCGGCCAACAGCTGACCCACCAGGGCCAGGGTTGAAAACAGCAGGGTCAGCCCCATGATCACGGGGTAATCCCGGGCATTGATCGATTCAAAGTACATCCGCCCCATCCCCGGCCAAGAGAAGACCTGCTCCAGCACAATCGAGCCCGAGAGCAGATAGGGGAGCGTCAAGCCCACCAGCGTCACCAGGGGAATCAGCGTGTTGCGGAAGGCATGCCGCACCAGCACCCGCAGCGGCCCTGCCCCCTTCGCCCGCGCCGTGCGGATGTAATCCTGGCGGATCACCTCTTGCATGTTGGCCCGCACAAACCGGGTGTAATAGGCCAGGCTGCCATAGGTCGAGCAGACCACAGGCAGTACGGCATGCCACACAATGTCGAAGAACCTGCCCGAGGGACTGAGCGTCTGGTGGTTGTCGCTCGTCATTCCAAACAGCGGCAGCCAGTCGAGCTTGTAGGCGAACAGATACAGCAGCAGCAGGGCGGCCACAAACGCCGGCAGCGAATAGAGCATGTACAGCCCCGTGCTCAAGACCCGTTCTTCGGGGCGGTTGGCCCGGGCCGAACAGTACAGTCCCAGCGGAATCGACAGCAGGTAGGTCAGCAGCAGCGAGGTGACCGACAGCAGCAGCGTCGGCCCCATCCGCTGACGGATCAGCCGGGCCACCGGTTCTTTACGGAAAAAGCTCCGTCCCAGGTCCCCCTGCAGCACATTCCCCAGCCAGACGAAATACGCCTGATACCAGGGCTGGTCGAGACCGTAGTCGCGATTCATCCGCTCGAGATCAGCCGGGTCGATTTCCCGGTCGGGAGAGGCCTCGGCCATCGCCATCAGCGCGGGACTTCCCGGCATGCTGCGGATCAGCCCGAAGACCAGGAAGGTGATCGCGATCAGCGTCACCAGCCCAATCAGCAGCCGTCGTACCAGGTAATTCAGCATGGAGTTCGAACGCCGGGATCAGGACACACAAGTCAGCCACTTCCCCATCAGTTCCCGGCCGACCCGGCCGGGAGTATGACCGCTCCCCTGTTGGGACGCTCAGTTCTTCACCTTGTAGAGGCTGAACGCCCCCGGTCCGTAGTGATAGGGGCCGCGGGGACTGAACCGGTACCCCCGCAGCTTTTTGCTGAAGGCGTAGAACGAGTTTTTGGTGAAGAGGTACGTCATCGGCTGGTCTTCGTAGATCAGCTCGTGAATGCGGGCATACAGCCTGGCCCGCTTCTCGCGGTCGAACTCGCCGCGGGCCTCTTTGAACAGGCGGTCGACCTCGGGGTTCGAGTAAAGCCCGTAATTCCGCCCCTCATTGGTCCCGTAGATGTTGAAGGAGAGGTCGGGATCGGCCCCCGCGCCCCAGCCGCCAAACGCCGCCTGGAACTTGTGCTCGACCGTGCGCTCCTGCAGCACGGCGAAGTCGAGCGGGCTCACATTGCAGATCACCCCAATCTGTCCCAGGTTGTCTTTCAGCAGCGTGCAGAGCTTTTTGCGTTCTTCGACTGGGGTGCAGATGATGCTGAACTCGAACTTCACCCGCTTGCCATCGACCAGCTTGTCACGGATGCCGTCGTTGTCGCTGTCGACCCACCCCGCCTCGTCGAGCAGTGCTTCAGCTTTGTCGAGATCCTGGGTATAGGGGGCGGGGCCTGGCTTGGGAGACATCCAGGAGGTTTGGTGATACGGCCCGTTGGCCGCCTCGAACAGCCCGAAATTCTGCTTCTCCAGCAATTCCTTGTGGTTGAAGGCGTAACCCATCGCCTTGCGTACCCGTACGTCGGAGAAAAACGGGGTGTTCGTATTCCAGGTGAAGAGATAGGTGGTCCACTCCACCCCCGACGCCTTCGTGTTCTGCTCGTAGAAACTCTCGTCGTTGGTCTGGTTGACCCACTGCTCGGCCGAGAGTTCCATCTCGTCGATCTCTCCCTTCTTCAGCGCCAGCAGCGCGGTGTTCAACTCAGAGATCACCCGCATCCGCACCTGCTTGAAGTAGGGCTTTTCGCGGATCTGCCGGCCATCCTTCTGGTACCAGTCGTCGCGCCGTTCGAAGAGATAGCTGCTGCCCAGCTGCCGTTCGACCACCCGGTAAGGCCCGCAGGTGACCGGGTTTTTCTCGAGCTCGACATGGGCCGGGCTCTGCTCCATGGTGGGGTCTTCCTGCAGGGTCTTCTCGTAGACATGCCTGGGAATGAACGGAATACCCACGTTCCAGATGTTGGTCGCCAGCGCCTCCTTGTGGAAGTAGACCAGCGTGCGGTCGTCGTACGCCTTGACTCCCTTCAGGCGGGCCAGCGAGGTTTTGATCGCCGGCACCGAGATCTTCGGGCTCATCACCGTCTGGAACGCAAATTCCAGGTCGTGGGCGGTCACCGGATGCCCGTCGGTCCAGGTCAGGTCGTCCCGCAGCACGATCTTGTCCATCATGCGGTCGGAACTCGTCTGCCACGAGACCACCACGTCGGCATCCCCAAACCGGTTCATGTCCCGGTCAAAGGTGAAGGGGGTCAGGCCGATCAGTCCCATCACATCGGCCTCATAGACCGAGCTTTGGAACAACGGGTTGGTGCTTTTTGCGTCGGCCTTGATGTGCCGGTTCAGTACGGCGTCGTAATCGATGTTCTCGGTGGTCTGCGCCACCCGCCCCAGCGTGGCGACCAGCTTGTCGTTGTTCTCTTTCGAATCGTTTTTCAGCGCGAGGGCCTCGGGTACGCCAAGGGGCGGTTGTGTCCCTTGTTCTTCCTTCCGTCGCAAATCGAGCAGATTCGCGACCGGCTGATCGATCCAGTTGGCCTGGGCGTCAATCTCGGCCAGGGGGGGGGCAACGAACGCCTCGGTCGCCTCGGCGGGGGCCCCTTCCGCCGGTTTGGCAGCATTGCCGGCAGGGGTTGTGCCGGTCGCCGCAGCGGCGGGAGCGGCGGCCGAACCTGAGGCCGCGGCAGGAGGGCTCACGGGGGATGATCCGGCAGGGTCTCCCGCACCGCGATCGGGATCGGAACAGCCCGCCAGCCCCACCAGGGCCCACGCAGACAGACACCACGCCAGTTGGCGAACGACGTTTC
Source organism: Planctomycetaceae bacterium (assembly GCA_046339535.1). Classification (GTDB taxonomy): domain Bacteria; phylum Planctomycetota; class Planctomycetia; order Planctomycetales; family Planctomycetaceae; genus UBA10511. The sequence goes on along the minus strand of JBKDUK010000163.1, from coordinate 8,946 downwards.
GCATTGGGTTGCACCTTGGGAACAAACACCCGGGCCCGGGGAGCAGACCTCCCCTCGACCCTGTTCTCTCGACGAATCATGGCAAACGCGGCAGGTCCGGGCAAGCGGCGGGCCGCGGTGGACTTTTGCCCCAGTCCAACCGATCATGACCAGATTCCGCCACAACTTCAGTTCACAAGTTCCCAGGCCAACCTTCCCGCACCAGAGACCGGCGGTTCACCCAACCCTTCATCAGGAAGTCCACCATGGCAGACAAGGTCCGCGTCGGGGTGATTGGCAGCACAGGACGGGGAGACTCTGGCCATGGTCTCGATACGGTCTGGAAGGAAGTTCCCGAAACAGAAGTCGTGGCTGTCGCCGATGCCGACCCCGCCGGACGTGAGGCGGCCCAGAAACGTCTTGGGGCCGCCACCGCCTATGCCGATTTCCGCGAGATGATCGAGCGCGAGAAGCCGGCCGTTGTCGCCATCGGCCCCCGCTGGATCGACCAACACCACGCGATGGTGCTGCACTGTGCGGAACGCGGCATTCACATCTATATGGAAAAGCCCTTCTGCCGCACCCTCGCTGAGGCCGACGCACTGATCCGCGCCTGCGAGGCGACTCACACCCGCCTGGCCATCGCCCACCAGACCCGCTACTGCCCGATCATCCCGGTCGTGCAAAAACTCATCGCCGATGGGCTGTTGGGAACCGTGCTCGAAATTCGGGCGCGGGGCAAAGAAGATGCCCGGGGCGGTGCCGAAGACCTGTGGGTTCTGGGCAGCCACATGCTCAACCTGATGACCGCCTTCGCGGGAGAGCCGCAGTCGTGCTCGGCCACCGTCGCCCAGGGGGGCCGGCCCATCACCGCCGCCGATGTCGTGGAAGGCCGCGAAGGGCTCGGACCCCTCGCGGGAGATCATGTTCAGGCGCAGTACACCTTCGCCGGACAGGTGCAGGGATACTTCGCGTCACGCCGCGGTCAGGCGGGCAATCCCTCGCGGTTCGCCCTGCAGATCTTCGGTTCGAAGGGGGTGATCGATTACCCCTCGGGTTACCTGCCTCACGTGAGCTTTCTGGCCGACCCCGGGTGGGCCCCCAGCCGCGGGAAATCGGCGTGGAAACAGATCACCAGCCAGGGGCTCGACCGCCCGGAAACTCTCCCCGGGGGAAACGCCCAGGGGAACGTCATCGCCGTGCGCGATCTGCTGGCCGCGATCCGCGAACACCGCGAGCCGCTCTGCAACATGCACGAAGGGCGGCAGACGGTTGAGATGATCCTGGCTGTCTTCGAATCGCAGCGACAGGGTAAGCCCGTTGCCCTCCCCCTGGAGCTGCGCGACCGGCATCCCTTGGTTGCCTTGCGGGGATGAACGGGGCGCGTCGCGGCGATGCGGTGGCAACCCCCCCGGCAGCCCCCGGAATCAGTTCCACTTCTCGGGCGTGGTGACAACGGGCGGTGCCGCCTCTCGCGCCGGAGCCGGCAGTGGTGAGCGCGGCAGCGAAAACCGGTACGGTTCCCCCGCCGCCGTCGCCAAGGCCATGGCAGCGTCTGCCGCAGTGCAATCTTCGGCATGACGGAAGAATCGTCCCAACGGACTCATCAGGATCGCCGGCAGGAACACCAGGTCTCCGATCACCGCCAGCACCAGCAGGGCCGCCATCAGCAGGGCGAACCGCTGCGTGGGGACGAAATCGGCCAGCGCGAACACCGAAGTCCCCGCCAGACAGACCAGCGTGCTCTGCAGCATCGCACTGCCGCAGTGCTGGTAGGCCCGCCGCAACGCCTCGCCGGCCGGTTGGCCGCCATCGACCTCATTCCGGAAGAACGTCAGCAGGTGCAGCGTGTTGTCGATTGCGATCCCCAGGGCCACGCTCGCGGTCAGCACTCCACCAATGTCGACCATCCCCCCCTTCCAGCCCAACCATCCAAAGACCAGCGCAATCGGGAAGATGTTTGACGCCATCGACAGCAGACCGGCCACCAACCCCCCCTGCACCACGATCATCACGAGGGTGATCACCGCCAGGGCCGAGAGAAAACTTGAAAACAAGTCGGCGAACAACTGCTGCTGGATCGCCTGCACCACCGGCATGATTCCCGTGCACGACAGGCTCACCCCGGGAATTGGTTCCCCCGAGTCATCGGTCAGCAGGGGGGTCAGCCGGTCAACCACCGCCTGTTCGAACAGGCCGTAGTCCACCGGCTGGACGGCGCTCACCCGGGCGGTCAATCGCCAGCTCTCGCCCTGCGCTCCGTCGTGCAGGTAGCCCGCCTGCTTCAAGCGCGGCCGGTTGTCTTCAAACAAGCGGCTTACCAGCAGTTCGAACCGCTGCTCCTCCACTCCCTCCGGGCGCTCGAATCGGGGTGCGAACGTGGTGGCCGACAAAGCCCCTCCCACGCCGGGCATCCGTGCCAGTTCCGCATGCAGCCGGTCGATCAACGCCAGCCGCTCGAGACTCGACAGCCGGCAGCGGGGACCACACCGCACCACCACATCCAGCGGCACCAGCGGGCCGACATGCCGTTCTATCCAGGCGTAATCGCGCAGCAGTCGGTTCTCGGTTCCCAACAGGGTCTCGATCCGCACCGAAGTCCGCAGGTTCCAGGCTCCCCATCCCAGTCCCAGAGTCAGCAGCGTGCAAGCCGCCGCCACGCCGGTTCCCCAACGGGTCAGCCCGGCCGCCAGGAGGTTCCAGACGGGCGAGTCGTGCCCCTGCGCCAACGCGCCGGATTGTGGGCCGCCCGTGATCGACTTCCCCAGCAGCGCCCGGGGCCACAACAGGAAGGCCCCGGGAATCGCCGTCAGCAGCAGGGCTGTCGTCAGCACCATCCCGGCACCGCCGTACGCTCCGAACGCCCGGATCGGCGACAGATCGCTCACCATCAGCGACGCCAGCCCAATCGCCGTCGTGCCGGCCGAGAGCGCGCACGGCAGCCACGCCGTCCGCAGTGCCTTGCCAAACGGATCGGCCTCGCCGCTTGCGTGGAAATCGAAGTAGTAGTTGACCAGGTGAATGCCCCCCGAAACCGCCGCGGTCTGAATCAGCGGCGGCAGCACAATCAGCAGGGCACTCAGCGAATCGCCGCAGAAATGGACCAGTGCCAGGGTGGCCCCTTCACAGAACAGCGAGAGCAGAAACACCAGCCACGCCGCCCGCTGCGACCGCAAAAACAGCAGGCAGGTGAACAGCACCGCCAACGCCGAGGGGAGCGCGAAGCGATCCAGCGAGGCCTGGCTCGCCCGGTCGACCTCGAGCCCATCCAGCACCGGCCCGGCCAGATGCAGTTCTTCGTCGGGAATCTCGCAGTGCTTCAGCGCCGCCTTGCGGATGAGGCGAATCAGCCGGGCACGGTCGGGCAGCGCCCGCTCGGCCAGCGTCACCACCACGCAGGTACTGGCCCCGTCGGCTCCCAGGAGACTGCCGCGCAGCCGCTGGGCTCCCTCCTCTTCACTGATATCGATCGGGGGGCGCAGCAGCGTCTCGTAAACCTCCATCCCGCTGATCACCTGCTCGAACACCGACGCGCCATCGGGCAAGCGAAAGGTGGGAGATTCCCGCAGCAGGTGCACCAACCGGGGGAGTCGGGGGTCATCAATCGTCCCCTCTTCCCAACCAATCACCACCACATCGGCCGAGCCAAACATCCGGCGGAACTCGTCGAACCGCCGGCGGGCGGGGAAAGTCTCGCTCACCCAGTCGAGGGGCGAATTGGCGTTCACCTTGAGCGTCTCGCGGGCCCCCCAGATCACCCAGGGAAGCGACAGCAGCCCGTAGATCAGCAGCAGGCGAAACCGTCGGCGATGAATGGGAGGGAGCGTCGTGGCGTCCATGCACACAGGTGGGGGAGGAATGGCTGGGATCGCCGTGACGTTGTCAGGCCGCCCGGGGGCGAACAGTCGCACAATCGGACGGGGCTGGGAAGGGGAGTTGATCTGTGGAGGGTTCGCGGCACAGGGCGGGAACCCGAGCCAGGGGACCGGTGGGCATCAGGGGATACCCGGGCACCTCGCGCATGTAGGACCGGTACGGATCGCCAATGAATCGCACCAGCCGCCGGTCCTTCAGCCAACTTCCCACGAAGATGTAGACCGTCCAGACTCCCAACAAGACCACCCGGTCGAGGGTGAACCGGGGATTGAACCAGATCAGTCCCAGAAAACTGAGGTAGATGGGGTGCCGCAACCAGCGGTACAGGCTGCGGACCTCAAAGTCCCGCCGCGGAGGTGGTGCGTTCCGCACCCAGGCCCACCAGGGGGTGAACCCCGTCTGCCAACCGAGGCCCCCCAGGTGCAGGGAGTAGAACAGAGACACCCAGGACCCGTAGAAGCCGGCCTGAACCAGCCTGCGCGGCAGGCCGGTGAATTCCACCGCCACCACGGGCGAGGTCTGCCACGTGCCAATCACCAGCAGCAGCGTCACGCAGGTGGCGACACAGAAGAACAGCCCGTAAAACGCCGGGCTGATCCCGGCCTTCAGTCTGTTCCGCGTCAAGGGATGCAGCAGCACGCTGTGCGGCAGCGCGAAGGCGAGGGCCGCGAGGGCGTTCCCCGCCAAGGCCCATCCCTGGTGTGGATCATTCGCCGGCAACGGTGTGTTTGGGGGTTGGCCCGCCAGAAACCAGATTAGATGCCAGACCGTCAGGGCGAACAGCAGGTGCGTGGCCACTCCCGCCCCCACTCCCGCACCCCAACGCCAGAAGTCGTTGTGTTTCACCTGCGCGCGTCCGGCTTCAGGAACGGGGCTTGGTCGCCACCAGACAGCCATAGCGCATCGCGTGGGTGCGATACGCCTCGAGAATCGTGTCGAACCGGTCGAGGAACAAAACCGTCTCCTGGTCGACCAGCCGGGCCAGCCAGCGCACTTTGCTCCGGGCGACCCGATCGCGGCAAATCTCCCAGGTCTGGGCCACCTGGTCAGTCCAGTCGCGAGAGGTCTCGACCTGCAGCCCCGCCTCTTCCATCCAGCCCCGGTAGTCTTCGAAACTTCCCAGCGAAGGACAGACAAACCCCTCGCAGACGTCGTACACCAACTGGGCGCGTCCCGCGTCCTCGAGACCGTCCCCGGCCAGCCAGGCGCAGATCGCCACCCGGCCCCCCGGCTTCAGCCACCGCGCGACGTTGCGGAAGAATTCGGGCTTGTCGAACAGGTGCTCGGTGCATTCGATGCTCCAGACCCGATCGAAGGTTCCTTCGGAGATCTGCAGGGTCTCGGCATCCTGCCGCATGAACCGCGTGCGCCCCGCTACCCCCCGCCACCGGGCGGTGGTGCTGGCCCACGTCCTCTGCACCTGACTGAGTGTCACACCCGTCACCGCACAGCCCAGTTGCCGGGCCAGATGAATCGATGAGCCCCCCATGCCGCACCCGACATCGAGCACGCTCTGGCCGCGTTCAATCTGGGCCAGTTCACACAGTGTGTCGGTCAGTTGCTGGGCGGCGACGGCAGGTGTTTCCTCCCCATGCCACAACCCATGGTGAATGTGCCGGCCCCACAGCAGCCAGTAAAACAGCGTGCCCAGCTCATAATGGCTGCGAATCGAACTCTTCTGGACGGTTGGGCATGAAATCATGGGGGAGGCTCCTGGCAGGAGAAACAGAGATTACTTCCGACGGGCCGGCGGACTGGCCTCCGGCTTTGCGGCGGCCGATGGTGCGGTACTCTCGGCGGCCTCCCCCGCCATGACGTACAAATCACCATGAATGGTCAGTTGGTCGGCCACCCCCACCGCCCCCAACGCCTGGCTGTAGGGAGTGATGCCAAAATCGGTTTGGCGAATGCTGAAGTTGCCCCGCAATCGTACAAACCCCTGGACCGGTTCTCCCTGAGCGTTGAACCGGATCTGGCGCTTCACTCCATGGAGGGTGAAATCTCCCGTCAGTTGGTACTGCTGCGGCTGATTTCCCTGGCGGGGCAGCGCCACGATCGACCCCAGATCGAACGTGGCGATCGGGAAGCGGGCGACGTCGAGCACCGCCGCACTCTGCATGTTGGCCGTGACCTTGTCGGCCGGCTTGCGGTCGGTCTGGCCCCCCAATCCGACGTATTGCCGGGCGGCGGCGGTATCGGCCACGAAGGTCCGCAGGTCGAATTCGAGCCGGCCCGCCTTCTCTTTCGCCCCCAGATTCAACTGTCCCGAGCGGAGCCGCCCCTCGATCCCATGGTCATGCCCCAATCCCGTCTTGCCCACGAAGACATAGACCCGGCTCGATGGCAGCTCGATTTCCCCCGGCTGCAGCGTCCGGGGGGCTGCCGCACCCCGCTGCCCGGCCACGGAAACCCCTTGCGGGGCCCGGCTGAAACCGACGTCCCAGACACCGACCAACGCTGTTCCCACACCGGCCCAAAGCAGGGCCCTGCTCCACCATCGACGCTTCATCATGTCGGCCATCCGTGGCAAAATTCGGCGCGTCCAGCACACGCGTCAGGAAGAATTCGTGACAGCCACGCCTTCCTCGACCATCCTGATTTTGTAACAGGTCCCCATAAAACCGGACAGACGGGTCCTGATCAAAACTTGAACCGAGCCGGGCTGCGGGAATGGCCGGGGTCAACGCCCGCCCACGGCCGCGACTTTCGCAATTGCCCAGCCAAAACCGACCCTCCCTCCAACCATGCGGCGTCCGTCAGTTGGAGGGACCGTCTTCCGAATCGCCCCCTTCAAACAGGTGGGGAAATTCGTCCCAGGCCAGCTCGCAGGCGATCTGATACTCGAGTGTCCCTGCGGCGTAGGCTGGGTCGTCTTCGGCCACAATCACCCGCTCTTCTCCCGTGTCGAGAAACTCGACGTGCAGCCGGTCGTCTTCGTCGGGAATAAAGTACTCGAGCTGCAGTTCGGTGCCATCTTCGAGTTCGACCACGAACAGATTGCTGGCTTCTTCGTCTTCTTCCCCCAGCTCGCCCGGTTCTGGACGGCGGGTGATCAGCGGGTCAAACCGGTCTTGCAGGGCCAATTCCGACTCGTCGGCCTCGTGCTTCCACAGGTTCAGCTTCCCCTTCACCTCGATCGGCTGGGTCAGCGTCTGCGGATTGGTGACAATCCAGCAGAATTCCCCCACGATAAACTCCGGCCCCACGTCGGCATTCAGGTCGTGTTCCTGCGCCAACTCGAGCACCCGCTCTGGCAGCTCGTCGATGGGAATGACATCCTGCAGGTTCACCCGCCCCAGAATCGCTCCGGTCACCAGCGACTCGGGATCGAGTCCGTACCGTTCGCATTCATCGGTGTCGACTTTGGAAGAGGCGTGAATCCACAGCGGTCCCCGGTACTCGGTGTTCCAACTGCGGTTCTCGCACCAGTCCTCCCCCGACAGCAGCAGGCTGGCCCACGGCTGGCGGACCGACAACACCGTCAAACGCTGCTTGGACATCTCGTTGCTCAATTCAGAATGCTGGAGCCAGAATGCTGGGGAACCCCGCTTGCCCGGCAACATGCCCCCGGCCCGCGGCTCCCACCAATGTGGCCTTCAGTCTAACCACTGCTCCGCCGCAACGGAAACGAGGGGTGCGAAACAACGACGGCGGTCCGGGGCCAGCACCGCGTGTTGCCGCCTCTCCCGCGAGACGATTCACGAAAAACAGAACCCGGGTGACTGCAGACGAGGGCGGGGGGTGAGGGCGAAATGGCCGCGGGGTAGTGACACGGGCGCGAGCAAATCACCATCCGTCACATCGCGATCCCAACCCGCCGCGCGTCACTTGGCGGGCTGAGACGGCGTTTCCTGCAGAAGCTTGACCATGGCCTGCCCCATCGCTTCGCCGACATCCATGTAGACTTCGGCCTTGCCGCCGTAGTGCCCGTTGCCGCTGCCTCCCTGCGCCAGCGGGTGCGTGTAGACGGTCGCCACGTTGCCGCGGAACTCGGGGTACTTGCCCGAGGTGCCGTCGACGGCGAGATGGCCGTCGAGAACCGCCCGTGTCGGACCGCTCCCTTCTTTCGTCGCCTCTCCCAGGGTGGCGCAGACAAACCGGGCGTTGGGAGCATTGAATTCCTGCCGCAGCGACTGGATGAAGGCGACGAGGTTGGCTTCGTACAGGGCCGCATGCCCGGCATTGCCGGCGTCCCGTTCCCCCTGCCAGAAAAAGAACCCCGCCACTTCGTACCCGGTCGCTCCGGGGTAGTGTTTGTCCAGATCGGCCAGAGCGCGTTTCGCATCGCCGATGTCGGTATCCCACTGCTTGCCGGCGTACCAGTCGATCGGTTTGCCGTTCTTGTCGAGCCAGGGGGGCGCTTCGGTCTTCAGACCCTGGGCCGGGTCCATCTCCCAGAACTCGGGTTTGTCTTTGTAACCGGCGTAGACCAGTTTCTTTTCGACACCGTTCTTGTCGCGGTCGACAAACTCGCGGCGGGGTCGGCCCGGGGGGAGCAGATCCCACCCCAGCGCGCGGTTGCCGATGCAGCACTTGAGCAGCAGCACCGGCGCCTCAATCGCATTTCCCAGCGGGTGGCCGATCCCCAGTTCCGGACCCAGCGAGTTGCCTTTCACGGTCAGCCACTCGTTGTTCATCGGCCCCCGGCCCGACATGTACCGCACAAACCGCACATCCTTCCGCTCGCGCCACCCTCCGGTCTCATCCACCAGGTACTGGTACTTCCGCTTCTCCCGCACGGCATGCTCGAGCGAGATCTCGCCCCCCTGGACCTTCCCCAGACCCACCATGTTGGACTGGCCAAGCAACAAAAAGACCTGCACCGGCCGGGTCATGTCGGCAGGCTGGCCATTGTGGGGGGGAATGGCCTGAGGGCTCTCCTGGGCCACCAGCGGGAGGGGTGCGAGGAACAGTGTGGCCACAACCGCCAGCACGTCTGGAAACGAACATCGTTTCATGGGAGCTCTCTCGATGGGAGGGACAGTTGCTGAACTGATCTTGATGATAGCGGCATTCCGGTGCATCACCAGCCACTCGCCAGTCGATTCGGGAGGGCCACCCATCGTTTTCTGGGTCTTGCGATGGTCGCCA
>JBKDUK010000162.1:0-7304 GCA_046339535.1 Planctomycetaceae bacterium | reverse complement strand
ACACAAATATTATTTACATTATTTTTGTAAAGTGCTGTAAATCAATTAGATTAATTTTAGAAAGGCTCAAATTCATCATTAATTATTATAGGGGCTTCATTTAAAAAGCTAGTATTATTTTCTAGTGGTTTGGGTTGTTCAAAAACACTTTCTTGTTTAGGTGCATCATTTATCCAATTACTATAATCCGGTGTACCTTTGTAATATCTAGTACTATTCATTTCGTAAGAATAAGAACTCATACCTTCTTCGCCCCAATGGCTAAATTTAACCTTTTGAATATAAACATAAGCAACCCCTATTTCTTTATCTCTATAAACACAAATACCATTATCTGCTTTATTATAGAAGTTTGAGGACCCATTAATATCGTAAAGAGTTGGAACGTCAAATACTTTACCATCTGATTTTTTCATCTTTGTAGGATGTGCAACTAAAAAACAATGAACGTTATTTATCTCACAAAATGCAACTATCTTATCTAAAGATTTACCTATATCATTTGTGGAGCCATCCCCTTTATGCTCTAATTTATTCCAAGCATCAATAACAAAAAAATCTAATCCTTTACGCTTTTTTAACTGTTTGCAATGGTTTAAAATACTATCTAAGGTAAAATCATTTTCCGGCTTGATAAAAAAGAACTTGTTATTTAGGTATTTTTTAACATTATCTAAATCGTAATGGCTCATACGGTTAGGACCATCCCAAGATTTACCAACTATTTTACGTGCCATTTTACTAAAATGTAATTGACTAGGTCTATTTTCAGGACTGTAAAAAGCACCATTCCAGTTATGATGCCTTCTAAGGTGAACGCACATATTATCTAACCATTCTGATTTACCATGCGAAGGGATGCCGGTTATAATAGATAAATAGCCTTTAACAATATTTAGGTTAAATCCATCTATTTGACAATTAACCCCTTTATCTAATCCATTTTCGTAAAGGTCGTTAATATCATCTGATAGGTCCGATATTGTAAAAACACCCTCTAAAGGAAAATCTTTAGCATCTGTTACACTATCAATAACAGCTTGTAAATCGTATTTATTTAGGCAGTCATTAACATCTTTACAATCTTTAAATTCTACTATTTTACAGTTTTCTTTACCTATCCGGTCTGCTAACTGATTTCTTAAATTCCTACCAGCATTATCATTATCTAAACATAAATAGACTTCCGGACAATTATCTAATAAATCAATAATATCATCAAAGTAAGATAAGTTATTTGCACCGGTACTAGCACCATTAGGAACTGATAAAACGTTTTTAAATCCGCATTGATCCATAGTTAAACAATCCGGCTCACCTTCAACTATGTAAATCCTTTGTGTAAAGTCCACATTATTAAGGTTATACATAATTAGTTTAGCGTCCTTATGTAGTTTAAAACTCTTTTGTGGACCTCTATATTTGATATTAATTAACTCATTATTAGCATCAAAATAGTTAAAATTAATACAGTTTACATCTCCAAAGTTGGTAAAAAATTCTACTGATTCTGTAATCTTAAAACGTATTAATGTTTCTTGTTTAATCTTCCGGCTCTCAAAATACTTAATAGTTTTATCTGATAGGTCTGTTTTATTTTTCCATACCGGTTTAGTGTATATTTTTTGGTCCATAGGTTTATCTTCTTTTAATCTGCCTTTCCAATTACAATGGATGCAATGCCAAACGTGTTTATCTAAATTAACACCCAAACACTTATCTGTTTTCTTTTTGCGTGTGTGAGAACATTTAGGGCAAATAGTTTGGACCTGTCCAGTAGTTTTATTTTGTGGTATGTCTATACCGTAATACGAATAGCTTTGCATAATTTACATTTTACCAGCGTTTCTCATAAACTCTTCACGGTCCTGAATAGATATTGTAGAATTTAACCCATCTTTGATATAAGGCAAAGTATTTAATAAAGCTGTTTTCCAATTAGTAATTTTCTTATCATTGCCATTTTTCCAATTATTAGCTATCCAACTATCATACTTTAACTTTAAATCAATTTGGCTAACCTTTGGTTTTTTTTCTAAAGCGTAATTTAAAAATTCTGTAAACTCAGGAATAGTGTTATTAGGTTTATTGGTTAATAGGTTAATAGGTTTATCTATACTAGCAATGCTTTCGCTTTGCTTTTGACTGTGCTTTAGCGTTGCTTTAGATAGTGCTTTAGTATTTGCTTTGGTATTTTTTACTAGAGCAATTACAGTAGCACTCCATTGATTTTTAGATTTTTCAATCAATTTTATAAATCCCCATTCTACCAAATCATCAAATGCTTTTGAGTAGGTCCTATAATTTTTAATACCTAAAGCATCCATACTCATAGTTGTAGGAAGTCCAAAACGTTCCTTCCACCCTAAACGGTTGCAATGCTCTATAATAAAAAAATATAAAGCCGTATGATTAGAATTGATTTTATCCGGATTCTCAAAACACCAATCAAACCAATTCCGGCTTAATTCGTAACTGTTAAATTCTGCCATAATTATATTGCTATTGGGAAAGATTCTTGATTAGGCATAAATTTTATAACCTTTAATGTTTGGTTTTTTCTATAAGCATTCCAACATTTAATTATAAACATCTGTTTAGTTGTAGCTGTTAATTTATGAGTGCTAACCTTATCATTTACCAATTTCATTCTTAAAAGGTTAATAGAATCATTCTCAACGTTTTTCCCAGTACATAATTGATTCATAAAACTAATAGCATCTTCATTATTTATGTCTGAAAAAAAAGCTAAAAACCCTCCAATAAAAGAATTAGTTAATATTTTACCAAATTGATTGTAAAGATTCTGACTTTCATAAGCGATTGAATCCCAAACTTTAGGATTCAAATAATATTCCTCTAATAAAGCAGCATTAGTTTTTCTTGTACTAACATTAGTTGAACGACCTTTTCTACTCTCTTTTAGCATATCATAAAAACTAATAATAGCAGGAACTAAAGCAGCATATTTTACTTCATTTATCTTAAAAACATCTGATGCATTTCGTACAGTTCCAGTATCTAATACATCTAAAATAGAATCATCTAATCCTTCAACTACATGAAAATATACATTAGTATTAGATTTAACAACAGCCATTAGTCTATGCTGACCATCTAATATAATACCTGTTTTAGATATTTTTATTAGTTCAAAAGTATCATTTTTCCATTTACCATTAGCCATATCTTTTGCGTATTTTAAAACGACATTAGATTTTGGATTACGATTTTTAACATTTGCTTGTAATAACTCAACCGCTTTAGCAGGAGTAATTAATTTTTTTTGAATTTCCATTTTGTTTTAAATTGAAAAAGCCCTATTGATTAAGTTTGCTTACGAAGCAAGTAAGGGCTTAACTCCTTACACTTAATCATTAGGACTTCTAATGTTTTATTGTTAAGCTATTTTTTAAATCAGTTCGTTACTCTGATAATGCAAATATAATAATAAAGAACGTAATAAAAAAATTTATTTTAACTTATTTCAAAAATAATATGCTCTTTTGATTTTTCAACTTTAATCTTACGTACATTTAATTCAGTGATTAACTTGTCATTAAAACCGTATTTCTTTTGTAAACAATCAATAAAGCATTTAACACCGTTATCTATGTCAGATGCTGCGCTACTATAACCAAACTCAATAAATAGCTTAATATTACTTTGTGGTATGGTTAAATTATCTGGTAAGGCAAACATCATTTGTCGAATATAAGTATCGTATTGCGGTGTTCTAAAACGCCTACCACGATAAGCCTCGTTAATTGATAGTGGTTTTATTTCGAGTTTAATCATTCCAATTTACTTTTATAATGTTCAATAATGTGCTCCATTTTACTAGCATAGTAATTATCAAAGGTATTAAATCCCGAGTTATTTTCTTTGTAATTTAAAAACAAAACAGCTCTTAATCTTTGACTAGGACTTTTAATTTTATCAATTTCGTCTTTACTCTGTTTATCAATTTCTGTTTTAATATCATTGCTAATTTGATTAGCTGAAATATAAATATTAGCTATGTTATTTGATAGCTCAAAGAGTTCGGAAGTAGATTTACTTCCTAGTTCTTGAGTGCCTATTGTTAATTTTAGGCTTCTATCTTTGCGAGTGCTAACATTTTCTATTATACCGTTTATGATTATTCCCATTATATTATTTATTAGTAGTCATTTTAAATTTATAATCTTCAAACTCATTTCGAGCCTTTACATACTTTTTTTGCAATTCTATGTACATTTGTTCGTCTTTGATTTCGGTGTCGTCGGGCAGTATTTTAACAGAAATTAATTTAATCCCGTCAAAAGCACCGTTAAGTAAAAGAGATTGGTAGTCTCTTTCACTTAATGTTATATTTGCTAAATTCATTTCAAAGTAGCTTTTAGTTTTTCTTTCATTGGAACGGCTATCTTTTGTTCATTCGGTGGTAATGCTTCAAACATTGTTTTTAACTCTGCTAATGTTTTAGCGGTTATGATCTTAGAGTTTACCTCGTCTACTGTGGGTTGCACTACTTGTTGAACTGGTTTATTAGTCATTTGAGCATCATCATCATCAATTTCAAGGCTAAGTAAACTAGCCAATGTGTAACGTCTAAAGTAAGTAATAGCACTACCTAATTGCTGCGGATTCATTCCAGTTGGCAAATCAATATAACTAAATTCTTTAATGCCTCCGAAACTTAATTCTGTGCCTACCTTACCGTCTTTTATTGGCTGGGTAATTAATACACCAACTTCGTTTAAAATTGGCTTTACTTCGCTTAAAATCTGTTTTAAAGATGCGTATGTATTTTTGAAATGTGGATTTTTAGCATCCTTGCTAATTACTGAAATCTTTTTTTGAAATTCGAGTAATTGAGTTTCTAATGTCTTTTCCATAATTAGAATTTAGGTTTAGTTTCTGCCACTACTATTTTACCATCCGTCCATCTAACAGCTCCATTACCATAAAATACTCTAGGTGCTTTGGCTTCTCTTTGCTCTTTACTTTGTGGCTCTGTTACTTGAATATTGTTACCGTATTGGTCTGTTTGGTCATTAACACTAATATTAAGATTGTAATACTGTGAACCGTTTTTTCCGTGAACGATTTTTGACTTGTCTAACTTGTTTAAGTCGATACTGATTGTTGCGATTGCTCCCATTTTGTTTATTTGTTTTTATTGGTTTATATTAATAATTTCTATTGTGTTTTCTTTTTTTTCTTGCAGCCCATAAAATAGTATGGTGTGTATCTGTTAATCTATTTCTAAAGTCAGTAACGTTTTTACCTATTGATAGTATAGCTTCTTCGGTTCTCATGCCACTTTCTATATGATAGGCTACTAAATCCACTTGTTTATCTAATTCTATTTTAAATGGGCTTATATGAACTTCTTTAGCGTTACTTTCTTTATCTATCCATTCGCTAGTTTTGTGCATCATTTCTGTAAATAATATACTTGATGAACCACAATTATTAGAATAGATTAGTTTTTTTTCTAGTGTTTGAATATCTTGTAGAATCATTTTAATTTATTTATATTGTTTAATATTGTTTGTAGCTTAAAAGTAAATTGTTCAATTGTCATATTAGATTTAAAAGTGTTACAAAGTTTACAACTATCTACTAAGTTTTTACTGTGACTTGTACCTCCTAATGATTTAGCTATTACATGGTCTTTAGTTACTTGACGTTCTTTTAATGGTTTACCACAATAGAAGCAATTATACTCTTTAGGTTTAAACTTTACTTTTTTAGCTTTTTTAAATTTAGGTATAATAGGTTCTTCTTTTAATTCAGAACATGGAGTTATACCAGCTCTTTTAAAAGCACAACCAGCAATACCACATTCTTTATCTCTACCTATTCTACAGTCCATAATTAAAATTGGCTAAATAAAACTATTGCTAATAACATTCCTATAAATACTAGGGCTGCTTTATAAATAATTAATTTTGTTTCTTGTTTCATAATGTTTTTTTAATAAGTTTTTTTCCGATTTTGTTACACATAAGGCTATTCCAAGTATCATTATAACTGCAATTGAAAGTACAAAATAGCCTATTGTTGCCGTTCTTTTGTTTGAATACTCCTCCATTAGTTTTCGAGTTTCGTTGTTTTCCATTTTATTTGTTTTTAAATGTTTTATAGCTAATCCAAACCATTGAAATTAGCATGATTGAGGGGATGATTAAATTCATTTTGTTATACTGTATTTATTAATTTGATCAAACATATCGTAAACATCGGCTTTAAATCCTGCAATAGTGTCTTTTGAATAAACTTTAACCCACAAGTCCTCTCTGATATTGTCATCTATATCGTGGCTTAATTTAGTTATCCAAGTCATCTCAACTTTACAACCAATTATTTGTTTACTATCCTTTGAATTATAAATGTATCCAAAGAAATATTCTAATCCC
Organism: Planctomycetaceae bacterium; assembly: GCA_046339535.1. Taxonomy (GTDB): domain Bacteria; phylum Planctomycetota; class Planctomycetia; order Planctomycetales; family Planctomycetaceae; genus UBA10511. The sequence goes on along the minus strand of JBKDUK010000162.1, from coordinate 897 downwards.
TTGTCAGGATCTATTCTATTCTCATTTTGCTCGAAATCTTCCAATGTAGCGTCAAGCACTCCTTCAATGTATAATTTGTCTATTTTCATATTTATTTTTTTTTAAATGTTAGAGTAATAGTTAATAATTGACGTTACTGTTTTTCGGCTGCCAGTACCAGACTTCATAGCCTTTGTAACCGTTGGGCGTGATAGTTTGCTAAATTTAACAATAGCCATAATATCGCCCCTCTCTTTTTTTTTCATTATTTTTTGTGGTATTTTCATAAGTAATTATTTTCACCTCAAAACCCCGCTTGTCGAAACTTGCGGGGCTTTGTCGAGGCTTACACCTCTGACCGAGCAAGGTTTTTATATTTTATTTAAACGGAAAGCCTCACGCAAAGAAACTTGAGCAGCAAATGAACCACAAACGTAAGCGTATCCGTTTTCAAATTTTTGCAATTCATTTACTGGAACTATCACACCTACCTCAGATAAAACAGTTACGCCATCATTTTGACAAGCTGTTAATTTTACTGAATTTAAAGATTGTAATTTTGATTTTTTTTCGTTTGCGATTTGTAATAAATTTTTCATTTGTCAGAGGTTTTAAATTGTTATTAATTATTTATCTGATACAAATGTAAGTATAATTTCAATACAAATGTAAAAAAAGTGTAATAAATATGTAATAAATATGTAAAGTGTTGATTTTCAATTGAATTATTTTAGAGTTAATAGATTTTTGTTTATATTTGTAACTTGAATAATCAATTTATATCATGAGTACACATGGCGGAACTAGAGAGGGTGCAGGTAGAAAGCCTAAATCTGATGAAATTAAACTAATTGAAGCACTTAGCCCTTTAGATGAAGTAGCATTTGCTAAACTTAAAGAAGGTGTTGAATCTGGGTC
>JBKDUK010000161.1:0-2301 GCA_046339535.1 Planctomycetaceae bacterium | reverse complement strand
CAGCCGGCCGACACAACGCCGCAACACCGGAGCAACCCGGTTGTAATGCGCGTCGTCACTGCCGTCGTTGGCGCTGTAGATCGTTCCCGTGAGATTCCCCTCCAGAGTCTCCAGCACCTGCACCAGTTCGTCGAGATTCTCAGCCAGGACCCACAGCGCACTGTTACCGAACGCCTCGGTCTGCAGGGCGGCCGGGTTCTTGAGGAATCGGCTGGCGGCGACCTTCAACAGGGTGTTGCGGTAGCTGAACCCCTTGCCGCCGCCTGTGGCTCCCCCCGCGACCACCTCGGCCCCCGCGTTCCGCAGCGCGGTGATCCCCGCGGTCAAATGCTTCAGCACTCCCTCCCCCAGCAGCGTGCCCACCGGGGCGGTTGCAAATTTCTGTCCGACCGATTCCAGCAGGGCGTCGGTCGCCGGGCCGGCCAGGGCCAACACCAGACCCGGGTTCGTGCAAAACTGCCCGGTTCCCATCAAACAACTGCCCGTGAATTCGTCGGCAATCGCCGCGCCCCGTTCGGCAATCGCCCCGGGCAGCACCACGACGGGGTTGATGCTCGACAGCTCGAGGTAAATCGGCTTTCCCGCCCGGTCGGCGGCCGCTTTCAGAACCAGACCCGTCTCGCGGGCGCCGGTGTAGCCCGTGGCACCGATGGCCGGATGCGAGACCAGCTTTTCGCCATCGGCATGGGCCGTCCGATAGATCAACTGCACAAACCCGGCGGGCATGCCGGTCTCGCGGGCCGCCTCATGCGCCTCGACCGCGAACAGCCGGGTGGTGCCTGGGTGCGACGAATGGCCTTTGGCGATCACGGGGCAACCAGCGGCGACCGCGGCCACGAAGTCTCCTCCCGAGATCCCGTTGAAGGCGAATGGAAAATTGTTGGGGCCAAACACCACCACCGGGCCAATGGGGCCGAAGATCGAGCGAATGTTCGCCTTCGAATCGATGATTGGCCGGAGCCAGCTTCCATCGCGGGCCGCCGCCGCCGCCTGCCGCAGTTGGTTCGTCGTGCGGGGCAGCTCGGCCTTGGCCAGCCGCGGTTCAACCGGCAGGGCCGTCTCAGCGTTCGCAAGGGCCACCAGTTCGGCCCCCTTCGCATCGATGCGGTCTGCATACCGTTCCAGGAAGGCCGCGAACCGGTCGCCGGTCCAGGTGCTGGTCTCGGCGAACGCCCGCTTGGCCGCGAGAATCGCCTCTTCAATCTCGCTCCAGGGACTGACGGGGTACACCTCGGGCAGTCGCTCTTGCGTGGCGGGATTCACTGCCTGAAAGGTCTGCGTTCCCTGCGAGGGACGCCACGTGCCGTTGATCAGAACCGGTTGAACCGACATGGAAGACTCGATGGCGAAAAAGAGACACCGCGACCGCGGTCCCCAGGGGAACCGGCGGTCGCACAAGCAAATTCAACACCCCGCGAGCGCTGCCGGCCTTCGGTCTGCACGACCCGGCCGACAGCCTGCGGGCACCACTCCCTCCGCGGGGTGGCCTCACACACCGGGGAACATCACTTGGCAGTGATGATCACAGTCGCCTTGTTTATCTTGACCTGAGTCTTAGGCCGGTCGCCGGCGGCGGTGGGAACAACCCCCATCTTCAGCACGTTGTCGAGGCTGGCCTGATCAGCGGTCTTGCCGAACACCGTGTATTGGCCGTCGAGGGACCGCGGGTTGCCGGTGCAGATGAAGAACTGCGAACCGGCCGAATCCGGGTGTTGAGAGCGGGCCATCGACAGCACCCCCTGCACGTGCGGCTTGTCGTTGAATTCAGCCTTGATCTTGTAGCCGGCGTCGCCCATGCCGTTGCCATCGGGACAGCCCCCCTGGATCACGAAGTCCTTGATGATCCGGTGGAAAATCTTGTTGTCGTAGAAGCCAATCTGCGACAGGGCAATCATGTTCTTGCAGTGGCCGGGGGCCACGTCGGGATACAGGTCGAGCAGCACCTTGCCCATCGAGGTGTCGAGTTCGATCTGGTAGGTGTTCTTCGTGAAGTCGATGTCCTGGATCTTCGCGTCGACTTCGGCCTTGCGGTTGGTTGCCATGCTGTGTGAGGGTGAGAGGAAGGTTGGTCAAAACCTCAGTGTAGCCAATTCCCCCGGCCATCGGCAGTTTCCAGAGGGTCGGGCGAAGCCGAACCGCCGCAGGAACCCCGGGCGTCCTGAGCGGTCGCACAGCCCCGCCAGCAGGAAACTCGCCCGCGGCTCGAACTGACCCGCATGATTGAAGTGAGGGCCCTGCGTCACCGATACTCCCCAGTGGTCTCCACCGGCCGCCGTGGCCGCTGCCTTGGCAGGAGACAGG
>JBKDUK010000160.1:0-3243 GCA_046339535.1 Planctomycetaceae bacterium | reverse complement strand
AAGATCCGCCGGAGCGTAGCGGAGCTGTGTGGACTGGAGCAGCCGGACGGCCGCCGGCTGGCCCTTCAACTTGTGGTTGGTGGTCTCCGGCGGTCGCAGGACACGAGTCGGGTCTCCCAGGTTTTCGAGTACCCAACCTCGTTTTCTGGCCAACTCACAGATTCGCCCGTGCCAGGCTTTGGACAGGTGTCGGGCGGCTTCGCGATCTGAGGGAGTTGCCAGCACAATGGGTTCGTCAAACAACCAATAGGCGTGGAGACCATGCCCCGAATCGACCACGAGCGATGGCCGATAGGGCATCTCGGCCAATAAAGATTGCGCTTCCTCGATGGTTTGCGGGAGGGGATGACCAGGGTGTGCCGATCCGGCCAGATCGATGTCCGCCCACAGGAAGGCGAGCGCGGAGACCTGCTCAAGTTGGCCGCGCCCCGCTGCCGTAGGTCCCATCAACGCAACGCCAAAATACACATCGTGCGTGGACTGCTTACTACTGGCGTACTGAGCCGCCGCATCTGAGGACGTAAAAAACTCGGACCGTTGGCCCGGGAGTGTAAACACGACAAGACGCCGTTCGGGGGAAACGGCGTCTTGAAACAGGGTTTCGAAAAAGGATTCCATGGTCACGTCGCTTGTACCGTGTCGTGGTTCTGGCGGCTCGGTACATCCATCAGATCGGGGCGCTCATGCTCAAAGTGCATAATGGCCATGAGGTTCCAGATGGCGTGAGCCAGGTGGTCTTCAGTGGCATCCCCACACAACCACAGATTGAGATGGCGGAAAGCGTGATTGAGTAACGAAGAGGCGGGGAATCCCCGTTCCCAGTTGCGATCTCCGTATTTCCGGGCTCCCTCGGCGCAGGTTTCGGCGAGGCGGTGCCAGGCTCGCGGAGGGATGAGATCGAATCGCGTCCGATCGGCGTCGCGCGAGCGGATGGCACCGGACGGGAATGTGGTGGTCTGTTCGGGCTCGGGCATGGGGTCAACCTCCTTCTCCCGGGCTGCAACGGCACTCGCGAGGTGCTTCCCCGCAGTCTCGGCATTCGGGATGATTCGGATCCTGGGGTGGTTCACTCGGAACGTGCAATCTTGACGGAGGGGGAACATCGGTCACGGAATGGCTCCTTCCAGTTCGGGCAATCAAAACGGAATGTCGTCCTCAGTGAACTCGGAGCCAACAGCGGCCACTGGCTCCCTGAGGCGGTAACTCACAATGCGTTCGAATGTTTCGCCAGCAATATTGCGGACCGTCACGAGGTCGCATTCACAAATCCCCACTTCACGGATGATCTCCAAGGCTTCGGCAGCCGTGGTCGGGATTGGCTCCGGGGACCTGGCTCGCCACCATTGCTCGGCACGCTGCCGCGCATAGCCGGTGTGTTCAAAGCAAATGAACTCTGAGACGCAATAGGTCAGACCGAGGCGATAGGTGACCCGCAAAGACCGCGGAGCCTCGGGAGATGCCCCTTTTTTGAGATGGACGCTGTAGTTGATGTCATGAACCGCGAAATCTGTGTCGCAGGACTGTCCAGACAACACACCGACCCGCGCCGCCGTGGGTTCGTGGCGCTGTCGCTCCGGAGGAGGAAACTCATAGCCACACTCCGGACATCGCGCATAGGCTGTGGCAATCACCGCCCGGCATTGCGGACATTCCTTGCCAGCCGGAACGCTCGTCTTGGACGCTCCACCTGCTTGAGTCAGGCGAATTTGATCGACTGGACCATGGCGGAGGATGTTGCCCCCGAAGTCGAGGATCAAACAGTTGGTTTTGCCGGGAGCCAGCCGAAATCCGCGTCCCAGGATCTGGACGTAAAGGCCGGGGGACATCGTTGGCCGCAGTAACGCGACACAGTCGACCTGGGGGGCGTCGAACCCGGTCGTCAACACGCTGACATTGCACAGATATTTCAGTGGCGGCTTCGCAAACAGTGTGGCCTGAGGAACCCCCTGGAATCGCGCCAGGAGTTCCGCCCGGTCCGCACATGAGGTCTCCCCCGTCACAAACCCACACTCGATGCCGTGCTCGTCCGCGAGCATCCGACAGATGTGCTGTCCATGGTGGATCCCAGACGCGAAAATGAGACACGCTCGTCGATCGGCGGTGGCTTCGACGATTTCGCGGCAAGCGGCCCGGACCAATTCGTCCTGATCCATGGCTGCCTCCGCCTCGTCGGCGACAAATTCCCCGCCACGCACACTGACCTGACTCAAATCCGCCTTGAGAGCCCCTGCGCGACTGATCAGGGGACTCAAGAACCCATCCCGGATCAATTCTCGGATTCCAATCTCGTAGCAAATCTCCGTCAGCAATTGGTCAGGTCCGCAGATGAGTCCCGATTTCATGCGAAAGGGAGTGGCGGTCAATCCGATCAATCGAATCTGGGGATTGACCTGGCGGGCATCCGCCAGGAACTGCCGGTACATCCCCTCGCCATCCGGAGGGATCCAGTGGCACTCGTCAACGATGACGATATCGAACCGTCCGAGTTCACAAGCCTTCTGATACACCGACTGAATCCCGGCGACGACAACCGGCGTGTCGGTGTCACGTCGCTTGAGTCCGGCGGAATACAGGCCCACACGAAGCTGTGGAGCCAGACGCCGCAGTTTGTCGGCATTCTGCTCCAGCAGCTCCTTGACGTGGGCCAGGACCAACACCCGGCCATTCCACTGCAGCACGGCATCACTGGCGATCTTGGCACTCAAGATCGCTTTGCCTGAACCGGTCGGCGAGACGACGACGGGATTCCCATCTCGGTCCCGGAGATAACGGTAGACCGCAGCGATCGCTGCTTGTTGGTAAGGACGAAGTTCCATGGGCCGCAGTCGGATTCACGGATTGGGGATACGGACGAGTGCGGATTGTCTGTCATCGTCACGACGAATCATCAAGTGTTGGCTCTTGCACTCGAGGTTCCCGCGGTCGATCCAGGTGATCGGGGCAAACATGGCTGTGGCCTGGTTGCAGACATCGACGACAGTACGGATCTCGCCGATCCCCCACGTACCGTTCCGTGTCACGCCCGCAACGACGACAGCACACGCGCTCACGCGGACGGCGTTGGCGGGACATCGGAGTCAGCCTCGGGAGGGGGAGTGAATCGTTGAAGTCGCACAATGGCCAAGCCACCGGGGACGGGTTGGTGCATCCAGGTGTCGAGGTGTTTGATCTGGCTGTCGTCGATGTAGGCCCCACCGTGTTGGAGGGAGTCCATCAACGCCTTTTGTGCGTTGTCGCAATCAC
>JBKDUK010000159.1:0-11154 GCA_046339535.1 Planctomycetaceae bacterium | reverse complement strand
TGGCCTGTCCGCAGCGAGTGTCGACTGGAACAACCAGGACTTGCGGCGAGGCCAGGCAAGCGACTCTCAACGGCATCTGAGTCGTCGCTGCGAAACTTGTTTTTGCATCCGACAGGTTTGAATCGGCTACGACATGAGTGGTCGAAAATCACCCGGCAATCCGCCAAACAAAATGAAGGTTTTTCGGAACCCCCGGGTCGTCACTCGAGAACCTGCCCGGTGCAGGGACCGGCCGGTGACGACCAGCAAAGAAAAAAACGGACCGGCAGTGGTTTCCAGTCCACAACCGGTCCGTTCAACGACCACCTTCCCGCGGCCGTAGCTCAAGTGTCAGCAGCCAGAGGCCCCCCAGGGGTTTGCTGCAGAAATCCTTGCGGGAAGAATGCACTGTCTTTTGATCCCGCCGGGCTCGGTGCGAGTCCCGGGATCGGCTCTCTGTGGGGGGCCGCTGGGCCACCCCGAAATTACTGGGCGGTGAAGCGGGTGTTCGTGCTGTTGAACACGCCCTTCACGGTGCCGCCGAGGGTGCCGACGGCGGCCACGGCGACCACGGCGATCAGAGCGACCATCAGGCCGTATTCGACCATCGTGGCTCCCTCTTCGCGGGTCAGGAAACGACGGGCGGCGGCGATGAACTGCGACATGACCAAATCTCCTGGGAAGGTGAATCCTGCCGTTGAACGTACGGACCGGGAGCGTGGAAAGAACTCCGGGGGTGGCCTGTCCGCAGCGAGTGTCGACTGGAACAACCAGGACTTGCGGCGAGGCCAGGCAGGCGACTCTCAACGGCATCTGAGTCGTCGCTGCGAAACTTGTTTTTGCATCCGACACGTTGCTGTCGGCTACACCCAGAGGTGTGGAAACCGGGCTTGGCAACCGCCAAACATTTTCAGTTTTTTCTGCCGAGTCATTCCGAGGCAAAGCAACGAAATGCAGCCGAGTCCGCCCCGCTCGAGGGTTGGTCCGGAACCGGCGTGCGTATCGAGCGACGCCCCTAATGGTCTGGAATCGAGCGGAACGACAACAGCAGGGATCTCAGTCGTCCGAGCCAAAGAATCCGGTCCACGCCAGTTCGACATACTCCGGGGCCAATTGGAAAGGAATGGCATTGAAGCGACAGTAATCACGGACCCGTTCAATGAGATCGCGCGAATCGCTGCAGCGCATCTCGCGATGCTCTCTGAGATAACGGGCGAGCAGCATGTCGATCAGGCCCGGCGGAACCGAGACCCCCAACCGCTGCGCATAGTTCTCGAAAATCCGTGCGTATTGCGGTGGGGTGGGAGCCTTCAGATTGAGGCGATAGCCCATCCGCCGCAAAAAGGCGGGATCGGTCACGTCCCGGGGGTCAAGATTCGTCGCAAACAACAGCATTTGCCGGACAGGCACGCAGATTTTCTGTCCGGTTTGAAGAGTCAGGTAATCGATGTGATACTCCATGGGAATAATCCAGCGATTCAGCATTTGGGCAGGCTGCACCTGCTGCCGTCCAAAGTCATCGATCAGCAGCACTCCCCCGTTGGCTTTCAGTTGAATGGGGGCCTCATAGAAGCGGAGGGTGGGACTGAAGGTCAGGTCGAGATCCTGCAACCGCAACTCCCCGCCGGCGACCAGCAGGGGCGGACGAACCAGGATCCAGCGGGCGTCGAACTGTCCAGGCGGCGGCCCAGGTTGAATCTCGTGGACCTGCGGGTCATAGATCCGAACCACCTGGTTTTCGACGGCGAAGCAGTGAGGGACCCAGACTGAGGTGTGGAGCGAGTTGCGCAGGGCGAGGCAGAGCGCAGTCTTGCCATTGCCCGCGGGACCGTGAACAAACAGGCTGCGATTTCCCGTCACCGCCAGGCCTGCCAGCATCCGGGCTTCATCTGACATGGTCAGGTGGGACAGCGATTCGGCGACCTGCTGCGGATCGACGACCGGCCGACTGTTGGCCTGCTGCACCACCGATTGGTTGTAGGAATCCAGGGAGACGGGAGCCGGGCCCAGATAACCGGAGATTTCCAGGGCGCGGAGGGCCCGATCGCGCCCCTTCTGGGACAGAGAGTACCGATAACAGAGGGGGCCGGAGCTTCCGAGAACCTCGACCAGAGCTTCACGCCGCAATTCTTCGAGCATATCCCCCACCACCGGAATCGGCAGATGCAGCTTCTGCGCGGTCAATTCGGTGGAGAATTGCGACGAGACATAACCCAGTTTCAGAATCAGTCCTTGCAGAATATCCCGATCGATTCCGGTCTCGCGTGCGTTGCCTGGAGTGGGAGGAGGGAGGAAATGCGCGGGAGAATCACTCATCGACATGGCTATTTTGCGGGGCCGGAAACGGGGAAATCCGTCAGAACATCAGAGGGCGGGCGGGACACAATGGAAGATGCCTAGCAACTGGGCAACCAAACGTCCAGTCTCGCTGAACGGGGCTGGCCATTCCCGGGCACAGACGGAGCCGTTGTTCAGAAGCATCCCGGTGACGCGGCCCCGGTCATTGTGGTATATTCTCGCATCGGGGGGACGACCAGGGAAACCCTGATTGGATGGTTCTCTTGCCCTGACCACTGCCCTGACCACTGCCCAGTCCGGATCCCATGAACGATCAGTACGACTCCGCGTCGACTGCCTCAGACCTTACCCTGGTTCGACGACTGCGAGACGGTGAGGGGGATGCCGCCTCGGATCTCTATTTGAGATACGCGGACAGGCTCCATCGCCTGGCCCGGAAACAGACGTCGGCCGAACTGGCGAGGCGGGTTGAGCCCGAGGAGATTGTGCAGTCTGTGTTCCGCACCTTCTTCCGTCGTGTCAGTACGGGGGTGTACAGTGTGCCGGAGGGAAAGGAGTTGTGGGGGCTGTTCCTGGTGATCGCCCTGAATAAAATCCGACATGCGGCGGTCTATCATCGGGCGGCGCGGCGAGATATCCGCCGCACGACATCAGCCGATGATTTAGCCGCCTCGGCCTATATTCTCGAAGATCAGGTGGCTGATTCCACGGCCCTGACCGTTTTGCAGCTGGTCATCGACGAGATCACCAGCAAGCTGGCGGAGGTCAAGCGTGAGATGATCCGCCTGCGGATTGAGGGTTATGAAATTGAAGAGATCGCCCAGCGCACTGGACGTTCGTCGCGAAGCGTGGAAAGGACATTACAGGAATTCCGCCAGGCACTTTCAGGCAAACTGCAGGAAGCGGATGAGCCGACCCTGAACACCTCCCCGAATGTCTCCGACGAGGAGTAAGCCATGGGCCTCGACGAAATTGTCGATGACTATGAGCAACAATTCGCCGACGACAGCCAGGTCCGAATCGAAGATTTTGTTCCGTCGCAGGGGGATCCTGCCCGCAGTGAGGTCCTGGCCGAACTGATTCGGGTGGACCTCGAATTGCGATGGAAAAAGGGAGCTCCGCGGCCGCTGGCCGACTATCGGTCCAGGTTCCCTGAGGAATTCCAGTCAGAGGGTTTTCTGGCCCCCCTGGCATTCGAGGAGTATCGGGTCCGACTCTTGCTTGGAGATTCCGTCAAACGATCGGAATATGCCGAGCACTGGGGTTGTGATGTTTCCGATTGGCCAGATGAGTCAGTCGGCTCCAGACGGGGTGCATCGGGGGAACAGTCCGGGCGGGGCGGGGCACCGAACGGCGGCGGCCGGAATGATCCGTCGGGTGCGGCAGGCGCGGGCCGTTTGGAGGGGCCCCCGGGTTCGGCAATCTCGCGGGACGTGGTGTCGGCCAAATCTCTGTCGGACCTGGCGGATGGTTCAAGCCAGCGCGGCGGCGAAGGGCGGAGGCGTGGAGGGAGGGGGAGCGCAAGACCCGATCCGGTGGGGCAGGCGATTTACTCAGCCCAGAGTGAACTGGGAGTCGAAATCGTCGAACTCCTTGGGCGGGGGGCCTCGGCCCGGGTCTACCTCGCTCGACAACCCTCTTTGGCCAATCGGTTGGTGGTGTTGAAATTCACCACCGAGACCACCGTTGAGGCCGACCGCCTGGCCCGCTTACAGCACACCAATATCGTGCCCCTGTATTCCTATCACGAATTGGGGGAAATGCGCGTGTTGTGCATGCCATTTCTGGGCCGGTACGTCCTCAAGGAGTGGGTGGACCAACTTCACGTGCAGGGAGTCGCCCCGGACGACAATGTCTCCCTGCTGACCACCGTGCGGACCCAGGCCCAGTCCAGCCAGAAGACCGGTCCGGACCTCGGTGAGACCCGTTCCAATCTGCTCGAATCGCGGGATTCGGTGGACAGTGTGGATCAGAGGTATCTCGAGACCACCTCGCGGTTGGTTCGTGATCCTTCCCGCGAAGCCGGGCTGTTGAAACTGAAGGGGGGCAGCTACTGCGATACCGTTCTTTGGGTTGCCGGACGGCTGGCATCCGGCATGGCCCATGCCCACGACCACGGGATCCTCCACCTCGACATCAAGCCAGGCAACATCCTGATCACCGATGAGGGTCAGCCGATGTTGCTGGATTTTCATCTGTCAACGTTGAGGCACAGTGAAGGCCTGGAAAACCCCGTCGTGGGGGGCACATTGCTCTACATGAGTCCCGAGCAGATCCTCGCATTCCGCGACCGGGCGTCGGTCGACGAGCGGAGTGACATCTACTCCCTGGGAGTCGTTCTGTACGAGTTACTCACCGGCCGGCTGCCTTTCGTCACCGGCCGTTCCGGAACGTCATGGGACGATCTCCAGCGAATGCTGGAGGTCCGTACGAAGGTTCCTCTGCTGCGCGAGCACAATCGGCAGGTCAGTCCGGCCGCAGAGTCGATTGTGCGGCATTGTCTCGCCTATCGCCCCGAAGATAGCTACCAGTCGGCGCATGAACTGGCCCACGATCTCCACAGCCATCTGCAGCACCTGCCGCTGCGGCATGCCCTGAATCCCTCAGTCCGTGAGCTGGTGTCGAAGTGGGTCCGCCGCCACCCGCGGCTGATGTCGGCGGGCGGAATCGGAACACTCTCGCTGGCCGGACTGGGAATCCTGGGGACGACCGCGGCACTTCGGGGTCACCAATTGGCCGAGAACTCGGCAAAAAGCCGATTCGTCGAGTTCGCGGAACAGGCCCGCAAGACGTCCGCCCAGCTGTCGCTCGTGAACAATAATTTCGCGGAGGCGACCCGCGAGATCGATCGGTCTGTCGAGCTGCTGGAAGGGCTTGGATACCCAATCCGGCGGTTGCTGACCATTCCGGCCAATCGTCCCGCCAACGATCTGCAGTTGCAGCCAGCGACCTGGAGGTCGACAGTCTTCTACCAACTGCTCTCGACATCCGAACGGGAGCAAATGGAAGAGGCGGCGGCCGAGATGCTCTTTCTGATCGGGGAAGTGGTGAGCCATCGCCGGGAGGATGGCGAAGACCAACGGGCTGCCGCAAACAAGGCGCTGGAAATCAATTTGCTGACGATTTCCTGTTTTTCGCCGACCCTGGTCCCGGCTGCCGTGTGGGACCAACGGGCGAGGTTTTACCGGCTGCTCGGCGACCAGGAGCAAGCCGATCAAGCGCGGCTGCAGGCCGAAGCCAATGCTGGTCCATCGAGAATGCAAGAGCGGCTCGAAGGTCTGTCGCACCTGATCCTGCAGAATCAGGAAGCCGCGGCCCGCTCACTGGCCCGCCTGACCAACCAATCACCCCAGGATTTGAGCCTGTGGTTTTTTTCAGGCAACAATCAAGTCTCCGGAAATCTGCTGGATGAGGCGGAAGCCAGTTATACGGCCTGCATTGCACTCAGCCCGAAATGGCATCTCGGGTGGTGGCAGCGTGGCACAATCCGGTTGATGGGGAAGCAGTATCAAAAAGCCTATGACGATTACACCGTTGCCCATGAATTGGATCCTTCCAATCTGGATACCTTGCGGAATCGCGCCCTGTGCCTTGAAGCCATGGGGCGTTATGAGGAGGCGATTGAAGACTGCACCAAGGCGATCCAACAGGGGTTTTCGCAAACCCGAATCTATTTTCTCCGATCGCGGCTCTTCGAACGCGTGGGGCGAACTGCCGAGGGGGAGGTCGATCGGCGGGAGGGATTGACCCGTACTCCAACCGATGTCGAGAGCTGGATCGTCCGGGGAGTGGCCCGGATGGGGGAAGATCCCAAGGGGGCCGAACAGGATTTTCGCGAAGCCATTCGCTGGGATCCAACGAACAGTGCGGCCCATCGTAATCTCGCACTCGTACTGGTCGAGCACCTTGGGCGCGAAGCCGAGGCCCTGGAGGTACTCGATGAGTTCATCAAGACTTCACGGATTGACGATGGCTTGGTCTGGCTGGGACGGGGTGTACTGCGAGCCAGAAAAGGGGAACTCGCGGCGGCTCGCGAAGATGCCCGACGCGGGTTGGCCCTGAATCGGCAGCCCATCGCCGTTTACCAGGCGGCCTGTATCGAGGCTCTCGACCCCAAGCCGTCCATTGACGGACTCCGCAGAACGATCGAATTACTGACGGAGGCTTTCCGTGGCGATCCTTCTCTGATCGCCATCGCGGTCAACGATGGTGACTTGAAATACATCCAGGACAAACGGCTCTTCAAAGACCTGGTCTCACTGATGCGTTTTGTCAGCCCAAAAGAGTAACCGCGGATTGGAATCAACGGAGTGAGGGTCAGCAGTCCCTCCCGAATTGCTGCGACGTCGAATGCGGCTGTCGACACGCAGCCGCGCGGCGATGTGTCGGACCGAATGAAACTCCCCGGCTCAGGGTCGATTTGGTGCTGGCGGGGCAGGGGAGTCATCACTCAAAAAAAATCCCCTCCCGAAAGGGGAGGGGATTTGACAAGGCAGGTGACCCGGGACCGAAACTGACAGGGATCTCAGACGAGATACCCGGTGTTCCACGTGTAATCGTAGATCGTGTTGATGTCCACCGAAGTCGAAGAACCTGTGGAGTAGATAGGTGTCGAGTACCACAAGACCGAGTTGTACGTGGGGTCGGTGGTGCCATTCGTGAGAGTCGATCCACCAGCCGATCCTGTCGGATCGCTTCCCACGACGCTGATGGGATCGGAAATCAGACTTCCCTTGAGCTTATAGGTGATGGGCACCAGGTTGGCGTTGCCGATCGGGGTGAGGGCGACGCGGACATAGTAGGTTCCCTTGCCGAGCATCAGGGCGTCCGCAGTCCGGATTTGACCAGGCAGCCCGATCAGACGGTACTTCAGGTTACCAGCCGCGTCGAACAGAGCCACTTCCACGGTGGCCGATCCGGCAGCGGAACCGGGATCAACCTGCACCGCCCACTGGAACATCTGTGCCGATGCGATTTCGAACTTGAAGAACTGCGAGGAGGCAGACGAGGTCAAGGTGCCCGAGGCGTAGTCGTTGTGATTGACCGACTCGGATCCCAGACGCATCGTCACCTTGTAGCGGCCAGTTGCGTAGGGACCACTGTCGGTCAAACCATCGACCCTCAGATAATAGCTTTTGTTCGTCTGCAGGCCTTCGGTCTGGATGGTGTATTGTCCCAAGCCATTGGCCAGAACCGTGACCGGCGATTCATTCCCCTGCTTGTCGACCAACGCCAGGGCGGGCAGCAGCCCATTCACATCCAGGGCCCGCACGGTCGCCGTCAGGCGCTGACCATCGACCGCCACGCGGAACTTGTAAAGATCCATGTCGGACGCGGTGGAAACCGTCCCGAGACTCCAGAACTTGGATGTGTCCTGCAAAAAGCGGGTCTGCACGACATTCTTGCCGGTCTCGGAATCCCATTCCTTCAACTCGTTGTAGTTGACACCATCCCGCATCAATTTGGAGAGCTCAACAGGTTCCAGATCTTGTCCATAGGTCGCCACGACCTGACGAATGAAGGAGGTCGAAGCCTTCACTTTGGAGTCGCAAGTCGCAACGATCGCATAGGAACCTTCGCCGGTGGCCGAGCTATTGACCGCACTGACGCGAACGTAGAAGGTTTCGGAACCGGTCGTTCCCGACACAGCGACCCGCAGGTCGGTGTTGGAGGAACTGGCTGCGGCGCTTCCGAGCAATTGGCCGGCTCCGTTATACACCTGCACCCGACCCCGAAGCTGGCTCAGGCCAGTGGTCTGCAGGCGGAAGCTTACGGTTCCCGAGTAGTCGGGGGTGGCACTGACCCGATAGACATCCACGTCGGAGGAGGACTGCAATTCGCCCCAGGCGACGATGGGCACTTCCCCACCATTCCAGCCGGCATCTCCCGACGTGGTGAGTACGGAGGCGGTGGCCAACGTCTCATTGGAGGCAATCGCATCAAACCGATCGGCAACCCGCTCTCCATTCACCTGAACCAGAGCCGCCACATCGTTGGCGGTGGGAGACTTCCGCCCAGAGGTTTGCAAGACTGAATACATCGGGGAGACCGGATCGGTACTGGTAGCCAGACCGAAGATGTGCCCGGCCTCATGAAGCGCCAAGTTGTACAGGGCGTCCAGACTGGTGAGATTGAGGCTGGTATTGATCACCAAATCGCCGAACCAGGTTCCTGCAACAGTCTCATTCTGCATGACCGACAAGGCGGCTGTGTCGCTCGACAGCGACACACCAACCACGCGAATGTCGCCGAACCGGGAATCCTGCTGCAAATCGCCCGCGGTGCCCGCCGCGATGCCGGAGTCGGAAACCAACCCGACGTTGATGCGTGATTGTGAGGCCCACGCCTGGAAGGCGTCCTGAATGGTTTGCTGCCACACAGACGCCGGGGCCAACGCATTCAGCTTGCTGAATGTGCTGCTCGCCTGTCCACCCACGGATGTCCCGTCGGGAGCAAAGCTGAGAGTGAGACGGCCCACATCTTCCCAACCGGGAGCCGACGCGGTGAGCAACTGCCGACCCTCAAGAGCCTCGACCGCCACAGGGGCAGACCGACGCCCCGCCCGGGCGCGACCCGCACCTTGCAGCAGCCGCGAAAAGATACGGCAGGCACCAGTCCAAACTTGCTTCTTGTTCAGCACGTCGACTCCCCCTTCGGCCACATTCACTTCAGTCACCACAAGCACACTCGCCCAAAAAGAACATCTTCTCAGCGTTGTGGCTCTTGAATTTGTCAGCCTTGTTCCCAGAAGTCCAGTCGGAACTCCCCGTCCGCCAAGGGAAACACGGAAATTCCCGGTTTTTATCCAGATAAACGCAAGTCATTTCCAGCAAACGACTTGCAACACATAAATCGCTTAATCCTGATCGGAAAACCGGGGGAGTCAGGGATCGAAAGAACCAGAATCGGCCCAGCGATTCAGAAATTCCCGAAGGCGCCCCCTCTGAACTGCAGTCCCTGCCGAAGGGAACAGAAGTTGGGTCTTTCTTAACAGCCGACACGCCTCTTCAGCTCGATCCACCAGCGTCAAGCCCCGAGCCAACTCGAGCCTCGCATCCAACCATTCCTCAGTTCCCGCCTTCAGTCCCTTCTCACGACGGGTCAAGAGGTCCACCCCAGCCTGCCGCGACGGGGCATCGGGGAGCTCCAGCAGAAACAGAGCGAACTCGCGCCGCTCAGGCGAATTCAAGGGAGCTCCTTCGATCGCCTGTTGATACCATTCGCGGGCTTCGGCCACCCGCTTGGCGGAGGCACAGAGCCGGGCCTGCCCTTGGGCGAACCTGGACCATTCCCCGGGCGATAACTCGTCCCTGCACGCTTCGATAAACCGTGCCATACGCTGCCGGAATTCCTGGTTCAGCCGGGCCTCCTCGGCCGTCATGCGATCGCCCGGGGGCACCCGATCGCGTAACTCACAGAGCGCCAGCAACTTGCGGGCCGAATGCGGCGGCGGCGACTTCCAGAGTCGATCCACATCGGCCCACCTCCCCTGGGCGGCCGCAGCCACCAACCGCAGCCCCCAGAAATCCGCCGATGTTGGCAGGTTTCCCGGGGGATTCGGAATGGATTCGGGAGGTTCGCCGGGAGATGGGGCAGCCAACTCAGGAGAACCTTTTTCCAGTCGCTCGAGCAGGGTGTTCACGTGGGGCCAAGCCGGACTGCCAACCGACAGTTCCACTTCCAGCGTCGTCATGGCAACGGGCAGATCGGGAGTCCGCAGCGGCTCATCGTCCGGAGGAAGTCGTCCCCACAGGCGTTCCCGCATCACATCCAGCAGATCATGATGCCCCTCCTGGACCATCTGTCGGGCCAGCTCCACCAGAGCCAATGTGGCGGCATCGGTTCGGGGATGACCACGGGGGACACGATCGAAATGATCGGCGGCCTCAACCAGCCGTCCCTCCCACCGGCACAGCTCACCCCACATCCATTCCGCTTCGGGGCGTCGCGAGTCGTCCGGGAACCGCTGGCAGAATTGCTCCAGTGCGTCACGGTAGTCTCGCCGACTGTCGTCACTCTTTTCGGTCCGCCAGGTTCGGCCCAGAGCGTACGCCCCCAGCAATTGGGCTTCGGCCGCCCGGGGACTCTCCGGGAATTCCCGGGAGACGGACAACAGGTCCTGGGCGGCTGCCTCCCAGTCTTCGCGTTCGAGAGCCAGAGAGCCTCGCTGCAATCCCCACTCCGCGGCCCGGTCAGTCAATCCCCGGCGACGGGCCAACTCGGCACCACGGGCCAACAGACGATCAGCCTCGCGGTCCTGGTTCGCGGCCAGGGCCTGCCGAATCTGCAGTGAGAGCCCCGAAAGTTCCGGCCCGAGCGTCTGCTCTTCCTGCTGGATCTCGCTCAACAAGGCAAACAGTTCCCGCCATTCCTCGGGGGCGGATTCGGCGCCCTGCGAGAGCACCTCCCGCGCGGCCTGGAACTCCCGCGAGGCGAGTTGCGACCGCATTTTTACCCCCGAGCGCCAACTCGCCAGCAGGACACGGGCCTGCAGCAGCCGGGTCTCCCAGTTTTCGCCGGCGTCGCCCGGGTTGGCCGACTGACCTGCCGCAAGTTCCCCGATCACTCGCCGGGCCTCGGCAACCTCTCCTTCGCCCAGACGGCATTCGACTTCTTCCCGCAGGAGAGCCTCGCGCAGGGAGGGGTCGCGCGATTGGGAGCGGGCGGCGTCGATCAGGCGGCGTGCTTCCCCTGGCTCTCCTCCCACCCGCAGCACCCGGGCCAGCAACACGCGAGCCCGCTCCGCCTGTTCAATCTCCGTGCGATGCTCGACCAGCGGCTGCAGAACCTGGCGTGCGGCCAGAGCCCGCGCGGCCCGGTCGGCAGAGTCTTCGGGCAGGCATTCGACGGCACAGCTCTCCAGCTCTCCCTGCAGAA
>JBKDUK010000158.1:0-21547 GCA_046339535.1 Planctomycetaceae bacterium | reverse complement strand
CCGTACATGTCATCCCGCACCGAGGTCAACACCACGGGGCGGGCGCTGGTTCCCTCCGCCAGCAGTTGCGAACCGCCAATCTGGGCCTCGATCCGCGCTCCCGAGAGCTTGAGCACCACTCCCGGATCGAGCACCAGGCTGGCCGCCACGCGGGCATCCCAAGTCGAAGGATCGGCGGGATCGGGCATCAACACCCCACCGGCACCCCCCTCGATGATCAGGTTTTCTGCCAGCACATACGTGATGTCGGTGTCGTCGATGCGGGCCGCCAACTGCAGCGTGTCGATCGGGTTGCCGAACTCGGTCCGAACCCGGATGAAGAACGCGTTGAGACTGTTCCCGGTCACGGTGTTCCCACGCACCAGCGGTCCCGACCGGTCCCCGGTGTTGGCGAAACTGTTCGGCTCGGCCGAGATCGCGGCGTCGGCACTGCTGGTGATGGTATTGAACCACACATTCGGCCGGGAGAACCGCCGGGCATCGCCATCGAGGTTCTCGATATGGATCGGAGTGAAGACCCGCAGCACCGAGTCATCGAAGACCTGTCCGCCGCCGTATTGGAAGCGGGCCTGGTTGACCGAGTTGAGGAAGACCCCCCGACCGGCCCAGTCCCGGCCATCCTGCTGCCCGGGCAGACCGACGAAGTCGGAACTCTGTCGGAACACGATCCCCCCCCATTGCCCCTTTTCCGGGCCAACGAAGTCATTGGGATCGCTCCGTCCCCCCACGCTGTCATCCGCCAGCGAGGTGAACTGCACCTGATTGCCCGGCGTTCCCAACACCTGCAGCACACCGCCGCTGCGGTCGATGTTCGGCACGGTCTTGCCCACATCAATGATCGCGCCCCGCAACTTGATGATCGCTCCGGCGTCGATCATCACCGTCACATCTTGGGGGACGATGAAATCGGCACCATCCTCGGCGGCGTTCCCGAGCGTGTCGAATCCGATCAGGTACGAACGGTTGTCGTCCAGCGATCCCGCCTGACCATCAGGCCCGGAATTGCCGACAATCCGGACAATCTGCCCGGCCGTGGCCGACGAAAGTGCCGCCGCAATGGTCGAGAAGGGGCGCTGGAGGGTTCCCTGGGGATCCCAGTCGGAACTGTTGAGCTTGTCAACAAAGATCGTGGGAGCCACCTGGAACCAGCTTTCGAAGGTCCCCCCCGCCTTGGAATCGAGATCGCCGTCGAAGGGGACGCTGGTCACGGTCTGCAGCGACTGTCCGGCTGACGTCTCGGGTGAGAAGCCCACCTGCAACCGGTAGTTGCCGTCGGTCCGCCCACCGTATCCGGTGCCGGCCACGGTGGGATCGAAACTGGAATTTCCCTTGGCACTGACCGCCAGGAAGTATTGCCCCGCAGTCAGGGGGAGAGAGAGCAGTGAATCGCGGCCAAAGTAGTCGTCATTGCGGCTGATCAGGGTACGGCTGGTCGCCCCCCCCGTCAGCCGCAACGGAGAATAGGTCGTCGCGGCCAGCGAGAGGTTGGAGGTCGCGTCCCCCGCCGAGATCTCGGCGGTGATCAGCGCCGAGGCGGCCAGGTTGGCATTCAGCGCATTCACCAGTTGCTGGGCCGTTGTGCCCCCATTGGTGTTGAGGACCACATTGATCGTACTGCCGGACACAGTAATGGATGGAGCAGCGCCCGCCGCCAGGGCATTTCGGGTCACCACCAGTTGAATGCTGTTCCCGGCGGCACCGGCCTGACGGGCAGCCAGACGAATGGTCACGGTCTTGTTGGTGCCGAAGTCCGAGGTCGCCGAGGCGGTGGAATACGATTCCTGGAACAGGGAGAGTTGGGCATCCAGCAGACTGGGATTCGGGTTGCCAGAGCTATCGAGCAGCCGCTGGGCGATCGCCTCGGCCCGGAAGGTGCCCGCCTGTTCCACGCGGAACCCATACAGATTGATGTCGGTTCCATAAGGGCTGTAGATCCGTTGGGCCGCAGTCATATTCACATCGCCCGGGTAGACCGCTTCGGTCCCCTTCCAGATGGGCACTCCAGGATTGAGCGACTCGGCTCCGCCACTCATCACGCCGGGCGCGTCATAACTGTGCGAAAACCCGAGACTGTGGGCAATCTCGTGGATCGCGATGTTGAAGAAGGCTTCGCCAAACTCACTGGTGGTCGAATAGTCGACCGCCGCGTTGATGAGAGCAATCTCCTGCCCGTCCCCATTCGCTCCCGCGATTCCTCCCAGGGCCCCCTCCGGCGCGTTGGGCATTACCGCACGGGGATCGCCGAACGCCACAATCAGCCCGTCCTGGGCCGTTTCGATGAACTTCACCCCCATGTAACGGCTGTAAAGCTCAAAAATTTCGCGGGCGCGTTGTTTCTGGGCTTCTGTAATCTGATTGAAGAGATCATTTCCCTGCGGATCCTGTCCATAAATCTGCCGGAAATTGTAACGGAAGGTGGGGATCGTCGTGGGGACGCGGGGGGCCTGGCCGTTGTCGTCGGTGTCGTTGAATTCCCCTTCTACGGGGAGTTGCCGGTGCCCCGGTTCGTCATTGCCCCCCGGTTCGGGAGGAAATGCCACCGTCCCCGGAGGACTGATGCTGCCATTGATGGTGAATCCGGCTGTCCCCAACTGACCCAGCGGCGTCGAGAGTGAAAAGCTGGAGGTATCCGTGTTCTCTGTCAGATTTGCGGTGAGACCAATCTGAACCTTGTATCCCCCCAGACCGACGCCGGGATTCCCCGGAGCACCGGTGATTGGGTTGTAGAGCGTGCCGCCACCCGCCGAAATCCCCAGGTAGTACCGGGTCGAGGCGGAGAGGCCGATAACTGTTAAGGAAACTCCAGCCGGAAATGTCGCCGAGGCGACAACCGTCCCGTCTTCCCTGAAAATGGTGAAGGTCAGCCCACTTGTGAAGCTGGCGTCGGCCTGCAACAGGCTCACCGTCCCGCCGGTGGCCGCGGAGCCGGTGGAGAACGCATACAGGTCATAATCGTGGCTGTCATTGCTGACACCCCCGCGATCTCCCAGAAAGCCCACCAAAGTGGGGGTCCCGGTATTCGCATAGAGTGTCCCTAAATTCACCGCCTGGGCCACGGTCTCGTCGACAGACAGCGGGGCTCCCACGGTCAGCCGGTAGGTGGCCTGGGGGAGAGGTGCCGCGAACTTCAGGACGGCATTGTTCCCCGTGGGACTGTAGGAGACGCTCTGGGGGAGCCTGGGCAGTCCGTCGGCCACATTGGCGATCTGGTAGAAGCCTGGGTTTTCCGCGTCGGACGCCCGCAGAGGATTGCGGTTGAAATAGACCACGACCGTGTCGGTGGCCTGGCTGAGAGGACCGTCGGCCACGCTCACCACGCCAGACAGCGACGACTGGATCCGCACGGCCGGGGTGAATGACGGAGACGAGAGCGAGATCGAGGAGGGGAGTGCGGTGGCAGTCAGACGCCGGAGGGCGGGAGTCGCAGGTGCTGCAAGCGAAGACTGGTTGAGCCGTGCCAAAAACGTGTTCGCCACCTGGGTCGGTGATTGCGAGGGCGAGAATGCCACGGCGATGTTGCCGGGACGAGCGGTTCCTCCCACCGCCGTATTGACGAACTCGAACGTCACCGGGCCCGCCCCGCCGTCGATCGAGATGGTGTCTCCTCCGCGCAGGAGGGAAACATCGAAGGCCGAGAGAGAGACCGAGCGGATGACCGGTTGGGGAACCACGGAGACCACCTGGCCTCCGAAATCGACCCGGAAGTCGAGGTTCCGAGCGACACCGTTGTTGAAGGCGTCGCCATCGACGTTGAGCAGGCTGCCAGCGATTCTGAGACGATATTGGTCAACGAGCAACGATTCGGCGAAGCGGACTGTAATCTGGTTCGACAGAGGCCCAATACCCACGTAGCCGAGGGAAACGGCGACGTCGTCGGCAGTCCCCCAGGCCCCATCGGCACCAATCGTGTGGACGGAAACACTGTCGGCCACCGTGGTGGAGTCCAGCGCCGCCCCCGGACTGAGTGTGATCGTGAGTTCCCGAGGGGCTTCGGTCAAAGTTTGGCCATCGGCCAGGAAGCCGCCGGTGTTGGGGACCACGCTGACCAGTTGGGGGCCAGCCAGCATCGCCCGGCTTTCGAGAATTTGGGCGGGAGCCATGGCCCCAAGGCGGGTTCTCTTCAGCGACTTCCGAATCATTTTGCGGTCAGCCTGCAACCATCCTGCCCGACCGGTGTTGAGGACCACATTGGCAATGAAATCCCGGAACGGTGAGAAGCGCATAACCCAGAACTCCAGCAGCGGAAAAGTCGGACGGATCAGGGGAGGAACAGCGACAAGACATCCGAGAGCAACTGCCATGACCGGCAGCCGCATTCTGAACAGGAGTGCAAAGTCACTGGATTAAGTGGACGCATGAGAAGTGTGTGGCCGGCTTGAGGCGACTGCCTTCGCAGGTGCTTGTTGGGGGCTCCCCGCTTCACACCGACTGACGAACGCAATCACACCCGCCGAGACGAAGCTCGCTGAAGGAACCCCGGATTCACTCCCCGGACCACCCAACACCCAACCCGGCTGTTTGGATTGCACTCACTCCCCGACGACAAATTTCTTTGGCTGCTCGGACCGCCGCCAGAGAAACTCACCAAAAACCTTCAGAACAGAGCGTTGAACATGCCCTAAAACTGTTCAGACCAGCAGAGGTCGGAAACAAGGCAGAACTCGACACTGTCGAAAATCCCTGTAGTCTACCCCGCTGTCCAGATCGGGGATACCAACCAGTTTTCTCTTTTTACCAATCCCCGCAACGTTGCATGTCACAATCCGAATCTTGATTTCAACCCGGAAGTGAACGCTTGTGTCAATACGGATTGGGAAGTTCAGACACCGCCGCCAACCGCTCACGTGGTATGGTAAAACTTGCGGTCTTTTCCAGATGCGCCTGTTGGATGACGGCAAATCCGGCCGGATCGCTTGCATCGAATCGATCCGACTCAGTTCTCCGATCTGGGTTTCCGATGTTTTTGCGAGAACCGTTTTCCCGGTCTCAAACATTCCTCAAGGAAGGGGATACTCATGCGTACATGTCTTGGCTGTCTTCGGATCTTGCTGGCGGTCGCCGTGCTGGGAGGCTTGGCGACCGCGGCTCCCTGCCGTGCCCAGGAGTCCTGCGACGACGAATGCTATGAGTCAAGCGAGAGCTGCCCCCGGCCATCGCTCTGTTTCTCCATCGCGCGACACTTGAAACTCCAAAGTGTCTATTTTTGCCGCAAGGTCACCCGTCCGTACCGCCGGATCGCCGAGGTGCCTCCCGAACTCTGCCCCCAGGTTTCGCCCAGCTTGCCCCCCAACGCCTACACAAATCCTGCGGCCTACGGTGTGGGAGCCCACAATCCCGCCTGGACGTCGGGGACCGCCAGCCCTTGGGCCTACCCTCCCTCCGGCGGTCAGATTCGTTATACTTCCGGAGGGGAAGCCGGGGGTTACGTTTCAACAATCGGCTCACACCCTTGACAATCTCCCGTGACCAAACACCTGGAGTTTTTAGATGTCGACCGAATCTGCTGCAGAGAATCGTCCAGTTCCCGGAGCGGCTGTCGTTCAGCCCACGATTGAGCCCTCGGATCTGGAGCCCATTTACACGAATTTCGCCCGGGTGACTGGTTCTCCTGAAGAACTGATTCTCGACTTTGGTCTCAACACGGCTCCGGTGGGTGATCCCAGCAATCCGGTCCCGGTGAAGATTGATCAGCGGCTGGTCATGAATTACTCCACCGCCATGCGGCTGTGGTACACCCTTGGACAGTCACTGAAGCGGCATGAGACCAATTTCGGCAAGATTGAAGTCGACATTGCCAAGCGCCTGGTTGGTCAGCAAGGGGGCCCCCGTTGAGGGGAACGGTCCCGGACTACGATCGATCCGGAGTTTAAGCCGCAGTTCTCCCCCCGGCGGGAACTGCGGTTTTTTGTTGTTCAGCACGCTGCCGGGACTCGGAGTTGAACTGCCATCAGGCTTCACCACTCGCCAGGTCGCTGTCGGTGTTGTTCCGACCTGGAGTACTGTGAATACAGTCGTCACTGGGATCCGAGGAGACTTCCGTGTTCGAGCCGCTGCGACGATTCACCCGTGGACTGTGGCCAGGCACCATTACGGAGCGGCGCCAACTGGTTGGGCAGGTCATTGCAGAGAGCGAGAGTCTCGCCTCAGCCTCGGATGAGGAATTGAGGCTCCGGGGAGTCGACTTGAAATGGCTGGCTCGTTCCGGTGTGGAACTGGACTCGTTGCTGGTTCGTGCCTACGGACTGATGCGAGAGGCCTGTCACCGGACCCTCAAGCTCCGCCATTACCCTGTTCAAATCGAGGGGGCCATTGCCATCTTCCAGGGGGGCCTGGCCGAAATGCAGACGGGAGAGGGCAAGACCCTGACGGCGGTCCTCCCCACGTACCTGCGCGCGCTGATCGGCCAGGGCTGTCATGTGGTCACCGTGAATGATTATCTGGCGCTGCGTGATGCCGAACTCAACCGGGCGGCTTTCGAGCTGCTGAGCATGACTGTCGGCTGCATCCAGACGCCCCAGGGAACCGATGAGCGCCGGGCCCATTACAGTCGTGATGTGACGTATGGAACCTCCAAGGAATTGGGATTCGATTTTCTGCGGGATCGTCTGAGGCTGGATGACGCTGCCGATGCAGCCCGCGCCGAGGGAGCCGAACGCCCCGTGCAGCGGGGGCATTACTTTGCCCTCGTCGACGAAGCGGACAGCGTGCTGATTGATGATGCCCGAACGCCGCTGATCATTTCCACCGAGGAGGTGACCCCACCGGCGTCTTTGGCGCTGTATGAATGGGGCTCGCAGATTGCCCCGCAGTTGATTCCGGAAGAGCACTTTCTGTACGACCCCCACAAGCGAGACGCTGTGCTCACCGAGGCTGGGTGCCGGAAGGTGTTGCTGTCGCCCCGCTCAAGCCTCGTCAGTCGTCATGAGCCCGAGCAGATCTACCGGCAGGTTGAGCGTGCATTGACCGCTCAATATGGATTCCAGAGAGATCGCGATTATGTCATCAACGACGATCAGGAGATCCAGATCATCGATGAGTCAACGGGCCGCATGATGGAAGGGCGCAAGTGGCAACAGGGGCTCCATCAGGCCATCGAGGCGAAGGAACAGGTCCCGATCACCAATCGGACCATGTCGGCCGCCCAAGTGACTGTGCAGCGCTACTTTCGACAGTACCGACACCTGGGCGGGATGACTGGCACCGCCTCGTCGGTCAGGGGCGAGGTACACAAGACCTACAAGATGAAGGTCTCGGTCATTCCCACACATCGTCCCTGTATTCGTCAGGGACTTCCCACCCGGGTGTTCGCCACCTGGGTCGACAAGGCTCAGGCTGTGGTGCAGGAGGTTGAGCGGTTGGTGTCGAGCCGCGCTGTCTTGATTGGCACCCCTTCTGTGGCGGCGAGTGAACAGCTGAGCCAACTCCTGACCGAGCGAAGCATCGTGCACCAACTGCTGAACGCCCGGAAGTTGTCGGAGGAAGCGGACATCATCTCCCGGGCGGGACGACGTGGGCATGTCACGATTGCCACGAACATGGCGGGGCGGGGGACAGACATCCTGCTCGACGAAAACGTCCGCGAGTCGGGAGGGCTGCATGTGATTGCCACCGAGATGCACAGTTCGGCCCGTATCGACCGTCAGTTGGTGGGACGGGCGGCGCGGCAGGGAGATCCGGGCAGCTTCCAGTTTTTTGTCTCCCTGGATGATGAGTTGCTGAATTGCCTGAGACCAAGGGAACTGGAGCGTCACCGTCGGCAGGCGCGGTCTGCGGGCCAGAGCGAGTTGCCAGCTTCATTCCTCCAGATTTTCACACGAGCACAGAAGCGGACCGAAAAACTTCATCTCCGCAATCGGAAGCTGATGCTCAAACAGGAGGACCAAAGGTTTGAACATCATCTGCAGATGGGACTCGACCCATTTCTGGAATTGATCGACGAGCCCGAAGGGTGATGCCAGACATGCCTCACGCAGCAGTGAGAGGATTCAGGTGAACTCCGCGGAGGCGGTTGGGTGGGGCTTCGAACAGGTTGGCAACTGGTGGGCTGCCAAGAACCGCAGACAGCATGGAGTTGCCGGAATGGAAGCTGAAATGCAGACAGGCCAGACAAAAATGTCTGGCCTGCTGAAAACCTCAGAAGTTTCCCGTGGCCACAACAAACCGGAGACAAAAGTCCCGAATGGGCCCGGAATGGCTTGATTACTTCTTCTTGGTCGCCTTCTTGGCGCCGGTCTTGGCCTTGGGGGACTTGGTCGCAGCCTTCTTGGTCGCCTTCTTTGCAGCCGCCATGTCAACTCTCCTTGTTGTTCACGATCGCAGGGACACCAAAATGCAGGACAGTGGCACGACCTTGGCATCCCTGGGGACCGTGCCCAACAGCAGCACCTGACAGGGGTCTGGCCAGCCAGCGACCCCAACCGAGTCCGGTTTCCACAAGTTGTCCCCGCGAGCGAGAAACGACTTAGGTAATGTCAAGTGATCATAGAATATTTTTTTTGCGGCGATTCAGTCAACCCTAAAACAAGTCTTTCCATCAGTTTGTTGCGAATTCGAGGAACCTAACTTTGCTCTCACCTGCTGGCTGCGGTTGTCGCAACCCCGTTTGGTTCCGGCATCCCGGCGGAAGCGGTCGCCAACGGTCGGGATCCACTTCGCGGGGATCACTGGGGAAGCTGTTGGGAGTCGAAAGAGATTCAGATCGGTTGTGCCGGTCTACAGAGCTTGAAGTGACACGGGAACCCCTTGCCGACTTGACGCCCTCGGGATCCCCCAGAACAATTCCCTCTCGATGCAGTGTCTGGTTCCACGGTTTTCGAGGGGAACAGACCTTGCGGGGCCGGGATGTCACCTGGCCCGTCATTCCCGGGGTCCAGGTTTCATGCAACTTTCTCCCGCTGTTTCAGCACTCAAGCCGTCCGCCACGATCGCCGCCGCCGCCAAGGCGAAGGCACTGAAGGCGAAGGGCATCAAGGTCTACGACTTCACACTGGGTGAACCAGACTTCGACACTCCCCAGCACATCCAGGCCGCGGCGATTGCTGCAATGCAGGCCGGGCATACGCATTACACTCCATCCGGCGGCATTCCCGAATTGAAGGCTGCCATCTGTGCGGCGTTCGAGAGGGATCATGGATTCCGGTATCAGCCCAACCAGTGTCTCGTTTCGAATGGCGCGAAGCACTCGCTCCACAACGTGATCACCGCGTTGTGCGGACCGGGGGACGAAGTGCTGATTCCCGCGCCGTTCTGGGTCAGTTACGAGGCGTTGGTTGAACTGGCGGGGGCGCGGGCCAAGATCATCCCCACCACGGAGGAAAGTGGGTTTCGACTCTCCCCTGACGAACTGGAGCGGGCAATTGGCCCGCAGAGCCGGTTGCTGTTGCTGAATTCTCCCAGCAATCCCACCGGTGCCACCTACAGTCCCGAACATCTCGAAGCCTTGGCCCGGGTGACCGAAAAGCATCGGTTGTGGGTCTGCTCGGATGAGATTTACGACAAGCTGGTCTACACCTCGGAACCGTCGCGCAGCTGGGTGACGCTGCTGGGGGGGATTCCGGAGCGGACGGTGATCGTCAATGGGGTCAGCAAGGCCTACGCGATGACAGGCTGGCGAATTGGGTGGACCCTGGCCCCCGCACCTCTGACAGCGGCCATGGACAATCTTCAGAGCCAGGAGACATCGAATCCCTGCAGCATCAGCCAGCACGCGACCGTCGCCGCGTTGACCGGATCTCAGCAATGTGTAGCCGACATGTTGACCGAGTTCACCCGTCGGCGGGAATACACGCTGTCCCGCGTGCGGCAATTGCCCGGAGTGTCGATGCCTGAGCCGGGGGGAGCATTCTACGCGTTTTTCAATGTCAGTCGGCATCTTGGCAAGGCTTTGGCCAATGGTCGCGTCTGTCGCGACTCCACCGAGTTCTGCACAGCATTACTGGAAGACGCCCACGTGGCGCTGGTGAGCGGTGATGCTTTCGGCGCACCGGGTTACGTGCGACTTTCGTTTGCCACGGGCCTGGCCAACCTCGAGGCCGGCTTCGACCGCATCTCGGGTCTGCTGAAGGGCTGAGCCCTGAAAGATGCCTGGGCGGTATCCTCTGGAGAGGGATTAACGCGCCTGCCAAAGGCTGGCGGCAGGCGCTTCCGGGAAGCTGGGGTCGCCATCGACATTGACCCTCTTCATGGGGCGATGGCAGTGCCGGATACTTCGAACAGAGGAGTCCGGTGGTGCAAGGGGTCTTGCCGACTTGATCGGTTGAGCCGGTCGTGAGGCGCGTGCCGAAGAGGGCATTGTGATCAGGTCCGATACGCCAGTTCCGGACTCACGGCCGGCCTGGAGAAGGGATACGCACAATGGCTGGAGTACTACATTAATTGTCTCTCTGCGGGGATGATCTGTCGTGTCTGGCGGTTTTCTACTCGTCTTGGTTTCGTGTGGATCCATCGAAGATTTGAAGATGTCGGATCGCAGGGGATTGATTTGTCGCCTGTCCGCGCTAGCATTTGAAGGTTTGCGGGATTCCGAGCGGCTTGAGTTTAGCCGCTGCCCCCGAACACCCGGGAATGCCCTCGGTTAAGCGGCCGGTCCCCAAGGTGAGTGAAATGTTGATGCGTCCCCCTGTCCCAGAGCGGAAGAAAAACCCAGACTCGGTCCTCGCGGTGCACCAGCGGCATCTGCCAGAGTTCCAGGAGGTGTTTGAGCGATCCGCCGAGGAAACAATTGCCTCGATGAATGAGACGGGCCGGGATGTGGCCAGCCAACCGGCCAAGCATCCTCTCTCGATTCGTTCCATGGGGGTTGCCCGAACTTCCATTCCCGTGATCATTCGCAACCCTCTGGGAGGTGGAGTGGCTCATCTCTCGTGCTCGGTCGACCTCTTGGTCGGTTTGGCCGCGGAGAAGCGGGGCATTCATGTCTCGCGGATGGGAGACGTTCTGGCCCGTCTTGCTGGTGAGCAATACGACAGTCTCCATCACTACGCATCCCGTGTGGTGGATCTGCTGCGGACAACACAGCATGCGGAGACCGCCCATGTCCGAGTGCAGGGTCAACTGCCGTATCTTGAGGCGATCGAAGGAGTGAAGTCGAAGTCTTCGCTCGAATCCTTGGGTCTGTCGATTGAAGCTCAGTTTGCCAATGGGCAAACCCAGTTCACCCAGGGAGTGATTTTCAGCCACATCACCGCTTGTCCGTGCGTGCAGCAGACGTATCGTCAGAGTCATGGTGATGAAAGTTCGACATTCGTGAACGAGTTGGAACTGCGGCAAATGCCGTTGATGACCCACTCGCAGCGCTGCCGAACCCATGTCAAGTTACAGGGTCTGGCGGGACCGATGAATCTTCTGGAGATTCTGGATTCGATCGATCGCGTGGCAGTGCGGTGTCAGAACACAATGCCCCGCGAATTCGAATTGCTGACCGTTTTTCTGGCCCACGCCCGTCCACAGTTCCTGGAAGATGTGCTCCGTGATCTGTCGGCCGATTTGGCGAAAACCCTCGCCGATGAATCTGATTGCGCTCGGATCGTGATCGATTCCATCAGTATGGAGTCGATTCACGACTTCGATCTGCATGGGCAGATCGATTCGTCTCTCGCTGAGGTACGGGCCATCTCCCGGTGAATCGTCCATTCACCTACGGCAACCTCGCCATTTCTCTGGATGGGCGGATTTCCACGGCCGACCGTGCGTTGCATGGCTTTGGCGGAAGTGAGGATCGCGACCTGATGGAGGAGTTACGGTCGCAGGCTGACGCGGTGATCATCGGGGCGGCCACGGTCCGGGATGAGAATCCCAGGCTGCGAGTGTCTTCTCCAAAATGGATTGAGGCTCGTCGGTTGGCTGGTCGGACCAGCCAACCGCGAGCCGTTATTGTCAGCCGCTCTCTCGATTTTCCCTGGCATGAGCGGGATTTGTTCCGCGGGACTGAACATCGTCCCCTGGTTATCACTCATCTCGATCATCCGGAGAGTCTCCTCGCCGACTTGCAGACTGTCGCGGATCTGGTCCTTGTTCCGGCAACTGAACGTGGTGTTGATCTCAATGTCGCTATGGATCAACTGCGGCGTCTGGAAATTCAACATCTGCTGCTTGAGGGAGGCGGAGAGTTGAATTTCGCGATGTTAGCGGCCGGACTGATTGATGAATTTTATCTCACCCTTTGCCCATTGGTCTTTGGCGGCAGAATGGCCCCTGCAGCCTTCTCTGGTCAAGGATTTTCTGCTGGGGAACAGGCTCTTCTCTCCCTGGTTTCGCTACGGCAGGGGGAGAACGATCGTCTCTTTTTGCGATATCGCTGTCTGAACGCCATTCCACGGTGACAGTCGATCGCATTTCTTTCTGACGATTCAGATCAGACTTGGCGGGACAGCCCACCGATCTGGATTTGATTCTGTGGTATGTTCGGCGATCAGTCAGGTGGGGTTGGGATCAAAGTGGACTGATTGAGAAGTGAGTCTCGATCCAGACAATCCCCGCTGCGTTCGATTTGAGTCTGGAAATTAATCCTGATGGGGAAATTGTCGCAGTTTTCCCCTGCTCACGCTGCGAAAGGTTCCGTCATACCCAGGTGTATTGCGCTGACCACAGACAAATCAGGCACCCGTTTTGCAATGTGACCGGGAAACCTGGCATCGATCGGCCGCACCACATGCGTTTTGCTTTGATGGTCTCTGGATTTGCTCAGACATCAGACCGGAAGAACGACAAATCGAATCACCGGGATGATCGATCGGTTTTCGACAATCCGGGACGCGAGGGGATGGGTTGGTTTGTACACCTTCGGCGTGAAAGCCATGATTCCACTCCTGGCGAATCCAGCAGGATTATCGAATCAAGCTGGCCTCTCAACAGTTACCCGCCTCACAATCGTCTGTTAGCATAAGCGATTTGGGCGAGATCGGGGAGTTGCGTCGTCAATTCGTGGGTTTCGTCGCACTGGGTTCGTTCCCGCGAGTTTGTCTGATGTCTGAACGTTTGTGCTTGACAGTTTTGGTGGGGCTTTGGTTGGGCGTCTCGCCCACAGTCTTGGCCCAATCCGCGTTACCCCGGGGATCACAGCGGGGAGGATCGACCGGCAATCTCCCACAAACCGTTTATGTTCCTTGGGAGGAACTCGACCGACTGCTCACCGACGATGAACCCGGCGTTTTGGTCTCGCGCGAGGAGTTTGAGCGTCTGCTGGCAAGATCGCGGGCCGAAGCCGGAATGGAGGTTGCCGAAACGGAGGGGATTTCGGCGGAGTATCGGGGACGAATCGAAAATGATTTGCTGATTCTCGACGTCGTTTTGATCTGTCGCGCGGCGGGGCAGGGACCGGCGATTTGGCGACTTCCCCTGAGGGGCGTGGCGATTGAAGCGGCCTCTTTGGATGATCGGCCCGTCCGCATGGCTCGGGAGTCCTGTGGTGATCTCCTGATTCAGGTTCCCGGGCCGGGATCCCATCGACTGCAATTGAAACTGTCTGCGCCTTTGCTTTCCCGGGGTGGAGAACTTTCGACGCTGCTGGGGCTTCCACGAATTCCCTTGGCCCAGGCCAAACTGGCGATCCCTCCGGGCAAGCACCTGAGCTGGGGGGATTTGACACTGACCCGTCCCGCCCCTGACGAGCAGGCTTGCGAATATGAATTCCCTGTGGGGGGGCACGGGGAGGTGCTGTTGAGGATCGGCGACCGGGTACCCCGGGGGCTTGGCCAGAATGTTGTCTTGGCGAATACGGTCCTGGGGCTGCATGTCTCCACCGACGAGCTGACCTGGCGTGCCTCAACATCGTTGGAGGTACACGGTCGGGAAGTCGACCAGTTGGTTCTGGAGATACCGGCGGAGATGGAATTGGTGGGGGTGGAATCGGCGGGCCTCGACCGCTGGGAGAACACTCGGGAGGGGCCTCAGCAGCGGCTGAGATTGCACTGGCAGCAACCGTTCGCCGGTCGGCGATCGGTCACCTTGCAGGGACTCGTGCCTCGATCAACGCCCGAACCCTGGACCGTTCCCACTTTGACCTTCCCCGAGATTGCGGCCCACCAGGTGCGGTTGCTGGTGCAAGCGGATCCCTCAGTCCGCTTGCGGCAGGTCTCAGCCAGTTCCATTCAGCGGATCGCGAACGATCCGGAATGGAAACCTGAGGCGGCTGTCGCGGCGGCTGCAGCGGGCGCGCGGCCAGAAACACCTCCCTGGCGTTTTGCGGCGTGGAGTCAGGGTTTTTCGCTCGTACTCGAAACGCTGGCGCGTTCCCGGGAACTGTCGGCTACCAGCGCCACCCACCTGGCGATCGGTGCCGGCGGTCTGGTTCTCGAGGCGGATCTGGAGCTTTTGCCGAGGCATGGCAGCCTGTTTGATTTTGAGTTCCGACTGCCTGCCGAGTGGAGCGTGCAGGAGATCATGCATGATGGCCGGTCTGTGACCTGGAGTGCCCCGTCGACGGAACCAGGTTGGAACCTGTTTCGGATGATGTTCTCGCCCCCCATTCCCGATCAGAAAAAGACGACGCTGCGGGTGGTGGCCACTCAGAGCCTGGGAGAGAACTGGCCTCCAGCCGACGAGCCTGTGGTGGTACCCCTTCCCGTGCTCGAATTTCCCACGGTCAATGTTCTTTTGGGCCGGTACCTGATCTCCACCAGCCAGGATCTGGACTTGTCCACCGAGGAGTTTCTGGGATTGGAGCCGGTGTCTCTGGCGGAGCCGGGGACTGAGGCCGGGGTTTCGACCTCGGGCTGGGAGCATCAGGATTCGCAGTATTCGGGACATCTGCGGCTCACGCGACGTCCGGCCCGGTTGTTTGCCCGCACACTGGGGATCCATCGGTTGGGGCGCGACACGCTGGTCTCTCGCTGGACCATCCAGATTCTCGCGCAGGGAGCGGGGGCGCGTTCGGTCCAGATTGCATTGCCCGAGCCGACCGGAACAAATCTGCAGTTCAAGGTAATCGACGGTGAAATGCCGGACGGTCCAGTCCCTCAACTCGAGAGTCAATCGAGCGCGGTCGATGGAGAAGGGGGGCGTGTCTGGACCCTGCGGTTTACCCACCGCGTGCGGGGCTTGATCCGTTTGGCAGTCGATCTTGAGTCCCCCCGGCCATCCGATCAGTCTGAGTGGGAGGTGCCCCGGTTAGCCGTGTTGGGGGCTGAGCGTCAATTTGGCCAGGTGGGTATCGAAGCGGAAAACGATCAACAACTCGAGGTTGTGGCGACTGACTCCGCAGGACAGGCTCTGCGTTCAATCGACACGGCTGATCTGCCCGATGTCAAGCTGCGTTCAGTTCAGCGGCGAATTGTCGAGGCCTTTGAGATGGTTCGGCCGGGAGAGCGGATCATCGTGCGCGAGACACGGTTTGCCCCCGGGTTGGTTCCCAGCGCGATCTGTACTGATTGGAAGTTGCTGAGTCTGCTGAACACCTCGGGGGAATTCCAGCACCGGGTCGAAGTGAAACTGCAGGCGGTCGGTGCCCAATCGCTGTTGGTGCGGCCAAATAGCGAGGTGGAATTGTGGGGTGTTCTGGTGGATGGCACTCCCGTGGAGATTCGCCGGATTGAGCTGAGCGAACCCGGGGGTGACGTGTTTTCGATTCCCCTCACTGCGGTCGATCCGCCGGAGAGGGAGCGACTGTTGCGGATCTTCTATCGGAACCGGCGCGATCTGATGGTTGAACAAGGTACCCTGCGCGAGTCACCTCCGGATTTGGAAATCCTGACGGGCGGAGGTGAAACACTACCGGTCGTGACGCTGCATCGTGAATGGGAACTCGTGGTGCCTCCGGATTGGAACGTGATGAACAGCACGGGGGACTTTCGACCGCGAAGCACGCTGCCCCGATTGGGGATCATCGGCTGGGTTCAGCAGAAACTGATTCCCCAAGGCGAAAGCCAGATCCGGAACCGTCTGGTGTTGCTGTTGGTCGCCTTGGTGTGTCCCTGGCTGTTGAGCCGCTTAAAAATGTTGTTGAAGTTGGTCGCCGGACGCATTGGGGGCATGCCTCATCGGGCCTGGTTGTGGCTGCTGCTTTTGCTGGTGACAAGCCTGTTCACAATCCAGGCCTTCCTCGCGATGTCTGGCGGCCCAGTCTCGGGGAAATTTGACGGACAGGCAACGCCAGGCTCCCCGATGAAGGGACAAATCTCATCCCCTCCTCCGACCGGAAGAATGGATGCGATGACGGAGAGTTCAGGGGTTCCGCCACTCGAGATGAAGGAACTCGCGGACCGGCCGCCGGGGGCTGCGAAAGAACCTGCCGTCCAACTTCCTGCCGCGCTCGCGGAACAGCCTGCACCACAGGCTTTGGAAGAAGGCCGGGACGCGGCCCTAGCCGTCGCTCCGCCGCGGGATCCAGCCAACCCTCGTGCGGCAAAGCCGCCGCGGCGTCCTCCACTCCGCGGCCGGTTGTCTCTGGCCATGGATCTGGTGGCTCCCTCTGAGGCCGCGCGCATTTCCCTGGTGCAGGATGGTGTTCTGGAGCAATCCCGCAGCCCTGTGCTGGAGATGACCCTTTCCGCAGGAACCCAGCGCCGCGCCGAACGCCTTGCCTGGCAGTCTCTCACCATCTTGTTGTTTTGGCTCTGCCGCCGACAATCCCTTGTGCTGCGTTTGCTGTTGTTGGCCGGTTCCCTGTTTCTTCCGTGGGCGCTGCAGCCCTTAATGAGCGCCACCTGGCATCCACTGCTCGATGGAGTGTTTCTGGGGGGTTGCTTCGGGGGGGGGCTGTGGTTGTTGCGGTACTTGACTGAGGGACTGCTGAGAGAGTTGCACAGGCGCCGTCTGCCGCTGGTCTGTGTGTTGGCTTTTGGCTTCCTTGCCGGATCTGTCCAGGGGGCTGACCCGACGACCACCCCGAGACCACCGCGGTCATCCGTGGGGCGTGTGTTCATACCCTGGGATCCGATGCGAGCGCCGCAGCCTGGTGCTGTGGGACCAACCAAGCTTCCAGACGAGCCCGTCTTGATTCCCTGGAGTCTCCATCGAAAGTGGTCACGACCGGAGGAACTGCCGGGCCGAGGAGAGTTTCCCGAACAGGTCTCCCACATCGAGTTGAGGATTGTTCCATCTCCAGAATTGGGGGGAGGCCGCGGCCGTGCCCGGGTCACCAGCCGGATGGATATTGTCACTGAGGGATCGGGACAGGCGGTGATTCCGCTGCCAATCGCACAGGTCACGGCGCAGCGCGTCTCGCTGGATGGAGAACCGGCGATCCTGATCCCGGGAGCAACGGCCGATTTGCCCCAGAAAGTTGTGATCCCGGAAGCCGGGCGTCATGAACTGCAGCTTGACTTCGATTTGCCGGCCGAGATGACCCAAGCCGAAGGACAGCTTGTCCTCGCACTGTCACCGGTCGCCTCGGGGGTGGTCCGGATCCGCCTCCCATCGAAAGAGACACAGTTGGAGGTGAGGGGGGCAGCCCGGGGTTTCCGACGTGAAACACTGGGAGAGGAGGTATGGGCTACGGTGGTTTGGGAGCAACCCGGGCCTCTCGACCTGAAATGGGGACCGGTACTGGCCCGCGAGATGGGCCAGGCGGCGTTTGAAGTTGAGTCAACGATGGCATTTTCCGTCGATGACCTCGGAGCGGCGAATCGGGCACAGATGCGTTGCCTCGTGCGTCAGGGATCGCTGCAGAACCTCTTTCTGCAACTGCCTGAGGGTTGGTTGGTACGGGGTCTGGCAGGACCAGATGTAGCGGGCTGGGAGGTTGATGACACCGGTCAAACCCGGTCCCTGCGGGTCTCCCTCAGCCGCTCTGTCTCGGACGTGACCTTACTGGATATCGACCTGTTGCGAGCAATCGAGATCGGTGAGACAGCGGTTGACGTCAGAGTCCCTTCCATTGTGTTCCCGGACGCGATTCGGAACACAGGGCTGCTCGGGATCTTCGCTCCCGAACGCTGGGACTTGTCCGCCCGTGTCGCCGAAGGTGCGAATCAGGTCGACATTGACCAGTTTCCCTCAGCAGCAACGACTCTGGGGAAACAGCTCTGTCCGGCCAATCGACTGCGCCCCCAGCGCGTGTATCGCCTCCGGCAGCAGTCCCATGATCTGGTGCTTCAGGTCACTCGCGAGAAACCCATCACGCGAGGACTGGGAGAGCAACTGGTCGAGATTTCCTCGCGGCGATTGTCATTCGACAGCCTGTTTACGCTGAATGTGCCAGAGCCTCTTGGTTCCTCGGTTTCGTTTCAGCTCCCCGAGGGGTTTCAATTGACCGAAGTCGCCTGCGAAGGGGCGACTGATTTCTGGATCTCTGGGGGAGCAGTCGGCCAGGTTGGAATTCTGCACCTGGAATTCGCCACTCCCCGCAACGGACGACTGGAGGCGCAGATCCGCGGATTTGTTCCCCGGTTGCTGGATGATCCTGTGGCAATTGTCTCCCCGATCGTCCCGCTTGAAGTGAACGAGCTGAAGACCACCTGTGCCCTGTGGATCGACTCCGCTTTTCAGGCAAGTGTGGAGGATTCGAGCGGTTGGAAGGGGATCGATCCCGAGAGTCTCTCGGCACCGGTCTTCGCCTCGCGCCGCAGCAGCATGCGATTTGGGTTTCAGGCCGAGACAGTCGACACGACTCCCCTGGCGCTCTTGTTGGAGCCAGCCGAGGTCCGGGTGTCCGCCGCCGCGCTCTCCCAGGTGCTGGTCAAAGACACGTCGGTCGAGCAGACCCTCTTCCTGCGCTGGAAGTTTCCGGCCGCCGCGGCGAGACAGGTTTGTTTCGAAGTCCCGGACTGGCTGGGCGGCCGTCTGGAACTGGAGTCATTCGATCCCCGGATCCGGATTCGCCACATCCAAAGAGAATCGATTCCACTCAATCGGCAACGCCTGACAATCGAGCTCGAAGAACCGCAGTCGAAAGAGTTGTTGCTCGGTGCGACCGCGTCGTTCGCCATTCCGGAAGAAGGGCGGATTGCCGCCCCTCTGGTCACATTCGAGCAACCCTTCACATCCGAAACCGGACGCACCTATCGTCCCGTAGAGAATCAGCAGTCTTATGTGTTGTTGATCAATCAGGGGTGGCGGCGGCTGAGCGGACCCGCGACCGAACCCCTGGAGGTTGTGTCACGCGAAGATCTGCCCTTTCAGCTTCCTGAGGAACTGCACCGTCAAACGACCGGTTTGTGGCGGGTCCGGGATCGACGCGGCGTGGTCGAATGGCAGCAGGAGGCGGCCTCCGCCGTCCGATCACTCGGAGCCGTCGTCAACTACGCTGAATTGCGGGAGACACTCATTCCGGATGGTTCCTGGCGGATGGTCGCGACCTATCGAGTTGTCAATCGCTCTCGTCAGTTCCTCCCGCTACGGCTCCCTCCGGGGGCCTTGATCCTCTCGGTATTCGTCCAGAATGCCCCGAGTCGTCCCGTCGATCCAGGCCGGGCAAATGATCCCGGTTTGGTGTTGATTCCGCTTCCGCTGACTCCATTGGGAGATCTTGGAAGTGAGGTGCGGGTTGTCCTGCAGGGGCGGCTGTCAAAACCACTCCCCACCGGTTGGCAGCTGTTCCGTACCGAGATTGACCTGCCCGCTCCCGCGGTCATGTCGACGGATGAGGATCCCGCACTGGGCATTCCCGTAACGGCGACGGAATGGACGGTTTGGTTCCCGGAAGAGCAGTCGGTGGAACGGGTGGAGGATCCCAATCGGACCAACGTTTCCGAGAGCCTGAGTGGTCTCGAGCGGGTTCTGAACACCCAGCGGGAATGGTTGGATCTGTTCCGCAAGCTGGGTGACACTTCACTGAGCGATAGCGCCCGCCAGAGGATCGAATACAACCTGGGCCGTTTTGATGAACGTGACCTGCAACTCGACCCGTCTGTGTTCGCAGAGTCGCGACCGAGGCAGCAACACACCCAGGAACAGCTTGCCGAGATGACGCGCCAGAATCAGCAACTGCGGAAGGCCCAGCGGCAACTGGCCGTTGGAACTGCGGGAGCCGAACAGGGTCTGTGGCCGGTGAACAATCGCCAACTGCAGGCTCAGCTTTATGCGTCCAATCGCACAGTAATCGATGATGGCGAAGGCTCAGCCAGGAAAAATCGAGAGTCTGCAGAGTCGACCAGTGGTGGCGCTCTGCCTAATTCCCGTGTCCAACTCAACGCTCAGGTCGAACGTCAAACCCGCGAGCAGTTGACCAACCGCTCCAAGGGTCTGGTCAATTCGACTCAATTGGGTGTCGGCCAGGATTCGAATTCCGAGCAGCCAGTTTCCGATTTGCCCGAGCGGCGGGATGAAGAACTGCTCGAGCAGCTGGAACAGGATTTTGGCAAACAGGCCATTGTGAACCGTCGGCGAGCCTCAACCCGCGGCGGTCTCAACAACACCGCCAACTCCTCCATCCAATCCGGAATGGGGGGGCAAATCAACCCGGCGGTCATCCCTCCCCAGGGTCCCCAGATGGGAGGAGGACTGGCTGTTGCCAATAACGCGCCGGTCGAGGCGGGGCAGGGGAAAGGAGCAGATGAACCAGCCGCCCGCCCGCGAGCCTGGCAAAACCCCGCGGAACAACGCTCTGGATTGTCATTGCCGGTGAAGATTCCCGAAGAGGGTCAGCAGCGGACGTTCCACAGATCGGAGGGAACGCCCCGGTTGGCATTATCCTTCCGCAACAGGGAATCGACCGAGTTGGTCTGGAAGCTGATGTGGACCATTTTGTGGTTGGCCGAAGGCTGCCTGTTGAGCTGGCTGCTGGTGGGGAGCGCCTCGTCCGTGCGCCAGCGTGTGGGTTGGGCGTTGACTTCTCTGGGAGGCATTTGGGTCCTGGTCTGCAATGGGAGTGGCTGGGGCTTGATTCCCCTGGTCCTGGGGCTGTGGTTGCTCTTCGCCGCCAAAGAAAAAACTTCGGCCGGCGACCAGGAATTGGCCACCGGCCGAAGTTGAGTGAGAGACATGCCCGTCACTGATTGTCATCAGCCCCCGGCGCCACCGTCAGGGCCGGTGCACATGATGAGGTGATCGTGGTCGATGTAAACCACCTCGATCGTTTCATCAATGTGCTCGAAGGGAATGGGCCAATCGGAGCGTTTGATCTTCTCAAAGTACACGGTGCACTTGTAATGGCACTTGTGCAGTCGGGCGGGCCCGACCATCGGGTAGAACCGGCATTCGCTGTGCGAATCAACGATCGGTTCGACGACGATCCGCACGTTGTTCCGCTGGACTTCGGCCAGGAAGGGGACGCCCCCCTTCGTGTCGTCCGGCATCGACCGCATGACTTCATCGGGAGTCGGCGGGTCCATGCAGAACAGGGGAGCGTTCTCTCCCTCGACGGGTTCGAGAACGGGCACTCGGCCGTAGCGTTCCTCGAAGTACATCGTGTCT
This sequence comes from Planctomycetaceae bacterium, assembly GCA_046339535.1. GTDB lineage: Bacteria > Planctomycetota > Planctomycetia > Planctomycetales > Planctomycetaceae > UBA10511. Next base: position 259 of record JBKDUK010000158.1, on the reverse strand, counting down.
TCCACCTCCTGGCTGAAGAAGGGGGAGACCGGGATCAGAGGCGTGGTAATGAAGAATTTCGAAAGTACCCAGGCCTGATTCGCGAAACCGCCCACAAACAGGCAGCCGCTGTTCGGGGCCGTCAGCAGCAGGAGCCCTGTCAGCAGCGTCATGCGCTTCAGGAACTTGCGGAGCCCATCCATGTCTTTCTCCGGATTGGTCGGGGAGTCTGAAGGCCCTGAGGGGGAGGGAGTCGAATCCGACCCGGGCCAGAAAACCT
>JBKDUK010000157.1:0-2225 GCA_046339535.1 Planctomycetaceae bacterium | reverse complement strand
GATCTCGCGCGGGCATTCGACCGACAGGTCAGGCACGGCGAGGGTGGCCCCGTCCTGCTCGTGCAGGGACAGGCCAAAACTTTTGGCGATTCGCATCGCGTGGGGGTGAGCGGGAACGGAGACGACGCTCGTCTCCAGCAGCTCGATGGCTGAGAAGTGGGTCCCGCCTGCCTTATTTGGACTGCCCACGCCGCGAAAGCCCAGACTGGCGCCCAACGGCACATCGTCCTCGATCAACTGCTTGATCATCTGGGCGAGGTTGGTGCTGGCCAGTTTGAGCTCGCCGATCAGGCGGCCGCCTTTGGTAGTCAGGTTTTCCCACGTGCCGATCGGCTGGCGGTGATCATGCTGCCAGAGAGCGATGATGCGCTTGCCCACCCACGGCTCGTAAGCCTTGGCATCGATGGTGTCGCGGACCCGGTCCGGCGCGGCGGAGGACAGCACAAATGCATGGCTGCCTGCGGCATTGGTTATCTCTGCTGAAACTGAACCGGTTTGCACGATACGACAACCTTTGGAGGGAGGTTGCCGTCGCCCGGGCGAGCCGGGACCGGAGGGGGGTTTGATTTCCGCTTTTCGGGGAGTGGTCTATTGCGGCCCATCAGTGAGACTTCCCGCCAAACATAAGGCTTGGCGAAGTGTATCTACACTTTGCAACAAAAACAAACCTGCACGCCTTGCGCCACAAACTCTGCTCTAATAGACTTCGCACCTCCAAACCACTAGGAACTCATCGTGAAGCACGACAGCACCAAATTCTGGGCGAAGGCCAAAATGCTCTTTGCTCAAGCACGCAACATCGCGCCGGGCAAAGGTTGCGCAAATATCGACCATGGCGATTTCCTTGCGTGGCTGAACGCGCCCGAGCAGGAAGACGTGCGAGCGGAGTACGTGCCGATCTTCGCGGCCCGAGCCGCCGCGATCGACGCGGCCTATACCGGTCGCATCACGCTAGTTGCCGGCCAGCCCCTCTCGCCCGGCAAGCACCAGCTCGCGCGCTGCGAGTGCGGCGTAGAATTCCCCGCCCTGATCAGTACGCTTAAAAGCGGGCTGGCCGGGTGCCCGGAGTGCAAAAAAACGCGGAGCAACGAGGAGCGCGCCATCTGCGCCTTCCTGCAAGAACACGGCGCAACGGTGGAGACAAACGTCAAGATCGATGGTGTCGAGTTCGACATCGTCTGCCGCGAACACAGCCTCGCCATCGAGCACCACGGTCTGGTGTGGCACGCAGAGGCGCCCGACAAGCGCGACGACCGGCACGCACTCAAGTACGTGACCGCGAAAGCGCACGGGCTGCGGTTGCTTCAAATTTTCAGCGATGAGTGGGAGAACCGCCGTCGCGCGGTCGAGCTGCTAATCCTCGGCGCGCTGAACAAGCTGCCGCGTATTCACGCCCGTGCGTGCGTCGTGTCGGCCCTTGAGCCGAAACTTGCCGCTGAGTTCCTCGAGACACACCACGTGCAGGCCAGCGCAAGGGCAGCTGCTGCCTACGGATTGCTGCATGAGGGTGAGTTGGTGGCCGCAATGCAGTTTGCCCGCACCTACAGCCGGAGAGGGGCGGGGATGGATGGCGTGTGGGAGTTGGCGCGGTTTGCTTCGAGCGCGCGCGTAGTGGGCGGCGCCTCGCGTCTGTTTTCGCGGTTCATCCACGACCACAACCCAAAAGGCGTGCTGACCTACGCAGACCACCGCTATTTCTCGGGCGCGATGTATCCGGAACTGGGTTTCAAGCAAGTCGGCGACGCGCGAATCGATTACGAGTACGTCTTCAAAAATAAGCGCTATCACAAGTCGAGTTTCCAAAAGGCCCGAATGCGCGAAAAGTTCGGCGACATCTTCCCGGCCGATTGGACTGAGCGCCAGATGGCCGAGCATGTCGGGCTGCGCCGAATCTGGAACGCTGGCCGGACCACCTTCTGGTACGGCGTCGCCGAGCAGATCGGCGCGGACTCGTCGCTCCCCGTCCTGGACGAAGCTGCAATCCGACAAGCGCACGCTGATCGGGCGTTGAGCGCCAAAGAAAAAAACAGCGCCGCATCTATGCGGATGTGGGCCGACTCCGAATTCCGGGCGCAACAGTCCGCGATAAAACGGTCACCGGAAACCGTGGACCGCCTGCGCCAGTTGGCCCGCGACAAAAGCACCGGATTCTGGTGGCACCCCGCCCCTGGCATGCGCCACGCCTGGCACGGGGATTTGATGTCTGAGTTTGGTGGGCATAACAG
>JBKDUK010000156.1:0-11039 GCA_046339535.1 Planctomycetaceae bacterium | reverse complement strand
ACCCTGGTGTCAACGCCCAGGCGTGAGCCGGCGGTGGGCCGTTGACAGTGGCGTTTGGAAAGGACTGGTTTCAGGGCGGCTCGCTGGGACTGGTTATGTGATCGGATGAATACTTCCTGGCTAATTTTTGAATTGGATCGTAACTCATTATGGAAAATAGGCTTGTGGCATTTGACTTGGGTTCGCAAACAGAGGGTGGCTTCGTGCTTTCTCAACAAAGGTTCCTGACACCTTTTATTGTCCATGTTTGAAATGGGCCCAGCTTGGGAGCTGCATACGGCTCGCTCCGGCTATACGGCCGCGGCTCCGGGCACTCCAAAACCTCCCGAATCTTCTGCCGCGAATGATGATACAGCTTGGCCAGGCCCCGGATGCTCATCCCTTCCCGGTGGGCCTGTCGAATCCGCGCGTAATCGTCCAACTTCAGCATCCTTTGACCTCCGCACACCACCGCCGGAACTGATTCCAGACAGCCAGTGTACGGACGTCATCATGGTGGGTCTGTTTTGCGCGATCTTTCTCCCCTCAGTTAGTCCGTTTTGCACGATCGTTTCCAGACACAAAGCGGCGCAGAATCCGGCACACTTGGCGCACGGGAAGCACCGATTGACCTTGGGTTGTGGGCCTTGGTCGCAGCTTGGCCGACGTTCCCCAACATATTCGGGTGGCGATTGGTTTGCAGGTGAAAGCGGTGGCCGGACGAAAGCCTCCTGTGACGGTCAGGAGGGAATCTCTGTGTTGATCTTCGACTCCCCAACCTACAAGAAAGACAGTCATCAGAAGTGCACATAAAAACACTCCCGAGTTTGCCTGTGTATTGTAAAGAGGATAGTCTTAGCGATACGGCCGGTAACCACTCTTCAATCCGAAGGGTGGAAAGTCTGGGGGTAGCTCCCCCAAGGCCCTCTAGTCCAAGACGCAACAGTGGTCCGCTTTGCCGGCGCTATCTGCCCCCGTAAAGCGGGCCACTGTTGTGGATCCTACGCTTGACACACCCAAAAGTCAGGCGTTCATTTACTTGGGAGAAAAGGAGGGAGATTATGACTATTTACCAATGGGTTGATCTCTTGCTGAAAACAGCGACGTTGATAGTGACAATTTTGTCATATATCAAACGATCAAAGTAGGAAGTAAGATAAAGGTTGTAGGCGGGTTCCCGGGAGCCCGCCGTCCCTTTTTCGCAGGCATCCAGTTCCTACTGTCGAAAATACGTGAATATCGGGCATATTCCGAAGCCGGAATTCTGGCTCACAAGATTACGGAAACGAACAGCGGACCAGATTCACCCAACGACGGTTGCCCCCATCAAAGGTTTTCTAACCGGATTGCTTCGGGGCGAATTCGCAAAAGGGGACAGGCACATATTCCCGTAACACTGCGGTCTTCCTGTAAGTGTTACAGTCCTGTGCGTCTGAGAGGGGGTGAAAATGCACAAATACTCGCGATACGCAGATTTCATCGGAAACGCACAAATCAGATTCGCTCGTGGGGCACCATTTCAAAAAACGGATCGACATCTTGCTGTTGCCGCGTCGCCTGCCTGTGTTGCTGCAACCTGTCGGGTTCATCGATGATTTCGGTGTGCTCGGCATTCCAGGCAATCCCATTGCTGCCGAATTGCCGCCGGATCGAGAGCGGGACGTGAGGAATCGGTGCGACGGTGTGGCCAGTCGTCTTCTCCAGAAGTGGTTGTGCTATCCGGCCGAAGTATTGAATGATGCCGAAATTCTGGCGCTGCGTGCGTCAATTCATGGCCCCCCTGGAAAACTCAAAATCCCCTGTTCTCGTGGGCCGTGAGGCGGGGCGAGAACCGGGGATTTGAAGAGTGGAGGCGGCGGGAATTGAACCCGCGTCCTGTGACACCTTGGAAGAAGCCTCTACGTGCATAGTCGCTTGATTGTGTCGTACGGGTGGGCTCATGCGACCAAGCCCACTCCGCACCAGCCGATGACAAATCTTGTGCTGCCCGTAACCGGCGGTGAAGCAGCACCAGTCTGAATTTTCACCGACTTTTGGACTCCTCAGACGGGGATTCCGCAGTCAGGGCAGCCTGTCATCAGGCAGCCAGAGCAAAGCTCTTGTCAGCAGTTGTTGTTTGATCAGCTTTTAACGTGGCCCACTGATCAACCACGGCACGCCACCTCGACCGACAGTGATCCAGTCGAAACCGTTCGCCCAGCGGGCGAGACATCTCTGCCGGTGTCGTGAATTGGCGTGAACCACCGGATTCATACAAAATATTACGGATAGCCAAAGTCAAGCCAGGGGAAACCATCCGGAAGCTTTCGGTCAAGAGCATTTGGACCGACGCAAGCACCAAGTTTCGCCATTCAGGTTCCGCTTTTCGCTGCTTCGTTCTAGATGGCCGTGAATGATCGGGTGTATGACCTGCGGGCTTCGTTTCAGCTCGCGGGCCCGAACGACGGTAGCCGCTGCCACAGGGGGCGAATCACATGCTTGCTCAAGGGAGCCACTGCCGCGCCGATCACTAGACCGGCCATTCCCGCCAACGCAGCGCCAACGATCCAGGCCACCAACCCGCCACCTATCGGCATCATCGATCCCGCCGATGCACCGAGGTCCTTGATCCAATACTCCGGCCCGCTGAGCCCATATTTGGTCAGACTGTGCAGGATGATGCCGCCACCGACCCAGAGCATCGCCACAGTACCGATCAGACTTAGCGACGACAAAACCCATGGCATCGTATGCACGACACCTCGGCCGATCGCCGACCAGGGATGATTGCGACTCGCCAGTGCGACTCCGAAGTCATCGGCTTTCACAATCAATGCCACCGTTCCGTAGACCGCGATCGTGATACCCAATCCTACCACCGCCAAAACGATCGCTTTCATGGCCAAGGACGCTTCACCTACAGTCGACAGCGTGATCGCCATGATCTCCGCAGACAAGATAAAGTCGGTGCGGATCGCGCTGGCGATCTTCTGCCGTTCAAGCATTTCTGAGTCGATTGCTTGTGGTGGCTTAGCCGTTTTTTTGGAAGAATCAGCCACAAACAGCTCGCGCACCTTGCCGTACCCTTCATAGCACAAATAGGCACCGCCGAGAATGAGCAGCGGTAGGATCGACCAAGGCGCAATCGTCGAAAGCAACAGCGCGCCGGGCAGCAAGAAAACCAGCTTGTTGAGTACCGAACCCCAAGCGATCTTGCCGATGATAGGAAGCTCGCGGTCAGCTGCGAATCCGACCACGTAACGCGGAGTTACGGCGGCGTCATCAATCACAACGCCGGCTGACTTGCCTGCTGCCTTTGCCGACATCTTGACAACATCGTCGAGTGAGGCCGATGCGATCTTGGCAATTGCTGCCACATCGTCAAACAATGCCAGAAGCCCAGAGGACATAAATTCTCCTGGTCATGGTATTCATGAAGGCCTGTTCGGGGCAGAAATGGAGGGCGCCTGCGTCAAACCGGACCTTGGAAAATCTACCACAGGAATCAGCAACCCGCCATTCACAGTCATCCCGCTGGATTGCACGGTCCACCCATGATTTTAGTCATTCAGAAATGCCCCCTTAAAATGGCCGGTCATTCCCCCGAATTCGCTCCGGTCACCCAAACCGGTGCGAGTTGCTTGTTCTGGTTTTATCAAAACCGTCTCAATCGGCGCACGGCGAAGCTGACTGTTCGCGTGAGAGCACGCCCGTCGAAAGAGGCACCCGTCGGATCAGCACTCGAAAAACCGGTGACCAGACCGCATCTCGTGATTCAGTACTCCCAACCTTGGAGTGTACTTATGGTGTTTCTCCGACGAGAATCAGACCTTTGTTTCCAGTTCCGCTGCCTCTTCGGGAGACATCGCAGCAGCGGAGCAGCTCGTCAGAACAGCGTAAGAAGAACGCAGCGTGAACTCGCCACTTGGGAAGCTGCTCATCACCGCGGCACGCGATAGTCAGGTTTTTCAGGTCACAGCCACTGGCATTTTTCGCTAAAACCTCACGCCCGTTCGAAATCACGAAATTGCCGCGTTTTGCAGGGTTTCCGAGTACGGGACTCGTTTGGGGTGAGTCCCATGGTTGAGCGCCTTTGGCCCCGATGTGAGCCTTTTTGGGTGGCGATGGGTGCCAACCGCGTCCCGTGGTTTGTGTAACGGAGAAGCTCGACGAATTGCAAAACCGCTCGATTTCTTGGGTAGAAACGCAAAGACCCGCTGGGGTGAACCAGCGGGTCTTGAGCGGAATGGTCACGTTGCGGTGACCAAGTCGATGGAGGCGGCGGGAATTGAACCCGCGTCCTGTGACACCTTGGAAGAAGCCTCTACGTGCATAGTCGCTTGATTGTGTCGTACGGGTGGGCTCATGCGACCAGGCCCACTCCGCACCAGCCGATAACAAATCTTGTGCTGCCCGTAACCGGCGGTGAAGCAGCACCAGTCTGAATTTTCACCGACTTTTGGACTCCTCAGACGGGGATTCCGCAGTCAGGGCAGCCTGTAATTAGGCAGCCAGAGCAAAGCTCTTGTCAGCAGTTGTTGTTTGATCAGCTTTTAACGTGGCCCACTGATCAACCACGGCACGCCACCTCGACCGACAGTTATCCAGTCGAAACCGTTCGCCCCCGTAAGGTACGAGACACACCCCGTGGCCGAGATGTGCTGTTCGAATTGTCACTGGCCCCCGGCGAAAAGTCAAGCAGATTGTGCGCGAATCCCCGCCCGGCCCCACCCGTCCGGCCCCACCCCACGGATCTTCCACCCCCGCCAATCCCCCGGCCCCACCCCGCTGCCCCGCAAATTGCTGGCTGGTCATATCAAGGCTGGCCGATCCTTGGGGGGAGAGTCATAATGAATGGGCTGGGGTGGGTGGCGGCGGGCGGAGGCCTGGTGCCGTCGGTCCCGGCGTTTCCCTCCCCGGCCCCGCGCCAGAAGGCCCCCACCATGCTGACCATCCTTGGATCGACCCAGCGGACCTGCGAAGGGGTCTCACGCCGGCGACTGCTGCAGGCGGGGGGAGCGGGACTGCTGGGGGTGAACCTGCCCACCGTGGTCGCCGCCGAACAGCTCTCGTCGGACCTCGTCGCCCGGGCCAAGCACGTCATCTTCGTGCTGCTCTTCGGCGGACCGAGCCAGCTCGAAACGTTCGACATGAAACCGGGGGCCCCCGACGCCATCCGCGGCCCGTACAAGCCGATCGCCTGCCGGACCCCCGACCTGCTGATTGGCGAACACCTCCCCCGGCTCGCCCAGGTCTCGGACAAGTACTGCGTCGTCCGCACGATGACGCACTCGTTCAACGACCACTCCGGCGGCGGGCACTACCTGCAGACCGGGCATCGGTGGCACGTTCCCATCGGCGGGGGGTTCAAGCCGACGCCCAAAGACTGGCCCTCGATGGGGTCCATCGTGGAATACACGGCCCAGCAGCAGGCGGGGCTCGAACGCCCGCTGCCGGCGTACATGGTGCTGCCCAACTCGCTGGGACGGCTGCAGGAGGCGGGCCAGTACCCCCGGCCGGGCGAACACGCCGGCTGGCTCGGTCAGCGGTACAACCCCGTCACCACCAAGATCGACAAACGCTCGCTGACCGACAACCCCTACTGGCGCGACTGCACCGACGAGGAACTGACCTTCCAGATCGAGGGGATGGTCGCCGGGCAAGACATGACGCTCGACCGGCTCAACCGTCGGCGGTCGCTGCTCGAGCAGTTCGACGACCAACGGCAGGCCCGCGAACAGGCGGCCGTGCAGGCGGGGTACGGAGCCTTCCAACAGCGGGCGCTGGGGTTGGTCACCTCTCCCCGCACGCGCGAGGCGCTCGACATCACCCGTGAAACCCCGGCCCTCCGCGACCGCTACGGCCGGCATCTGTTTGGCCAAGCCTGCCTCATGGCCCGCCGATTGGTCGAAACCGGCGTGCGGTTTGTGACCGTGCACTACGACTGCGTCGACGGCTACAGCTGGGACTCGCACGTGCACAGCAACGACGTCAAGAACCACCTGCTCCCCACATTCGACCAGGGCTTTTCGTCATTACTGGTCGATCTGGAAGAACGGGGCTTGTTGGCCGAGACGCTGGTGGTCGCCCTGGGGGAAATGGGACGCACCCCCAAGGCCAACGGCAACTGGGGCCGCGACCACTGGAGCACCCTGTTCCCCGCGGTGATTGCCGGGGGAGGTGTGCCCGGAGGCAAGGTCTACGGCAAGTCAGACAAAGACGCCGCGTACCCGATCGAGAAGCCGGTCTCGCCCGAAGACCTCGCGGCCACCGTCTATTACGCCCTCGGCATCGATCCCGAGCTGCGGGTGCTGAATGCCGAGAACCGCCCGACGCACATCGTCGACGGCGGCAGCCCGGTGACGGGCCTTTGGAGCTGAGCGAGTTGGGTGGCGGGGCGGGACCCACGACAGAATCACTGGAGCGATCGTTTCCGTGATCCGCTGAATCATTGAGATCAATGTTCTGCAACCGATGTGCGTTATTCTGGGGAGCGTCGTAAACCGACGTGGTTACCAGGGTGATCGGGCGCGGACCGCTGGAACAATCACCCTTGTGCTTCGGTACAAACCTCTCGTCGACCAACCGCCTACCTCGCAGAGGTTACTTCTCTCAGCCCCGGGTTGCCGCCTCGGCGGCTACCCGGGGAATGCGATTACCATCAGGCCCTGAACCCTGAAAGTGGTTCCTTTCGTCGTGGGCTCGCGCAATGATCGATCGGCAGTCATCAGACCGGGCGTGGAAAGCAATCCTGACAGGATAGAAATCGTGGTGGGGATCGCGACCTGGGGTAGTCGCGTGCGCGAGAACCCCAGGCTGAGGGAAGTATCCCCTACGGGGAAGTTTTTCGATGTGTGAAGTGGTTGCTGGTGCGACCGCCACGGCATCGCGGCGGAATCACGGGATCGATCATTTCCGTGATTCGATGAGCCATCGCGCTCCATGCCCTGAAAGGCATGGGAATGATTTTGGGGAGCCCCCAGACATTGCGCCGAAGAGTTTTGACGACCCCGCGCCAACCGAGACCGTCCATGCTTGCTCGTGGTCTCGCGCCAGAGTCAGGCCGATCAGTGGCGATCGCAAGATCTGCGTTGGCGCTGTCTGGGTCGCGATGCAGTCACCGTGACGATGACTTGCGCCGCCTGATCCCTGCCACGAGTTCTCCCCCGCACGGTCCGGCTTGGCACCGGACCGTGCGGGATCAAAGGGGCCGGGGAATCGCCTATTTCTTCAGCGATTCCAGATAGGCCAGCAGCGCGGCGAGCTGTTCGACATTCAGCTTGTCGACCAGCCCCTGGGGCATGATGGAGATGTCGCGCTTGCCCCGTTCTTCGATGTCTTCCTTGCGGAGCACGGTGGCGACGCCGGTGATGTTGCGGAGTTCGATTTCATCGCCCGATTCGCGGACGACAAACCCGTCGAAGATCTTGCCGCTGCCGGTGACGAAGAACTGCCCTTCAAAACCCTGGGCGATCTTGGCGCTCGGCTTGACGATCGATTCGACCAACTCAGGACGCTTGTAGCGCTGGGAAATGTCGAGCAGCAGCGGGCCCTTGACCGGTTCATTCTGCGACACCGCGTGGCAGGCGACGCAACCCTGGCGGGTGAAGAGCCGTTGGCCGTATTTGGCGTCTCCCTTCACCTCGGCCACCTGCTGCACCACCTGTTCGAAGGGAAGCGTGCTGATCAGCGGCTTGTTGGGATCGACGGCGGGTTCCTGGTCGAGTTCCAGGCGGCTGATGGCGTACTGGGCCGCTTCGCGGACTTCGGCCACCTCGCTCTTGCGCTGCTGCAGAATCTGGAAGATCTGGGCTTCGAGCCGGGCCCGGCCAATGCCCCGCAGCAGGCTGGTGGCCTGCGCGGGATCGGTCCAAGCCTGATCGATCAACTTGAGCGCCTGGGCTCGGGCTTCGGCCGGGGCCTGGGGAGCCTCGGCCACAAACGCCAGCGCGGCACCCACCAGCTCGCGGACGGGGCTTTCTCCCTGGGTGAGAGCCGTGGTGAGCGGGGGGACCAGTTTCGCGAGGGCCGGCTCGCGGACGAATTCATCCCAGACGGTGCGCAGTTCGGCCGAGCTTTCTTGCGGACCAATCTCGGCCAGCGCCCGCAAGGCGGCGTCGAGCACGCCCGGCTGGGTGACCCGCCGCTGCAGGGCCCGCAGCGCGTTGACCCGCAGAGCCGCGTCGCCCGTGGGACGGGTCGCCGCCACTTCCAGCAGCTGCAGTGCCTCGGGAGCGAGATCAGCCGCACCGGGGGCGATGAGGCCAATGGCGGTGGGGAAGAACGCCGCGTCGGCCTGGGCCAATTGCACGATCCGTTCCTGCATGCCGGGGAGTTCGAGCTTGTGCTTCTTCAACTGCGGCAGCAGCCATTGGACGATGGCGGTGTCTCCCTGGGTCAGCTCTTGCGCGAGGGTGGTCTCGATACCGGCCGATTCGCTCCAGGTGACCGGCTTGTAATAGGGGCCACTCGTGTCGGGGCGGGTACCCCACCAGTCTCCGGTGTAGGGACCTTCGTCGCGGGCGAGCCGGGCGAGGGTCCGCAGCACGAGCTGCCGGGTTTCGCGTGTCTCCTTCCCGGCACTCGTCTCATCACCGGGCTTCACGCTCACCCGGGGCAAGAGGCTGGTCAGCCCGCGGATAACCGCCGGGTCGTGCAGGGCCTGCAGAGCGCGGGCAATGCCCGCACGCTGGGCAAACGGCGCGGTGGGGAGGGTGGCCAGCAAGGCGTCTCCCGCCTGCAGTTTCACGAGCGCGTCGATGGCCAGGTGGCTGATGAGCGGGTCGTCATCGGCGACCAGCGGAATAAGTTGCGGGACGAGATTGCGGGCGCGGGGGCCGGCCTGCAGGGCGAACCGGCCGAGGCCGCGGGCCGCCTGCAGCCGGACGCGCGGGCTGCCATCGCGCAGTCCCTTCACAAACGGCTCGGCCGAGGTTTCGGCCAGTTCGGTCTCGCGGTCAGCGAGGGCCCTCAGGGCGTATTCGCGCAGGGCGGGGGTGGCGGTCTGGGCGATGAGGAACGCATCGGCCCCCGACTTCTGCAATTGCTTGAGGGTGAACAGCGCGGCGATGCGCACCGCCAGCGGCTCGGACGAGGTCGCGAGCTGCTGCAGCCCGGCCACAAACTCGGCCGGTTGGCCACGCCGGAGGATTTCCCGCTGCGCTTCGAGCCGGACGGTGTGGCTGGGTGACCCCAACGCCCGTACGAGAGCCGCGGCGTTCGCTTCGGTCCAGTTGGCGGGGATCCGCAGGTCGATCTGGGCCGACTCGGGCGGCTTCACCTGCAGCACATACCCGACGTTGGGATTGCCGAAGTTGAAGCCCCCATCTTTCCAGCTCGCGACGAAGATGTTCCCCCGGGCGTCGATGTCCATGTCGGTGGGACGGGGGAGTTCGAGGAACGGTTCCTGCCCGGCGACAAACCCGGCACCACGCTGGGTGAGGGTGTGCCGGTAGACAATGCTGCGGCCCCAGTCGCAGGTGTAGAGGGCCTGGCCCAGTTCTCCCGGCAGCGTCGGTTCGTCGACAAAGAGCGAGCCGCAGGGAGAGCCTCCGCCGTAGTCGGCCAGGGGCTGCACGATCTCTTCCCCGAAGTTGAGGAACAGCGAGGGGTAGCCCATGTGGGCCCCGTGGGGGACGTGGCTGAGGCGCACGTTCCAGCCGCCGCCGTCATTGGTGTTGTCGCGGGTGAACAGGTCGAGGGTCGGGCTGACGGCGACGTCGTAGATGTTGCGCTGGCCGCGCGACACCACTTCGAGCTCGCTGCCATCGGGCCGGACGCGCACGATGCCGCCGCCACGATACGGCAGCTTGCGTCCGTCGGAACCGGTCGCTTCGAGGAAGCCGTAGTCACCCACCGCGACATAGATCCAGCCGTCGATCCCCCACTGGATGCCGTTGGTGGTGTGGTCGGCCCCGCGGAAATTCAGATCGAAGCCGATGTTCTTCACGAGGATGTCGGACGATTCACTCTCGCCATTTCCATCGCGGTCGTGGAAGACCGACAGGTGGGGCGGGTGCAGCACATAGAGGTCGGTTCCCTTCCCGTCGGCACTGCGCGCGGCGAGCAGACCGCGGGGGCTGTCGACAGTGGCGAAGGTGACGAACTCGTCGGCCTGACCATCGCCGTTGGTATCGCGGCAGCGGACGATGCGTCCCCGGCCGGGCTGCTTGTCGAGCGAGCCGTTCGTGTCGATACCGACGTAGACGGTTCCCTGGGGATCGGAGGTGAGGCAGACGGGGTAGGTGACCTGGGGCGGAGCGGCGAAGAGGGAGACATTGAACCCGGCGGGGGCTTTGATTCCCTGCAGCAGGCCGGTGCCCCGGACGGCGCGGGGGCGGTACGACTCGTCGGCTGTCACCACCCGTTCTTCGAATTGGGTGCCATGGACCTCGAATTCGAAGAAGCTGCCCCAGCGGCCATCGATCAGCCCGGTGATGGTGATGCGGACATAGCGGGTGCCGGGGGCCTGGAAGGTGAGGGTCTGCGCCTGGTCGCGGAGGTCGGTTTTGGTCTGGTCGGAGAGCAGTTTCCAGTCCTGACCGTCGGCCGAGCCTTCGATGCGGTAGCGGTAGTTGGTTTCATCCATTTCCCAGAGAATCTTGCAGCCGGTGACGGGCTGCGGCTCGCCCAGGTCGACGGTCCACGTCTGGCCGGCGCTGCCATTGGGAGAGCACCAGCGGGTGTCGGGGTTGCCATCGACGGCATGTTCCGGGGGATGGCCATCCTGCGAGGCGGTGGCGGAGGCTTTCTTGCCCCGGGCGAGATTGACCGGAACTTTTTCCTTTTTGGGAGTGGCGAACGGTTTCTGGTACGCGGGGGTTTGCTTGTCGGTGGCCCAGAGCAGGCCGCGGACGACGAGATCGAGGTAGCGGGGATCGCCGACGGTCTCGGTGTTGTGGCCGAGGGTGGTGCTGAAGACGCGTCCCTTGCCGAAGGTGTTGGCCCAGGCGACGACGAAGTCATCGACCTTGGCTCCGGTGTCTTGCCGGCCGCGGGCGAGGGGGACGGTGGTGTCGAAGAGGCGGATGTTGTTGTAGAGCTCTTCGTTGACGGTGGTCCAGTTTTCGAGGCCGCGGGTG
>JBKDUK010000155.1:0-3132 GCA_046339535.1 Planctomycetaceae bacterium | reverse complement strand
TGTCGGTGTTGGTTGCCTGGGAGACTCCTCTGCGCTTCCTGGGGGCGGTGGGGGGGGTGGGTCGCGCGGGGGCGGTGGTGGCGCGATTGGAGGAGGGGGAGGATCGATTGGAGGAGGCTCAGGGACCGGGGGCATTGCTGGTGGTCCGGGGGGCGGCCCGGGAATGGCTGGCCCGGGAATGACTGGAGGGATGCCTGGAGGAGGTTCGATGGGGCCCCCCGGGGGGATTCCGGGGGCACCCGGCGGGGGCTTGCCAGGCGGGGGTGGCGGAATGCCCCCCGGTGGAGGGATTGGCATGCCGGGCGGCGGGATGCCTCCCGGAGGAATTCCGGGCGCGCCTGGGGGTGGGATCGGCATGCCGGGGGGGGGAATGCCTCCCGGTGGTGGAATAGGCATGCCACCTGGTGGAGGATTGCCCCCGGGTGGAGGAATTGGACTGCCCCCAGGTGGTGGGCTACCTCCCGGTGGTGGGCTACCTCCCGGTGGGGGACTACCTCCCGGTGGGGGACTGCCTCCCGGTGGGGGACTGCCTCCGGGTGGGGGACTGCCGCCCGGTGGAGGATTGCCGCCCGGTGGAGGATTGCCCCCCGGTGGAGGATTGCCCCCCGGCGGAGGATTGCCCCCCGGCGGTGGTTTGCCCCCGGGTGGGGGAATTGGAATGCCCCCCGGTGGCGGGATGCCTCCTGGGGGAATTCCCGGGGCGCCCGGCGGTGGAACAGGCATGCCCGGTGGCGGTACGGGAAATCTGCCCCCTGGGTTGACCGGGGGAGGTGGCTTCCTGCCTCCCGGGGGTAACATTCCTGGAGCGCCCCCCGGAGGAATTGGGGGGGGGTTCCCTGGCGGTGGGACGCTGCCTCCGGGCGGCATCCCCGGTGGTGGAATTCCCGGTGGTGGTGTCGGCGGCCTGCCCGGTGGAGGAATCCCGGGCGGTGGAATTCCGGGCGGTGGAATTCCGGGTGGTGGAGTGGCGGGTGGTCCTGGATTTGGCGGGATGATTCCCGGAGCGCCCCCGGGTTCCGGCATGCCCGGGGGCCCCTCGCTGCCCGGTGGTGGAATTCCCGGCGGTGGAATCCCCGGAGGAGGCATTCCGGGAGGAGGCATTCCGGGAGGAGGCATTCCGGGAGGCGGGATTGGTGGCCTGCCCGGTGGTGGAGTTCCAGGAGGCGGTTCGGGAGGTGGTGGGGTGGTCTTGAAGCCCCCTCCCGGGACCGCCAATCCCGGTGGTGGCCAGATTCCCGGGATCCCGGGAGGTGGTTCGGGAGGCGGCATTGGGAATGTGCCGCCAGGTGGGATTCCGGGGGGCGGGGCTCCCGGCGGTGGCGGAATCCCGGGTGGAGGTGGCATCCCGGGTGGAGGGAACCCCGGAGGGGGGATTCCCGGAGGGGGATCTGTTCCGCCCAGGTAAGCCTTCCAGAACGGTTTGGTGTGTCTGGTTGTTCGCCTGCGAATGACTGGGGTCGGCCAGATCGTTCCAGACCAAATCCTTCCACAGCGTAAGATTTCCCGGCCCCGGCAGTTGTCTGCCGGGGCCGGTTTTGTTTTCACGCTCCGGGCTTCAGCCCGGCTGCTGCGACGAGTTCGCGTTGGGCGGTGCTGACACCTGCCCTGCCGGTCATGCCCCGGGCCGCATCCACTTGAGCCGTGGTCGCGCTCAGTTCGCCGGAATCTGGGCCACCCATTCGGAAGTGGTCCGCCAGCCGGTCTGTTCGATCCGGGCGAACTCACGTTCAATTTCGGTCCCTTCGTAGAACGACAGCCAGCCGCGCAGGTGGCGGACCTCGCCGGGGCCGCAATCGGGAAACTGCGGATCCGAATGCAGGCAGGGGCAGGGGGGGTTGGCCCAGGCCCGCTGGCAGGGATCCCACGCGGTGATGATCCAGCGGTTGCCCTGTTCGGAACGCACCGCCACGTACGGGGACTGCAGCACCTTGTTGTCGTTGGTCTGCTGGTCGAAGCCCGCGGCTCCCCGCAGCATCACGCAATTCTGGACCCGCAGATCACTGAGCGGCTGGGGGCTGCCATTGACCAGTCGCAGCGACATCCGCACGGCATCGCGTCCTGCGACGACCCGGGTGCGGAACGCAATGCCGTTGGGAAGTTTCCGTTCGCACTCCAGCGCCCCCTCGGCGGTGCGCCGCCATTCCAGTCGTTCGAGCGTGATCTCCTGCTTGTCCCAGACGGTGGGGATGTGGGTGTGGGCCAGATAGGTGAGGCCGAGGTTCGACCAGAGCGCTTCGGGAATGTCGGCCACCACGTAACTGGCGGGATCCCAGGGGGTGAAGATGCTGATCTTCGTCTCGCGCTGTGGTTCGATCGCCCCATCGAGAAACCCGATGCGCGGGTGCCGGCCTCCCGGATAGGGAAGCACCAGAAGGGGGGCCTCGGCACCCCGCGGTGGGGCGTTGTCGGGGGTGATTTCGAACTTCACCAGAGACTGGGTGATTGCCTCCGGGTCGAGTCCGGTCACCTCGCTGATTTCGGCAAACGTGTACCGGTGATACCACACCATGTTTTCCAGCCAGGTGCGCAGTTCGTCCTCAGAGGCGGGAGGACGGTTTTGACCGGTGGCTGTCCGGGCTGACTGAGGCTGGGATTTCTGGCCCGCTTCGTTTTGGGCTGGGGCTGGCTGGGTTTGTGGAAGCAATGCGGCGGCCAGGCTGGCAGTCAGCAGGTTCCGGCGGTTCAGTGGAGCAGGAGAGGCGGGCATCACGGTGCGGTGGGCGTCTGGGTGGAGGTGAGGGGTTTTCCCGAAAATGATACCGGGATGTGGGTCATGGCGGCAGCGTGCTGCGTGTTGCAAACCCCCTCTCAGAATCTATGATTCCACCGCCAGACCGGCCCAAGTTTTCTCCCTCCTGTTTCTCGTCTCCCGAGAGATCTGTCACGTGAGCAACCCCAACGCCCCTGCCACCGACGCGGCCCTGAAAGCGGCCCAAGACAAACTGGACGCCCATGTCCGTGAAATCATCGAGTGGCATTTCAATCCCGCGACGGGCTGCCCCTTTTGGCTCGAGCGGGCCAAGTCGCTCGGGTTTGATCCGCGCAAGGCGGTGCAGACCTACGACGATCTCATGTTTTTAAAATACTTAGATGACGATTGGTTGGTTTTGGGGATGTTGTTGATGTGGTTTT
>JBKDUK010000154.1:0-2058 GCA_046339535.1 Planctomycetaceae bacterium | reverse complement strand
GGAAACGGAAATGTTTCAAAGCAATCAGTTGGCGTATAAACGGCATCGTCCTTCATTGTCGATCCAGAGAAAAAAGACCATTCCGCATGAATCCGCGATTGGAGCAGTCCAAAAGGTAAATATCCGGAAAATGCGAAAATGATGAGCTTCTGGTCGTAGACCATTCCGTTAGGGAGAAATGTGAATGCTCGAGTTTTGCTGGTCTGTGCAACAACCAACACTCGTTTTAGTCCATTAATCGCAGTGTAGAGATCAGGGCGTGGTCGCAAAAAATGCCACCACCGTCGCCGTCCATAGTCATCCTTCTGAGTCTGACGCTCTAGTCGAACTCTCCTGGTAATGATTTCAAGTAGGTCTGGAAAGTCACTGGCGACTGGATCCGGGTAGTCTAGAGGTGCAACACCGGAACGCAACCAACGACTTCTTGTGTCGTCATCAGCTGCGGCCCAGGATTCGCCTAAATCGCCGCGACACAGTGGCCAGTCAGCAAAATTAATGACGTAGCGGCTCGGTGTGTGTGTTGGGCTTTCGTTGAGTTCCTCGCCTCCCATGTAGGCGAAGATACGATCGGCATTTTGTGGGTTGTTAGTGATTAGTTCATCTCTGAGGGACAATGAGTTTGCTTTGCCGGTTCGATCTGCGTTATCGAATGTGAAGCCCATGCCGAGTAAAATACATCCTTGAAAGCTCTTGCCCGTGTTAGTCATGAGCTTTGCTGAATCGTCATTTTTTCCAGTGTGAAACAAGAATGCTGTGATAACTGGGACAGCAGAACCGTCTAGGAATGAGGGGCCGGGCGTCTCACCACGACACACATTCACAACGCTCACTACGACCGCAGCTTGGCCAGGCCACTTGAGCCGCTTGAGCGCGAAGTAGATCTTTCCATTGTGTGTGCAGATCCACCTGAGACCAGTTGAGCGTGTGTCACCTTGTCCTATTGTGTTTGTCGCGATCAGGCCGAAGCAGCCCTTTGTACGAATTAGGTTGAACGCACGACGGAAAAAGTGAGCTACCAAGTCGGCGTTGCCGTGCGAATCCTCATGAATGCTTTTGAACCATTCTATAATGCCTTCGCGATTCGAATTGATGAGGGTGTTTTTTCCGGAAAACGGCGGATTCCCCACGATCGCATCAAACCCGCCATTCGGCTTCCCCTTGGCATCGACCGTGAACACCTCGGGAAACTCCACCTCCCAATGAAAGGGCTGGATCGGGTGGGGGCCGGTGTGGAGAGTGTCCAGGTGCCGCATCCAGGTGGTGAGATCTTCGGCCCGTCCCTGTGAGCCTCGGACCCGCACCACCAGCTCGAGGAACTCTTTGCGCCGCTGCTCGCGCTCTTTGGGCTTGTCGGCCGCGAAGAAGGCGGCGATCGCCAGGTCGCCAATCCGCCGCACTCGGTCGAGCGCCTCTTCGGCCACCCCCATCGCCTGTTGCTGGTCGGTGTAGGGGGTTTCTTCCGGGGCGGCGATGATCTTCCGACGGGCCTCGGTCGCCCGCTCGATCTGCCGCGTCAGTTCCTGCTCGAGCACGTGCGTGTACTCGGTCGGCTGCCAGTGGAACGCGGCGATCTGCTGCCGCGTGAGCCCCACCAGCGAATCGCCGCACCGCAGCGAGTGATCGAGAAACGTAAACGGATGGTCTTTGGCCAACGTCGCCAGCCAGAGCGACAGCTTCGACAGATCGACCGCCATCGGGTTCTTGTCGACCCCGTACAGGCAACGCTGCGCCACCAGCCGGCGGGCGTGCAGCAGCTCGTCTTCATCGGGGGGCAACGCCGGCAGGCAGCGGTGCACCCGCCAGGCCTGCACCAACTGATCCCCCAACTGCCGGCAGACCTCCACCAGGAAGGCCCCCGAGCCCATCGCCGGGTCGCACACCTTCAGCCCCAGAATCTGCTGGGGAGTGGGCTGCGGGCCCAACTGCTCGAGCACCGGCCGCAGCGTGGTGCGCACGATCGGCTCGGTGAGGGAGCGCGGGGTGTAGTGCGACCCGCTGCGCCGCCGCTCGTCGGAGGGTTGAAACACCATCGCCCCCGCCGGGACGACGTTGGGGGTC
>JBKDUK010000153.1:0-7652 GCA_046339535.1 Planctomycetaceae bacterium | reverse complement strand
TCGACTGCCCCTTCGAACGGTTCTCTGTCGATCCAAGCTCAGCGGTGCGGACACAGAGGTCCGCCCCCCCGCGACCCGTGATCTGGTTCCTGGCCACGGTGGTTCTTGGATGCGGGCCCAGCGGGTTCTACGATCCATGCGTTTCGACTGCCCCTTCGAACGGTTCTCTGTCGATCCAAGCTCAGCGGAGCGGACACAGAGGTCCGCCCCCCCGCGATCCGTGATTTGGTCGCTGGCCACAGTGGTTCTTGGATGCGGGTCCAGCGGGTTTTTCGAACGTTGGGCTGTCCCCTGGAACGACTCCCTTTCGATTCAATTGCAGCCGCTCGCTCCGGTCGACATTGTTCCTTCAACGGTCAGAACCGCCATCACCATTCGACCAGCGGGCTCCCCGACGGCAACACGCCAATCGGCCGGCCTGCGGCGTTCACATACTGCCGGGTCGCGTCGACTCCCAGGTGCCGGTACATCGTCGCCAGCACATCCTGCGGCGTCTTCGGCTGCGACAGGGGAAACGCCCCTTTGGCGTCGCTCGCCCCCAGCACCCGCCCGCCCGGGATCGGCCCCCCGGCGAGAGCCGCGCTGAAGACGTTCGGGTAGTGATCGCGGCCGGCGTCGTTGTTGACCCGCGGGGTCCGGCCAAATTCGCCCCACGCCACCACCAGTGTCGTCTCGAGCAATCCCCGTTCTTTCAGATCGCTGATCAGGGCCGAGTACGCCTGGTCGAACCGCGGAAGGAATCCCCGGCGGAGTGAATCGAACCCCAGCACGTGGGTATCCCACCAGCGCAGGTCGACTGTGACCAGGCGGACCCCCGCCTCGATCAGCCGTCGGGCCAGCAGGATCCGTTGGCTCCCCGCCGGGGCTCCGCAGCGATTCGCCGCCCCGGGATCAAACGCGGGGAGGAAGCCATACCGTTCCCGCACCTCGGCCGGCTCGGCATCGAGATCAAACGCCTCGCGCGCCCGGGGGCTGGTCAGAATGCCCCACGCCTGCTCCTGGAACCGGTCGACCGCCTGCACCTGCCCCCGCACGTCGACCTGGCGGCGCAGCTTGTCGAACCCCTCCAGCAAATCGCGGCGGGTCGTCAGCCGGTCGGCCGTCAGCCCTTCGGTGAGCGAAAAGTTGGGAACCTGAAAGGGCCCCTTGGCGGCGGGGTCGGCCAGGGTCTCGAACGGCTTGTGCGCGACCCCCAGGTAAGCCGAGCCGGTTCCGGGGACCAGCCGGGGAATCATCACCGACGCGGGGAGTTCGCGATCCTGTCCTCCCAACTGCTCCGCCGCGATGGCGCAGCAACTGGGGTGAATGTTTTCGTCGCCGTTGGGACCCGAGGGGTAGCCGGTGAAGCAGATCTGGTCCCCGGTCGAGTGACCGGCATCCTGGTGGTACAGGCTGCGGATGATCGACCAATCCCGCATGATCTGGGCGCAGCGGGGGAGCATGTCGGTCAGTTGGATGCCGGGGACGGTGGTGTCGATGGTGCCGAATTCCCCCCGATACTCGACGGGCGCCTCGTGCTTGGGGTCCCACATGTCGATATGGCTCGGCCCCCCGCGCATCCAGAGCAGGATCACGTTGTTCTTGCGGGGCGCCCCCTCAGCTGCCGCCAGCCCCTCGGCCCGCAGCACATTCCCCAGCGAGAGCCCCGCCGAGCCCATCAGCCCCGCCTGAATCAACGACCGCCGCGACAGCCGCAGGGTCCGGGCAAACTCGGCACAGCCAGTGGAAGTCGGTCGGTCAGACATCGGCAAGCCTGCGGGTTCCACGGGGAAATGGGCGAACTTTGGGGATCGTACGTTGCCCGGCGGGGGATGCCAATGGCAGGTTGGCGGGCGTTCCGAACGGGGAATCCTCGCCGGGACACGGCGGTCTCCCGGAAGGTTTCCCAGAGAAATCAAGCCGAGGGGGAGGGAGACGCTCGTTGTCGGTTGTTGACGAGGTCGATCCGCCGGGGGAGTTGTTCCGGTGCGTGTCAACGGAGGGAACCTCGACAATTCGGCAGCTGGGGTTGAACGGAATCCGGGAATCATGGTGATGATCCAGACGGGCACGGCCGGGTACCGACAATCCAGTTCCGATCCAGGGGAAGTGAGGGACTCTGTTGGCCTCGTCTTGCCGTTCCAGGCACCGGGGACGATTCACACGGAACGATTGCCAGACTCCCAAGGGAGTGCGGCCGCGGTCACTCGACTGCCCAACCGACAAGCACTGCTGCAGATCGGCAACCAGAGGGGGGAGGTGAGTTTCGTGCCATTCGTGTCCCCCGGGGGCAACACCGAGACTCCGCCAGGGCTGCGGAGCAGTCCGAAAATTAATACACATAAGTTGCAAATACATAAAATGACTGTTACTCTTTGCATGCTGTTGTATCTTCCCCTTGACTGACAGGTCTGCCCCCATGCCTTCCCGCCAGGATTTGCTCCCCGTCACCGTCTTGTCTGGCTTCCTCGGTGCTGGGAAAACCACGCTGCTCAACCGCATTCTGTCCAACCGGGACGGTCTGCGGGTGGCAGTGATTGTGAACGACATGAGTGAGGTCAACGTCGATGCCCGGCTGGTCCGGCAGGGAGGGGCCGCCCTGCACCGGGTGGAAGAGGAGCTGGTGGAGTTCAGCAACGGCTGCATCTGCTGCACCCTCCGCGAGGATCTGCTGCGCGAGGTGCGTCGGCTGGCCGAGGCGGGGGCCTTCGATTATCTGCTGATTGAATCGACCGGCATTTCCGAGCCTCTGCCGGTGGCCGAGACCTTCACGTTTGAAGATGACGGGGGGCGGCGGCTGTCGGATCTGGCCCGGCTTGACACGCTGGTGACGGTGGTTGACGCCGTCAACTTTCCCGACGACTTCGCCTCGCTCGACGATCTTGTCCAGCGGGGGGTGGCCCTCTCGGATGCAGACGACCGGGACCTGGTGCAGCTCCTGGTCGAGCAAGTGGAATTCGCCAATGTGCTGGTGATCAGTAAGACCGATCTGGTGACTTCCGAGCGGGTGCACGAGCTGATGGCGCTGCTGCGGCAGCTCAATCCGCTGGCCCGGATCGTGACGGCGGTGCGCGGCGAAATTCCGCTGGAAGAGCTGGTGCACACCCGCCGGTTTACCGAAGACTGGGCCGCCACGCGCGACAACTGGCTCGCTGTACCCCGGGGGGCCGAGGTTTCGGAGACGGCCGAATACGGGTTTGGCAGCTTTGTCTTCGAGGCCCGACGGCCGTTTCATACGCAACGGCTGCGCGACCTGCTTGAGGGTGACCTGTTCAACCAGGTGGTCCGGTCGAAGGGAGTGATCTGGCTGGCGACCCGTCCCGATCACGCGGCCGAATGGTCGCAGGCGGGCGGGGTCTTCCAGCTGCATCCGGCTGGACTCTGGGCGGCGGCCAGCGACCGGGCGGAATGGCCCGACGATCCGCAATTCCGCGAGGACGTCGAGTCGGTCTGGGAAGAGCCCTGGGGAGATCGCCGGATCGAACTGGTCGTCATCGGCCAGCACCTCACCGAATCCGCAGTTCGAGAGGCCCTGGAACACTGCCTGCTGACCGATGCCGAATTGGCGGCGGGACCCGACGCATGGTGCACCTGGGCCGATGAATTCGCCCCCTGGACCGATGGCGAGCCGGCCGCGACGGAAGGAAGCGACGACGGTTCCTCCCGGCGGGATGGTTGCAATCCGCCGCGGCGGCGACGGCTCACGGAATCCGGAGAACACAGGCCGCGTGTCGGTCCCGGGCTGTGCATGGCCCCAGATCCCCAGAAAAAACTTTCCCGGGGATTGGCGGGGTCTATGAATGTAACCAAAGAATTTTTGTACGACTTGCCCTTATGCATATCGTATGCATAAGATCTTTGACGACGTCCGGAATCGGGCTGCCGTTCCGGACGCTCCCTTCTGTTTCGGAGATGTTCCTCGATGATTTGCAACCAACGCTTCTGTTCGGTCGGCTGGCCGTTGTGGTCCCTGGCCTGTTTCGCCCTGTCGCTCGGCGTCTGGGGCGGGTCCGGGACCAGCGTCCTCGCGGCCACCCAGTCGGTGATGACCGACGGACATGCCGACATTGGGGTCGCGTTCTCCCCGTTCGAGATGGAGGCTCACGTCCATGGTGGATCGGTGGTGGATGGTGCGACGCTGCCAGCCGATCAGGAGTTTGAGCCGGATGAGGTGGTCTTCCTCGTGGCCCATGCCCGGGTCGCTCCCCTCGACAATTCCCTGAACTTCACGGGAGTGGCCGCGGGGGGCTCTTTCTGGACCCTTCCCGAGTCGTTCACCGTGGGGGTTCCGTTTCTCGGCATCTCCTCGGAGCATCTGAATCCGGCCGAATGGGTGGGGGATCTGACCTGGACCGTCACGGCGGTCACCCGGCCGGCGGGGGCCGAATTCTCAATGTGGGTCGATGGGCTCGCCGGACCCGAGGTCGCCGTGTCGACGCTGGCCGGGCTGCCGGGGCAGTTCGTGCTTCCTGTCGGCAGCCACAACCACTTCAACTACGGCTTCAGCCTGCCGGGGCTGTACGCGGTCTCGTTCGAGGTCTCCGGCACGCACCTGATTGATGGCCCGCAGACGGCACTGGGGACCTTCTATTTCCGGGCTGTTCCCGAACCTGGCACGTTGTCGCTGGCGGCGCTGGCTGGCATCTGCGTCGCCTTGCGGTCGCGACGACGCAAGACGGTGATCTGAATTTCGGCCACCGAGCCTGCCCCCCTCGGAGAAGGCTGGGGGGTGTTGATGACTCCGGACCCCACGCCGGAGGCCTCGCATCCCCCGGCCATCTCCTGCGGCGTGTGATTGCGGCATCGGCCGTTCCAGCCCCGTGGGTCCCCTCCCTCTCAGACTTCTTCATGCTTCCGGGTTGTCCTGTGCCGATTGCTGACCGCTCCACAACTGCCAATCGCCCTGCAGAATCCCCGGAAACAGAGTTCCGGCCCGAAGTCTCCCGAACCGGCATGACCCTCATCGAACTGCTGGTGGTGGTGGCGATCATGGGCGTGCTGATGTCGCTCCTCTTGCCCGCCGTGATGAAGGTGCGGGAGGCGGCCCGCCGTACCCAGTGTGCGAACAACCTTCGCCAGATTGGCCTGGCGATTCACAATTACTGCGAAAACTACGACGGTTTTTTCCCCCAGTCGACCCATGGGGCGCTCGACCTCGACCAATCGTGGATCGTCAAGCTGGCCCCGTATTACGAGAACGTCGACTCGATCCGCATCTGTCCGGAAGATCCCCGGGCCAACGAGAAGATGGCCGAGAAGGGGACCAGCTATATTCTGAATGAGTATCTGTGTGTTGAGGGGCCGCAGCAGGCGTTGTCGATGCGACACATCAGCTCGACCACCAAGACCATCCTCATGTTCACCGCTTCGGATGACCGAGGAGTCGCCATGACCGAGGATCACACCCATTCGCGAAACTGGGTGCGTCGGCCGTTCGATCGCAACTGGCGGCGGGTGGTGGCCGATATTCAGCCCTCCCGGTTTGGCGGCCCTCCCCCCGGAGCTCCCCCCGATCAGCGGATCGGCGGCTACGCCAACTATCTCTTCGTGGATGGCCGCGTGCAGCTCATTCCCGCGTCGACCATCAAGGCCTGGGCCGATCTGACCGATCCCACGCTGAACTTCGCCGCCCCCAACCGCACTCCCGATTATCCCTGATTCCCGGCGCCAAGGGTCCCTACTGGGGACATGCTGCGCGCCGACCTCTGTCCTGCGAGCCTCACCATCATGCACTTCCCCTCCCTGTCGCAACTGGTCCAGGCCCTGGTCCGCCGCCCCGCCGCCCGGGCTCGCCGGCGACGCACCACCCGGTTGGGATGGTCGCCCCTGACCCCGCTCGAATCGCGCCTGCTGCTGAGCGGGACTCCGGTGCTGGATTACTTCCAGACCACCGAACATGTGGATCTGAGTATTGGCCACAATTTCGCGGCCAACACCTGGTCGTTGTCGGTCCGCGATGCCGACGACGGCATCAGTCGGTCGACCAACAATGCACTGCTGTATGTAGGGGCCGCCGCGGCCGCCACCCGGCCCGCCAGCGCCAGTTTCAGTTTTCTGGGGGTCGGTGCCGGCGAGACCTTCTACCAGTTGACAGCCGCCCAGGACCCCGACCTTCTGTACCTCGGTCTCGCCTCGTATGGAGTCACCGCGGGGCAGGTTGACTCCTACACCGTCACCACCGAGTCGAAGCAACGGGTCATTGGGTCAGCCCGTTGGCTCAAAATGAGTCTCGTGAACGTCGAGCATTTCAATCCGGATGGCACCGTGGGGACCGGCAAGTTCTCGGCCTGGCTCAACACCGGTCCCACCGTCCTCATGTCCAGCCACAACGACGGTGTGAACAATCCCAATGCCAATGGGTTCGATGCCACCGACGGCATCTCGGCCGACGATGCCCTATGGGTGGCGGCTGGCGGCCACAACCACGTCAATTACGGATTTTCGGCCGTGGGCCGCTACGAGGTCAGCGTGCGGCTGTCGGGCTATTTCGGCGACAATGGCAATCCCTCGACCGCCAATCTCGCCGGGTTCCGCCAAAGTGACCCGATCAAGATTTACTTCTCGGTCCGCAACGTCGGACAGCTGGAGTTTGACACGACCGCCGTCGCCGTGGCTGAAAACGTTGGTGACGCGACTCTGCGCGTCCGGCGTGTGGGTGGCACGGATGGCCAGATCACGGTGAACTACTCGACCGCCAATGGGACCGCGATTGCCGGATCCGATTACACCAGCACGTCGGGAACCCTCACCTTTCTCGACCGTCAGTCCGAGGTATTCCTGCCGGTTCCCATTCTCAATGATACCCTGCAGGAATCGTCCGAGACCTTCTCAGCCACCCTTTCGGCTCCCGGTCCTTCCAACCTCGCCGACTACATCAGCAGTCCGACCGGAGACAACAGCAGCCTGCTTGCGGCCAATTCGGTCACCACCGTGACCATCACCGATAATGACGCGCCGCAGAATCCCGACATCCGGATTCTGGTGGTGAGTGCCGCGAATGGTGTTGTGTCAATTCGTTACGAGGTGCTCGGAACGGCCGTCGCCCCCTTTGAACTGGGCATTTACCGCTCGAACGATGGAACGGTCGACGCTGCCGACACGCTCTTGGCGACCCTGACGGCCCCCAACACCTCCGTCGGCATCCATACCATCCACGCCAACATCGGCACGGGAGTCGGCGAGATTCCATTGCCCGGGGCGGGAACTGCGGAGCTCGACACCGACTACCAACTGCTCGTGCTGGCCGATCGGACGGGAGCGGTTGCGGAATCGTCCGAGTCGAACAACACGCTTCACCTCACAGGCGCCTATGTGGCCAGTGGGGGGATTCTGCAGTTCCACGGCGGGGCAGGGCCCGACAATGCCGTCATCTCGTCGGGGGGCACGTTCGAACTCAACGGAGTCTGGCAGTGGACTCCCACCGCGGGATCCTTCAGCAGTGTCCGCGTGCGGCTGCAGGGAGTGGATGACACCCTGCAGGCGTCCGACTTTCAGCTTCCCCTCAGGATCTGGGGTGTGGCGGGAAATGACTCGCTCGTGGCCGGCACCGCCGCCGATACCCTAGAAGGTGGGGCGGGGAACGACACGCTCATCGGAGGAACGGGAGACGACTGGTTCCTGTTCACCGCCGATGTGGGACTCGGCACCGACACGGTCGATGAGACCGCCGGAGG
>JBKDUK010000152.1:0-3553 GCA_046339535.1 Planctomycetaceae bacterium | reverse complement strand
CGGCCGCAGCAGGGTGATCTCCAGAAAGTCACCGGTCGGCTTCGGCATCCGCAGCCGGATATTGACCCACGTGGCGCGATCGACCGCTGCATCCGGCAGTTCCCCCCCGGCCAACTCCGGATTGCGGGCCAAGACCCGCTGGCCGGTCTGAATCGTCTCAATCGCCCGGGCGTAGTAGGCCGCACCCGACGGACCGGTCACCGACTCGCTGCGAACCGGCCGGGCATTCGGCGACTGCTCGGCCAGCGCGGCACCAACGGCAACACGGGCAGCTATGGCCGGGGCAGCCGTCGACGGGGCAACCGGACTGGCCCCCGTCCTTCCAAACCAGCACGCCAGAGCCGCCACCGCCAGCACAATCGCCACGCCCCGGCCAAGTCCCAAACCAAAAACGGTTTGCCGCGCACCGCCAGTTGTGTCCCGCGCTTGGGCAGATCGTCTTCTCAGCGCGAAGGTCGATAATCGAAACGATGTCGTTTCGAGCCTCAGAAATGATTGGTTAAACCTGTGAGACATCGGTCACTTAGTCCACGAGATACGGTACGCCAAAAACTAAAAGATCATCAAATGCTCCTCGGTTGAATACGGTAATCGCCATTTGTGATACATCGTCATCGTGAATCCCTGTGATTGCGATACCGAGATTAGGAAGCACAACGAAACCATAGACTTCTCTTGGCTTACCATCGAAATGACACGCTCTCTCCAAAAATCTTCTATCCCAAGTGATTTCGATTCCTTCAATCTTACTTTTACAATTCGGCAACAGTGTAAACTCGACAACCCTTCTCTCAATCGGATCGAGTCGCACAATCATTTGTGCGTACACCATTTCCACGAAACCTTCACGATTCAAATGGGTTGCTAACGGGAAGCCAAGCCTGTCGATACATTCGGACTCCGCTCCACCAAATGCAACTCCGCCTACAGAAGCATATGGTTTTATCGTCATCATCATTTTCCTGGAAGCTGTCCGCTTCTTCTGGCATATTCGAGCATCTCGCGAATTGCCTGATTGTATTTTGTGACATCACCAGACACTACGGAAGCGGCGCGTCGAACATCTCGGATCTCTCTTGCCATAGCATCGCGGTACCGGCCATTTGCAATCATTTCGGCTGTCTTTGCTCTGTATCTCGCAGCAGCAGTACCATGTCGACCATTGCTGCTCGTGGCATGATGATCACTGGGATCCATTTGGATTGCAGGTCCATCCAAACTGGTCGTGCTCGGATCCGCATATCGATCTGGCATGTGGTGCGAATCGAGTCCGTCACCCCTTTTTGAAATCGATGTCATCTCCGAGTGAGCTCCACCGCGATATTTGCCTAATGACTGCGATTCGAGATCGTACGCAATATGCACCAACACCCCAACCACCGACACGTAATACACGTGCTCGGCGTCAACCTCGAGGTTGAAGACCGGGACCGGGGGGCCCCGGCGGGGGGTGATGCGGGTGATCTGGCGGAGGGTGCCGGATTCGGTCCGGAGGGTTTCGCCCGGGCGCAGGGCGCGGGCGGGGATGAACTCGTGGCGGTCTTCGCTCCAGAACGGGTGCGCTCCCGTGCAGCCGATCGGCTCGGTGAGTCCAACCACCGTGATGTCGAAGACTTCGCCGGACTGATGCGCGAACGTCCCCGTCACCAATCGTCCCTCACCCGGCTCCAGCTCCGGACAGGGACCCACCTCGACAATCTCGGCCGGCCCCACCGCTTCCAGCTCATGCAGCGTCAGGAAGATCCAGGGGGAGCCCGTGGAGCTGTCGGCCGTGATCGGCTCGATCATCCCCGGGGAAAGTTCGGGGGGATAGACTGTGGGCATCACCGAGGTCACAGTGGTGCTGCCCGATGTGGAGTCTGTTCCTCGGGACTCGACCAGCGCCCGCGGATACTCCCCATCAAGAGAGGTCGTTTGAGCCAGATGCTCAGCCAGCCACTCGACCAGCCGCAGCAGGGTGATCTCCAGAAAGTCACCGGTCGGCTTCGGCATCCGCAGCCGGATGTTGACCCAGGTCGCGGGATCGACCGGCGCATCCGGCAGTTCCCCCCCGGCCAACTCCGGATTGCGGGCCAAGACCCGCTGGCCGGTCTGAATCGTCTCAATCGCCCGGGCGTAGTAGGCCTCACCCGAGGAGCCGGTCACCGCCTCGCTTCCGAGCGGCCGGGCAGTCGGCGACTGCTCGATCAGCGCGGCACCAACGGCCACACGGGCAGCCGTGGGCGGGGCTGCCGACGACGGGGCAATCGGACTGGCCCCCGGCTTGCCCAACCAGCACACCACAGCCGCCACCGCCAGCACTACGGCCATGCCCCGGCGTAGTCCGGCACCAAACCCGGTTCGCGGCGCACCGCGAACGGCATCCCGTGTCGCGGAAGTCTTCGGCCAAGCGGTCACTGCCAACGATGCACTCACTCGCGACGACTCCGGAAGGGTCCAGGACGATTTGCTGACAGCACAAATCCCAGAATCTACGCTCTCAGTATGCCCACATTTCACCGCACAAGGCAACAATCAGAAGAATCGCCACGGAGCCGTGAGATGGTTCGGCACGCCTGTCTCTTTCAGGCGAAGTGAAGGCGACTTCATTACGCCGATAAAGCATTCCAGACTATGTGAGCGGGAGACATCAGCAAACCTCTACATTCCAACCATCGGGGGTCCCCCGATCACCACAAGCGGCTTTCAATAGTTCTTGAAAAGCAATCAGATCTTGGTATGCAGGAACCATTCTGCGTCCAACGTAGACGGTCCAAGATGGCCAAAAGTCCTTGTTGGTTTCGGTCATTACTTCTCCCTCCTCCAATTCCCCTGGGTCGTATACAAGATCATGGGAATCACCCAGTGAAGATGTTTTGAGCCTATCAAGGATGATCCGACCATTATGGTCGTCCACCACCCGAATCGCGAATTCAAATTGCAAAGGTGCACCCATGTCAAGCCCCTGTTGAGCTAAGAGAGTCAATGCCGCATTATCAGCATCGTCTGGCACTTGAGATTCCATGATGTGTTATTGCTTTCCTGGTGAATTCAATTTGTTCAGCAACCCGGGAACCCCAATTCCTCCCAATTCTTCAATCAACTCTGCTTCCTTTAGAAATGCTTCTGAGTCATTTTGCGCTGGATAATAGGCAATATCGTCAACGGGAGACATTTGCTCTCGGGACTTGCGACGAAGCGACTGTCGTGCCCGTGATGGAGGACCTTTGCCGACATAGACTTTTCCATTTTGAAGCATTCCGAAATAGGCACCGTTATCAGCATCAGGAATTTCAACATGTCGGGTTGATCCTAACGGAGGCAATCCCCCATCTGCGCTCGAGGAGTACGAGTTATGCACCAACACCCCATCCACCGACACGTGATACACGTGCTCGGCGTCAACCTCGAGGTTGAAGACCGCCACCGTCGGTCCCCGGCGGGGGGTGATGCGGGTGATCTGGCGGAGGGTGCCGGATTCGGTCCGGAGGGTTTCGCCCGGACGCAGGTCGCGGGCCGGGATGAACGCGTGGCGGTCTTCGCTCCAGAACGGGTGCGCTCCCGTGCAGCCGAT
>JBKDUK010000151.1:0-38096 GCA_046339535.1 Planctomycetaceae bacterium | reverse complement strand
GCGAGTCACGGGCCCAGTTCAAACAGACCCCCGCCCGCTACGCCCGCGGCCGCCAGGCCGCCTGGCAAAGCGCCCCCTCCGACTGGGGTGTTCGTCTGCTGGAGTAGTGAGACCACGAATGGGGTCGCCGCGCAGCTGGTTCACTCCGATCAGTTTCAGCCCCAGCGGGCCGCAGTGCCAGGTGTCTCGTTTTATCCTTTTCGAGAGGTCGTCGTGTTGACCATCGGCAGAAAACCCTCCGTGATGTATCGCCTCTGCGTGGCCTGGATTGTGGTGATGGGTGCCTGGTTTGGCCTGACCGGGGTGCACGCCTTGGGGGCCGAACCGCTCCGGAGCCATCCCCTGCCCGTCTCCCGGCAGGCTCGGTCTCATGAAGCGGCCCGCATGGTTGCGGATGCGCCGAACGGGAACGCGAGACTCCGGACTGAGAAATTCACCCGGAACGATGAAACAGGATCGCAGTTCACCGAGAGTGACGTTGTTCGAGAGGGATACCTCGACGAAGAGTTTCTGCCTCCCACCTCAATTCGCCCGGGGCAATTCCGAGCGGGAGAACCGGAATCGTCCCGTTGGATCAAAGATGGGATCGTTGAGGATAGCAGTTCCGCCGCACTGCCTGCGGGCCTTCCTCGACGCGTCCCGGTCTGTCTGCCCCGCTGTCTGCCCCGCAGACGGGACTCAAGAGCCCGCCGTTGCAGCACATCGCGTCTGGAATTGCGGGAGGAAGGGTGTGCGGGTGACCTGGCAACGGTTCCTCCACCAGCCTGCCGCTGCTCCCTTTGCCGGCAGTTGCCCCAAGGGTGCCGTTGCCGGGCGAACCGAACGGTCTTTCCGCCGGACCGCATTCGTTCACTCCGCAGCAATCCCGGGTTCGGTCAGTTTGATGAGACGCCTGGGGAAGTCAACATCGCGCCCCGGGGAGACGAGTTCGCCACTCCCTGGACCGAATCGCCGCCGTTCCGCTCGAAGAGTTCCCCGGAATTACCCATGCCCGCCCAGTCGAACGGAAAAGTCTGGCAGTTCCCGGGGACGGCACTGCCATTGTCCGCTCGTCCCTTGATGCGTCCTACCCATCACGTGCGCCCCGTCGCGGTTTCACCCCGTCCAAGGTACGAGCCGGTGTTTGGCGATGAGTCTGACTTTGTGCCAGAGTTGTCTCTTCCGGAATGACCATCTTTCGGAGCGACATCGGGTAATTCGGATTTGCTGGAAACCCAATTTTCCGTTGCCCTTCGGGGGCAGCCCGGACCTCTACCAAACTGCACCCATTGGTTGAATCGGCTGTCAAAATCTGGATCTGAGAGACGACCTCCACGAGCGTGTGGCGAACTCATTTCCAGGTACCGGAGACTGCCCGAGGTTTATCTGGCTCGTCAAGCAAGAGCTCCCTCCTCTCTGCCGTTGGAAATCGGGAGATGAGGAGACTCGCGACCGGTGATGCAGTCAGTCGGCAACACTGTGGGTTCAAGGGCGGTAGTCAACGCGTTCCGAATCCAACGGGGGGGTCACAATTCTCCAGCACGGGGGGGAACAACGTCACTCTCTGGGAGGGGAGTCACAGAACCATCGCAGAATCGACTCAGCGGTCGGCCATCCGACGTGATCGAGCCAGCGCAGCAGACCATAGGCCGACACAAGAAAGGCCACCGCACCAGCGACGGCCCAAACGGGCGAGGTGGCCTGCTGCCAGAGACTCGTGGTGTCTGCTCCCTGCCAGGCCGAGTAGATCCACAGCGGCCAGAGATGGACCACATGGTGCAGCAGGTAGAGGGACAGCGAGTGTTGGCTGAAGGTTCCGACAATCCGGTTCATCCAAGACGGCAGCGGCCATTGGGCTGGGGGATCAAACGCCCGACGGCTGAGGGCGAATACCAGTAAGGTGAACCCGAGCATGCCGGTGACATAGGCGGGCGATGGCGGGAACATCGACCAAGACGTCGGTCGCGTGTCGAAGCCTTCACCGATCACCCGGTTGGTCCCCGAGGCAGCCGCGATGCCGACCGCAGCCAGTCCAAATCCTCCCCACGCAAGGCGTCTCACCCGGGGGGTTTGATTCTCTGGACTCTCCCCGAGCCAATCGGCCGTACTGGCCCCCGCGAGGGGAAAGACGATCCAGGGAAAGATGGGAAAATATCCGGTCGCCAACCAGCCGATGGCGGTGTCTGACAGGGTCCAGTCGGGGCTGTACCAGCCTTCCGTCCAATAGGTGTCGTACTGGGCCAACTGCCGCAATACCGGAGCGGTCAAAAAGGCTGCTCCCGCCGTGGCCAGCCAGACATGGCGGGGTAGATCATGCAGCAGTTCCAGGATCAGCAGGCTGGAACCCAGAAAGGTCAGCACATCCCAATTGAAGGTGTCCTCTGGCATCCAGACCAGGACATTGAAGGCGAAACCGATGGCGATCAACGACAATCCACGGCGGACGGCGCGACGGGAGATTTCCGCGAGCGAGACATGCCGGTCTTCCAGGCCTCGCCGCCAGAGCCAATGGCTGAACCCGGCGAGGAAGGCGAAGATCGGGGCGGCGATCCCGGTGGGGAGCCAGCCCCGGGACTGCTGTCCGGCCAGGTTTTCGACGAAGTGCACCAGCACCATCAAGACGATGGCGACGGTCCGCAGCAGATCGATGGATGGACGGCGCATCGCATCAGGCCTCACTGCCGGCGAATAACTCGAACATCAACAGTATGGTCTGCAGCAACAGCAACATGATGATGAACACCTCCAGAGTGTGTCCCTTCCAGGCGAGTCGCCAATCGTGTGCCCGCTGGGCGCAAAGCTCATAGACGTTCTGAAAAACATCGATCTGGCCCCCCAGTGACTCCCAGCGTTCGGCGAGCCGTGCCCGCTCACGGAGGCGTTCCCCAACCTGGCTGGCCAAGGTGGGGGGATAGACGAGGGGGCGATGCACGGGGGGCTGCAATTGCGACCACCGTGCCCGCATGCCGAGCATACTCTGGAAACGACCGGCCAGAACACTTCGTCGGCGCTCGGACCGATGATCGAAGTCAAAGGCGAGGGGGCCATCCTCTTCGAGCTGAGGCCAGGCCTGAGCCACCTTGTGTTCCAGAATCTGGAGGGCCATTTCGAGACAGGCAAACTCCAGGATCGCGGGGACCAAGCGCGGCTGCCGCTCGGCCAGAGCGGCCACCCCGATCCGCGGAGATCTCGTTCCGTCCAGATGCGGACTACCCAGGCCCCAGACCACCTGCACGCCGTGCAACGCCACCGACTGGAGTCCCGCTTCCGCCGCCGACACTCCCGGGGCGACCCATTGCTGCAACGCTTCCAGAGAGTCACTTTCCGACATTCCGTCATTGGCAGCGGTCAAAACTTCCAGCAGCGGGGCTTCGGCGGCCGCCGTGCGGGCCGCATCGGAGAGCGAATCCACCGATACCAGTCGACAGGGTGGGTTCGTTGCCAATTCGCAGGCGACCGGGCCCCAAGGGGGGACTCCAGGCTGCGGTGGCTGGAACACCAGCCGTTGAACTTCGGTCTTCTTCCAGGGACATTCGGTCAACACAGCAATCACCGTGGGTGTTCCAGCGGGGCGGAGAGGTGTTTCGGAGTACTCTTACGCGGTGGAGAGGCATCTTCGATCAGGCTCGCGATCCAGCCCGCCACGTGATCTGCCGAGTCAAGCACACCATTGAGGGTGGAGTCAAACAGGTAGTCCCCCACAAGGAACAGCCCCGGAGCCTCGTGGGGGGCAGGTTGATGGCGGCGGTCGAGCGACCACTGGTCCCAACCTCCGGGAAGGGCGCTCACTTCCGACTGCCAGCGATGCACCCGCCCCTCGCGGAACTGGTCCCTTGCCATGTCCTTCAGTTGCGCGGGGAGCGTTTCCATCGCGAGTTCGATCAACTCGGCATCGGATTTGGAATCGAGTTCCGGAGCCGCATCGCCGCCGAGCAGCCAGCCCAGCACACCTTCTTCGACAACCGGATTACGGCTCGACTCGTCATACAGGCAGCAGCCGTCAAACTGGTCGAGCATGCAGAATGACTCGCGCAGCACCGTCCGCCAAAAAGGGCGTTCAAACAGCAACGTCATTCGAAGATAGTGAGCCGGATGGGCGTGATGCTTCTGATGCCGCCCGATCGCCTGCCGGACGTCCTCCCCGTGGAATTCCAACGATGGCAACACCGGGTTGGGAAGCGCGACAATGACGAAATCGAAATCGGCCGACATCCGAGATGCAGTCCCGGTGGAGGTCTCCGACTGCAGTGCCAGCGTGTAGCTTCCCCCGGAGTTCGCCGAGATGGCCATGACCCGATGCGACAGTCGAATCTCGGCATCAAGCCGTTCGACCAAGGCGTCGATCAGCCGTTCATTCCCGCCGACGATCGAGTAAAGCCTCAGGTACTCGGGACGATTCATCAGATAGTTGTGCAGGCCGTAGGGAATACTGGTCTGTCCAGGTTCGGCCGCGAGGTCACTGTGGATCAGGGTCTGCAGATAGCGTCGGGCCGCGGGATGCGAAACGCCGTCGAGGCGCTGGGTGAAGGGGCCGGGCCAGTGCCGGAGCGCGTGGTTCTGCAACAGATCGGCCTCGAAAAAATCCCGCGGCCCCAAAGCGTCGACGGCGCGGCGATCAAACTCCTCGAGGTCTCGTCGCACGGCCAATCCCAGGTGCGACTCGACATCATCGAGGTGCGACAACAGATGCCCCTCCCAAAGCACCGCCGATCCTCCCATCGGACTGATCGACAATCCCAGGGCGAGCACCAGATCTTTCAGGGGGTCTTCCCCCAGGAGCGAGTAGTCGTAAAGTTCGGCAGCCCCGGCTTCATACGGAACACCAGCGTGCGCAAAACGCCGTGTCTGAACTTTTCCGCCGAGGCGGGGCGTGGCTTCAAAAATCGTGATCATGCAGGGTGATCGGACCTGTTCGCGCAGCCGCCAGGCGGTGAACAGCCCGCCCGGCCCCCCACCCACGATCGCAATCCGCCAAGTCTTCAAGATCTCCCCTGTGTTTCCATGGTCCTGGGTGAACCCGTGACGAGATCGGGACAGTCCGCCATCCGACCGCCCTGCCTCCATTCAGGTCAACCGCATGGCCCCTCGGGGGGCAGACCGCACCCGGCCCCCAATCTGTAAACCCCGGAGGAGCCGCCAGGTTCCGGTCCAGGAAAAAACATTCGGCCGCGGACCGACAATTTGCAAATCGGAGTGCAATCGTGTGAAATGCGGTCGCAAGAAACCCAGCCTCCTGGTTGAGCGGAACACAGCGATGCCATCCCCCGAAACACCGGTGAAAGGGCAAGCGGTTGCCTGGTTGGCCACCTGTGTCACACTGGTGGCGGGGGCGGGATGTTGCGTTCTGATTGGCGTGGCGATGAACGCCGATTGGGAGGGCCTCGTGCGGACTTCGGGCCCTCTGATTGGAGGTGCGGCTCTGCTTTGGTGGCTGTTGCGCGATCGCCAGCCGGGAATTAGGCCCACCGATCGCTGGAGTTGGCTGCGGCGGCGGACGAAAACCCGGCATCAGGTGTAGATTGCCCGCTCAAAGCCCAGTGTCCCCACCACGGTTCCCCTCGCCAGTCCCCCCACGGCCGAGTCGGTTCGGGAACTCAAGGGGGGAATCAATACCTGGGTCCCGTCAGAACACCGGCGTGGGCAGCTCCCCCCGACTCAGGGATAATCGACTCTTACATGATACTGTGCAGCCGCATCTCCCCGCGAGCCGCTTCCTGCCGGTTGGTTCGACAGGTCTGTGCAGCCTTGGGTCGGGGATCAGTAACGCAACGATGTCATGACGTAAAGCTGGGTCGAATCTCCCCGGGGTACGGTGCGTTCGATGTAGGATCCGAACCAGAACCAGGAGTAACCAAGCTGTATGTCAAAATTGGGGTTGTAGGCAAAATAGCCATAAAGATCGAGTGCCGTTCCCAGATTGGTGCCATTTCCCGGTTTTCCAATCGCTGCCCCGGCGACGTTGTAGGCCGTATCCTGGCTGGACGCGAGCTGGAACCAGTGGAGTGCGGCGGTGGTGGCTGTTTTCTTGGTCGGTTTAAGATCGAATTGCAGCGCGGTGTCGAACAGGTTCTGGCCCGAGAGATTGTCGGAAAGGGCCCAATAGGCATGGCCCAAAGGGAACATCACGAAGAACGTGTTGTTGCTGCCGAGTGAGTCGACCGTTCCCGAGCCGTAGTAGAACAACCCCGAAACCCGCGGGGTCCAGCGCGGCTTCTTCCAGGTGTGACCCACGATTCCGGTCCAAAATCCGGAAATGACATCGGTCCCCTGTTCCACTCCCGCCTGCACACCCCCTTCGAAGTCGAAATCCCAGACGCGCGACTCTTGCCCGGCAGCATCCAGCACCGGTTCGAGATGTGCCCAGCGTGATCCGATGGTGTGCCGTTGCATATCGGGATGAAAACGGACCGTGCTTGTCGTGTCGAGCACCATCCAGTAGAGATCGAAAACGGTGTTGTCCCACCCCATGTAGCTGTAGTAGGTGCCGCCGAACCAGATATTTCGTTCGGGTTTGTCGAGGGCCCCGTTGAGGTCGGTCAATGAGGTAAAGCCGGTGGCCGTGTTCACGGGATGCACGAGAAACGCTTCGAAGTTGTAATCCTCTCGTGACAGGATGTACTTGCCTCCCTGGAAATTGCGGCGGGTATTGGCCCAATCCAGCGGAGAGACCAATCGCTGGCGTCCATACAGCAATTCCTGTCGGCCGATGCGAGCCGTATGCAATCCCAGATCGTTTTCGAAAATCTTCCAGTCGACAAACAGATTCTGGATGTCGAGTTCGTTCACATCGGAAATCTGATCGGGTGCTTCGCTGTCAAAAGACTGGGCATCCAGGAGCTCGCCATAGACCCGAAAGTGCTCACCTTTGAGATCCACGTAGTGTCGCCACCGCCATTGGTTGTAATCGGCCGCGACCGGAGGTCCCTTGCGCAGGCGATTGTCTTCCTTGAGAAACCGGTAGCGAATCTCTCCCCCGGTCGAGAAGGTCCAGGGGGTGCCAAACAATTCCAGGGGAATGTCCTTTAATTCCTCCCCCAGCACCCGTTCGTGATCAGGATTCTTCTTGAAGGAAAAGTCGTTGTTGTAAAAAAGGGGCTTGTAGGGCCCCAGTGGGGGCAAGGTCTTGGGGGTGGGAAACGCGGGGACCCCCTTTTTTTTCTTCGATGCTGGGGCTGACGGTATTGTCACAGCCGGTTGAGTCGCGAGCCCCAACTCCGGCATGACTGCACTCGAAATCTCGCTGGTCCGGGGGATGGATGATTCCACACCTGCCCCCGGGACAGCAACTTCCACAGCGGGAGCGACGTGGGATTCCGTCTCTTCCGGAGCGGGTGCCTCGGGAAACTCGGCCCCGCGCACCACGTCAAACGGCGGCAAAGGGATTTCTTCACCCCGCGCACCGACGGCTAACGCCAGCACCGCAAAGGCCAGCCCCCAGCGTTTGACGTGGCTGCAGTTCAGCATCTCGGGAATCCGTTCGAGGTTTCGAGGCCGCGCACTCGATCCTTCGAGCGGGCCGGCGATATGTCTGGGGAAGATCGACCAAGGGAGCCTGGTGGTTTCGTCACAACAGCTGCACGCGGCACCACGACTACGGCAGGTCATTCTTGCCCAAACTGCCTGATGCAATCTGTCTGACAATTCGGGGGCCGGAGGAGCCAGGAAAGGGATTGAGGGGCGCTCCACTTGAGCCCATGTTCGCGTGGCCCCTGCGAATTCTGAGGAATTGTCACCCGGGACCGCATGGATTACCGTGACTCTCCAGCGGGTGTGTGGGTCGAACAGTTTCCAGGAGATGCTGCATTGAGTACTGCCTTTGGAGTACGTGAGGATCGCCGTCACAATTGGAGCGAATGGTTTTGGGCCCTGATTGTCTGGGCAGGTTGGGCTTTCACCGGCGCTTCCGCCGCAGAGCCTGTGCGGATCGGCATTCTGGGTCTCGACAACTACCAGTCCGTCGCCTTCACCCAGTTGTTTCATGACCCCCAGGCGACCGGTGA
The DNA here is from genome assembly GCA_046339535.1 of Planctomycetaceae bacterium. GTDB lineage: Bacteria > Planctomycetota > Planctomycetia > Planctomycetales > Planctomycetaceae > UBA10511. Next base: position 30,117 of record JBKDUK010000151.1, on the reverse strand, counting down.
TCTGGCGGGGATCAAGGTGACTGCCGCATTCCCCGACGAACCAAGCACCGACATCGCGGAAAGTGTCGAGAACCTTCCCAAGTGGGTGCAGTCAATGAAGGACTTCCAGGTGCCGCTGGTCGATTCGGTCGACAAGGTGCTGGCGGAATGCGATACCGTGCTGGTCATGCCGGTCGATGGACGGAGGCACCGGAAACTGGCGGAGGCGGCGCTCCGGGCCGGGAAGCGGACCTATATCGGCCGCCCCATGGCCGCGTCGCTCGAGGATGTCGCCGCCATCTTCAGGATCGCCCAGGACGCCAAGGTGCCCCTCTGGAGCAGTTCGCAGCATCGATTCAGTCCGGGCTTTATTGGCATGCGCAATCATCCCGAAGTGGGCAAGGTGCTGGGGTGTGATGTCTATGGCGGCTGCCCCATGGTCCCGCATCACTCCGACTTCTTCTGGCATGCTGTGCATAGCCTCGAAACCCTCTACACGATCATGGGACCCGGCTGCGAGACGGTCCGTTGCACCAGCACGCCGCAGGTCGAATCAATCACCGGTGTGTGGCGTGACGGACGGATTGGCACCTACCGGGGGATCAAACAGGGAGCGGTGAAATACAGCGCCACCGTGTTTGGCGAGCAGGGGGTCTCGATTGCCGGGGTGTATGGGCATGGAGTGCCGGTCAAAGGGGTCGCCCCGACGGACGACAAATACATGGGATATGAAGGAATCGCGCTCGAGATTGCCCGCTTCGCCAAGGGGGGGGCTGTGCCCGTGACACCTGCCGAAACTCTTGAGCTGTACGCCTTTCTCGAAGCGGCCCGGGAAAGTCGGGCCAAGCAGGGGGCCAGCATCTCGGTGGCCGAGACTCTCAGGCGGGTCGTGCCGTAGAACAGGTTTGAGGTCCGGTGAAACTGTCGCCGGGTTGAGGGTCTGGTCCCGGAGAAGCTGTGGGCGTGCGAGTCGTGGATTCGACAGTGTGCGTTCCAGTTACCGCGAGACGATCGCACAGACGAGATGGCCCCCGAAACCAAGTGAGAGTTTCAGGGCGGTGTCGACCCGATTTTGCCGCGCATGGAGGGGAGTGTAGTCCAAGCGGCACTCGGGATCGGGATCGTCGAGGTGCAGGGTTGGGGGCAGTTGTTGATCACGCAGGGCCAGCACGGTGGCAGCGAGTTCCACGCTGCCTGCCGCACCCAGCAGGTGACCAATCGTCCCCTTGAGTGACGATCCGGGAATCGCGCCAGCCGCAGCGCCCAAAGCCCGTTCCACCGCCTGGGATTCGAGGGGATCATTTCCCTTGGTCGCGGTGCCGTGATAGTTGATGTAGCCGATCTGCTCGGGACGGACTTCAGCCCGGCTGAGGGTCTCCCGCAGCAGATGCACGAGTGGTTCGGGATCCGGGCTCAGCCGGGTGAGATGTCCCGCGTCAGAACCCAAACCCGCGCCTCGCCACTGCGCAAGTATGGGGACACTTCGCGCCCGGGCCTGGGCGGCCTCTTCCAACACAAACACCGCCCCCCCCTCTCCAACCACAAACCCGGAGCGGTCGCGATGAAATGGTCGACAGGCCCGGGAAGGGTCACTGGCGGAGGGGGCCAGCACACCCAGCCGCCGAAAGGAGGCCAAGATGGGCGCGACCAGCGACGCATCAACGCTTCCCGCAAGGATGGCATCGCAACGATTCCACGCGATCAACTCGGCACCTCGTGCCACCGCCATCAATCCAGTGGCACAGGCGGCAACGGGTGCGAGGCAAGGCCCCTGCAGATTCCAGCGGGCCGCCACTTCGCGCGCCGCGACCTGCGGATCCATGAACCCCCACGGGTCGCCCATCTGGAATCCGGGAGACCGGGTTCCCCGATGGGTCTGTTGCCACGCCCCCTGAGCCGCATGACACCCCCCTTTGGATGTTCCGATCACACAACCAAACCGGGTCGGATCATAGACCGTCTGGGGTTGCCGGGCATGGTCGAGTGCTTCGCAGCAGACTTTGAGGGCGAGTGGTACGACAGGCTCTCCGTCATCGGGAGAGACGATGCCGTCGGGAAGAGGAGCGGCACAAACGGGAGTCGGCAGGTTGGGGACGGAGACCAGCCGGGTCGCCGAACGACCAGCGCACAAGCCCAGCCAACTCGACTCGCGATCGGAACCGACCGGGGTGATCAATCCCAACCCCGTGATCACCACATGCCGCTCAGACACGGCGGCTGGAACGGCAAACCGAGAACAGGGCCAGACCCAGGAATACCGCGACCACCAAGGCTTCGAAGGTGAAGTTGCGGCTCGAGGTTTCCACCCGAACGCCCCCTCCACCCGACTCCTGGCCAACTGCCGTACAGAAACTGCCAGTTGCCATCACCACACAGGCCGTTCTCCCAACAGACCATAAGGCTCGGGCACGATTTCCCGGCAACTCCCTCCATCGACTCCAGATTGCCGAAGCCGTGGAAGTGTGGCGGGTCAACTGCGGCCGGGGGAGCTGAGAGAAATCGGGCGACACGTGGAGTTGCCTGTGGAAATCGGCCGCGAAGCAGCGGAACTAGAGAAACTGATCAAACGGCTGTCTCAGGTCGCGAAACAACCGGCTCGGGACCGAAACGGTCTGCCAACTGTTTGATCGTACCTGCATGGCCTCCTGGTAGTCGTCCACCCAGACGCCGTAAAACGCGTACCGGGCGTCCCGAAAAGAGAACAGGGAGTCAAACTCTGACTGTGCCCTCTCGCAGACTACATGATAGGCGAAGACCAGCACGGCACGAAAGTCGGCCCCGAAGACCGTCTGCCACGTCTGAAGCGCGGGCAGGTCTTCCGCGGTGGTCCAGTTCTCCCAGCGATGCCCCGTGTCGGCATCACCCGAGGGAAATCGTCTCCCCTTCACATCGACCAGCAGGTTCGGACGGCGAGCCGAGTAGACAATGAAGTCCATCGACTTGAGCGATGCCTGCTCCAGCAACGCCCGACGGGTTTCGTCCACTGAGACATAAGGGGTGCGTCGCGACCTCAGATAGGCCTCGAACGCCACGTCGTAGTGATTGCTCCGCAGGACCACGCAATCCTCCTGATGACCCAGCAACCAAAATGTCCACTGGAGGTATACACGATAGCAGATCACTGCTGAAATGAACATGGAATTCCGGCGGGACGTTGATTCGGAATTCCCTCCCGGCTACCATTTGAACATCGATCGCGACTGGATCTGGCGGATGTCTGCCATGTTCGTCACGGGCTCGGAATTGTTGACCCTATAACAATCCGCAGGGAGCTTCACAAACTGGCCGCGTGTCATTCCAACGATTGCCCTCCGTGGTAGTCACTGGCTCACACAACCCGGTTTTCCGGTTCCCACCTTTGCGACGCGGGTTCATACAACAGGGCTCGAACGGCATTGCGGTGGATGTCTGTCTTTCCAGACAACGGCCCGGTTTTCCCGGGCCGTTGTTGTTGACACCTGTCTCCCTGCGGCGATCCGGATTCGCATCTCGCCGCTCCCCTTGGTCTCTCCCGGAATAGCCGTCATGGCGGGGCTGTTTGACAAGCAAGAGGCCGAGGCCCGGCGGCAGGCACAGCCCCTCGCCGCCCGGATGCGACCCCGAACCCTCGCACAATTCGTCGGACAGCAGCATTTCCTCGGCCAGGGGAAACTCCTCTGGCGGATGCTGCATGCCGACCGGCTCGGCTCGGTCATCTTTTATGGTCCCCCTGGTGCCGGCAAGACATCACTGGCCGAGATCATCGCCCAGCACACCCAGTCGCAGTTCTGCAAACTGAACGCCGCCTCGGCTGGAGTAAAGGAAGTCCGCAGTTCCCTCGACGAGGCCCGTCGGCGTCTCGAGACCGGGGGGCGGCGGACCGTGCTGTTCATTGACGAATTGCACCACTTCAACCGCACTCAGCAGGATGTCTTGTTGCCTGATGTCGAAGAGGGTGTGGTGACACTGATTGGTGCCACCACGGCTAATCCCTTCTTCTCGCTGGTCTCCCCCCTGGTCAGCCGCAGCCGGGTGTTCGAGTTCCAACCCTTGTCGCAGGAGGACATTCTGGGACTGTTGCAACGGGCCATGGCCGATCGTGAGCGGGGTCTCGGCAAGAGTGGTGTTCGCGCGTTGCCGGAGGCTTTGAGGTTTCTGGCCGAGGTCAGTGATGGTGACGCCCGCCGTGCGCTCTCGGCCCTCGAGGTGGGGGTGCTGTCGCTGGTGGGATCGGGTCAGCCGTTTGACGTCGAATGTGCCCAGGAATCGATCCAGAAGAAACAGATTCAATACGACCGCTCGGGCGACGGTCATTACGACGCGGCCAGCGCGCTCATCAAGTCGATGCGCGGCAGTGACCCCGATGCGGCGATCTACTGGCTGGCCCGCATGCTGGAGGCGGGTGAGGACCCCCGGTTTGTCGCCCGGAGAATTGTGATTTGCGCCGCAGAGGATGTGGGAAATGCCGATCCTCAGGCACTGCTGCTGGCCCAGGCCGCCGCACAGGCGACCGACTTTCTGGGGATGCCCGAGTGCCGGATCCCGCTGGCCCAGGCTGCGCTCTACGTCTCCCTGGCCCCCAAGTCGAACGCCGCCCTGCTGGCGATTGATGCCGCTCTGGATGATGTGCGAAACCAACGGATTGTCCCGGTCCCCCGCCATCTCCGCGACAGTCACTATGCCGGTGCAAAGCAGTTGGGCCACGGCACAGAGTACCGCTACCCGCACGACGCACCGGAAGGGTGGATTCCGCAGGATTACCTGGGGATCGACCGCCAGTACTACGAGCCGGTCCCACGGGGAGTCGAGGCCACTTTTCGCCAGCGTCTTGCCGAATGGCGGGCCCGCCGGTCGCAGAGTACCCCGCCGTTTGGGCCAACCGCTCTTTCGGACAACCCGCCAGGTTGAACCGGCAGCCCACGCGCAACAACTGCCGGAGTTTGAACTGCCGCCCGATGATCCGAGTGAACTCCAGCCGCTCGTGAAAGAACGACGGTAGCGCAGGCGAAGACGGCCAAGCTCTCCATTCAACATTCGGGCCGGGCGGGGCCGGCACAGCAAGTGCCCGTCATCCGCTACCGGATCGCCAACTTCATTCCCCCAGCCAGCGGGCGGCGTCTTTGGCAGTGTAGGTGATGATCATGTCGGCTCCTGCCCGCCGGAACGCAGTCAGGATTTCGAGCGTTGTGCGGCGTTCGTCGAGCCAGCCCTTTTCGGCCGCCGCCTTCAGCATCGAATACTCGCCACTGACGTGGTACGCACACAGCGGCACACCGGGATGGGCCTGCTTCACCCGGCAAACAATGTCGAGGTAAGCCAATCCGGGCTTCACCATCAGCATGTCGGCCCCTTCGGCCAGATCGAGTGAAACTTCGCGCAGGGCTTCTTCGGCATTGGCGGGATCCATCTGGTAGGTCCGCCGGTCGCCGAACTGGGGGGTGCTCTCCGCCGCCTCGCGGAACGGTCCATAGAACGCTGAAGCGTACTTGGCGGCATAGCTCAGAATCGGGATATGCTGGAAACCGGCACCATCCAGACCACGTCGAATCGCCGCGACCATGCCATCCATCATGCCGCTGGGGGCGATGACGTCGGCACCCGCGCGGGCATGACTGACCGCCTGGCGGGCCAGCAAATCGAGTGTGAGATCGTTGTCGACATCGACAATTCCCGTCCGGTCGTTCACCACGCCGCAGTGTCCATGATCGGTGTATTCGCAACAGCACAAGTCTGTCATCACCAGCAGGCCGGGAACTGCCCGATGGATCTCCGCGATCGCCTGTTGAATCACCCCCGCATCGGCCCAGGCGGCGGATCCCACAGGATCCTTGACGGGGGGAATGCCAAACAGAATGACCGCGGGAATCCCCAGCGCGGCAATCTCGCGGGCCTCGGCAGCGAGCAGATCAACGGTGAGCTGCGCCTGGCCCGGCATGGAATGGATCGGCTGGCGGATCTGATGCCCCGACCGGATGAACAGCGGGAGGATCAAATCGGTCACCGCCAGGTCGGTCTCACGGACCAGAGCGCGGAGCGCCGGAGTCCGGCGCAGGCGACGCAGACGCAGGGCGGGGAATGGTGCGAAGTCGGGTTCGGACATGCGACTCGATGGGACTCGCGTCCCCAAGAACAGTCTGGGATTTCCCATCCGGGGGGCAGACATCTGCCACCAGAGGAGTGGCGACGGTAACAGGCAACATTGGCAATCGGCAACCGGGACGAACAGCGGAGAAGCGCCGGAGGAACAGGCCGCTTGTCAGCAGCTATAAAAACAGGTACACGAGAAGTGAACAGCAGGTTCCTTCCCACGCCCAACGCGGGGGCTTCGTAACAGCGGCAGCGTGGCGTGTTCCCCGGCGACAGCCATCAGGCGAAGCCGGTGAATGGTTGTCCAACACTCTTGGCCTGGTCCCGGTGATGTCGCTGATTTTGCAGGATGTGAAAAAGAGCTACCGAGAGCCGGGAGGAACGGTTTTGCCGATCCTCAACATCGCCCGGTTCGAGTTGGCCGATGGCGAACAGATGGCCCTGCTGGGGCCCTCCGGGGGGGGGAAGACCACCCTGCTGAATGTTATTTCCGGAATTACCGCCCCTGATTCCGGGTCTGTGACGATTGATGGGGTCGACATCGCCAGGCTGCATGAAGTCGGGCGTGACCGCTTCCGGGCCCGCAAGATCGGGTTTGTCTTTCAGACATTCAACCTGCTGCCGGCATTCACCGCCCTCGAGAACGTGTTGGTGGGGATGACGTTTGCCGGCCTGGGAGGGGATCGTGCAAGGGCTGGGCAATTGCTGGAGAGGGTTGGATTGGGGCACCGCTTGCACCATCGTCCGCCCCAGATGTCGGTGGGAGAACAGCAGCGGGTGGCGGTCGCCCGGGCGTTGGCGAACCGTCCCAGCCTGGTCCTTGCGGATGAGCCGACGGCGAATGTGGATCCCGCGAATCAGCAGAACATTCTCGACCTGATCCGGGAGAGTTGCCGCGAGGGAGGAGTCGCCCTGCTGATGGTGACCCACTCGCTCGAGGCGGCGGGCCAATTCGACCGGGTCAACAAGCTGACTGACTTCAACCATCCACGGGGGCAGGGATGAACCTGTTTGCGATTGCCTGGAAGAGTATCCGCCAGCGGGCCCTGGCCTCTTCACTGACCGCGCTCTCGGTGGCACTGGGAGTAGCCTTGATGGTGATGGTGCTGGTGATCAACGGCACGGTCACCCGCATGTTCAGCCAGAGCGCGACAGGCTACCACCTGATCGTGGGAGCCAAGGGAAGCCCGCTGCAGTTGGTGCTGAATTCGATCTACTTCATGGATCGCCCCATCGAGAACATTCCGTACCGCTACTACGAGCAGCTCAAGAAGAACTCCGCGGTCTTGCACGCGATCCCATTCAATCTGGGCGATACCACGGAGGATGGACGCTTCCGAATCGTGGGAACCATTCCCGAGTACTTCGATGTCGAATACATCCCTGAGAAAAAGTTTCAGTTCTCCCAGGGACGGGCGCTGACCGGGGGCTTCGAGGCGGTGGTGGGAGCCCGGGTGGCGCGGGCTTACGGCTGGACGGTGGGGAGTGAGTTCCCCATCGCCCACGGGGGCAACCTGGCCGACGTGCATGCCGAGAAATTTCAGGTGGTGGGCATCCTCGCTCCCACCGGGACTCCCAACGACCGGGCCGTGTTCATCCACTTCGATGGGTTCTACTCGATTGCCGGCCACGAGAAGCCAATGGAGGAGGCGCAAGCGGAAGACGCCGCGCGGAATTCGGGGGACGCACCCATCATCCTGCCCAACGCCGGCAGCAAGACCACTGGCCCGCTGCGGGTGAAGGCGGCTGAGGCGGGAAACAAACCGCAACCTGCGGCAACTCCCGCGGTGCAGGCAGTGAAGCAGGTCGCCAGCGAACAAAAGCAGGTCACGGCCATCCTGCTGCAAATGAAATCCGATACGCTCGCTTACCTTTACGCCCCGCGGATCAACAAGGCTCCTGTGGCCCAGGCGGTCAATCCGATCGCGCAAATCAGCCGGCTGCTCAACGACCTGGTCGGCAACGTGCGAACGATGCTGCTGGTCTTGACTGGTCTGATCATCATTGTGTCGGGGATCAGCATCTTCGTGAGCATCTACAATTCGATGGCGGACCGAAAACGGGAGATCGCCATCATGCGCGCTCTGGGAGCACGGCGCGGGACTGTCTTTTCGATCATCGTGGCCGAGGCAGTGCTGTTGTGTGTCCTGGGCTGGATCGTGGGAACCGCTCTGGGGCATGCGCTGGTCTTCCTCGCGGCTCCGATTGTCGAGGCACGCAGCGATGTGTTGATCAATCCCTGGAGTTTCGAGCGAGAGGAGTTGCTGCTGCTGCCTGTGATTCTTGTGCTGTCGATCCTGGTGGGACTGCTGCCCGGATTGACTGCATACCGGGTGGATGTCGCCCGAGGGCTGCAGGAGTAGACTACGGACGACTCGCCAGATCACGCGGCTTGGCCAACCGGCAATGTCCGCATCGGCCATCCCGCTAACGGTCTGGAATTGAACTGGCACCCCTGGAATCAGGCGTCTGACCCCGACGGGCCGACACCCCGGAGTTGCCGTTGAGGAGGGGGTCAACGCGTGCTTCTGTCTCGGAGGTTTTCCGCCGATGTCTGCCGACCGGCACAGATCCATACCTCCGCATTCCAAACTGAATTCGTCCACGCCCGACCCCAGCCGGCACCCCCTGGTCTTGGGCATTCCCGAAGTTCTGCCTCTCAAGTCCCGGAGCTCCGGATATCTGCTTTCCCTGGTGCTGGTGGCTGTGGTGATGCTGCTGTTGCCCCTGCTCTACGTGGGGATCATCGCAGGGATCGCGGGGGCAACGATTTGGCATTTGCAGCACAATCTCGAGATTTTGACGGCCCCCGGGGTGAAAGGACCGGTTGTCATCCTGCTGATCCTGGTGTACTTGACGCCGGCGATCATGGGCGGTGCTGTGGTAATGGTGATGCTGAAACCACTGCTGACCCGGGCGAGCCGGCGGGTGCGTCCGCAGCCGCTGCTTTCGGCCGATGAGCCAGTGCTGTTCGCCGCGGTGGATCGACTCTGCCGCGCACTCGGCAGCCCCATTCCTCATCAGGTGCTGCTCTCGAACACGGCGAATGCGTCGGCCTCATTTCCGTCCTGGGGAGACCTGCTGACCAACCGACCAATCCTGACGATCGGACTTCCTCTCGTGGCAGGAATGCCGGCCCGCAATCTGCTGGGAGTGCTCGCACATGAATTGGGTCACTTCAACCAATACTGGGCCATGCGGCTTGGTTGGATTGTGTATGGCATCAACGAATGGTTGACACGGGTGACGCTGGAGCGAGATGACTGGGATGACTGGCTGGAAGTCTCTTCCCGAACAAGATTGCCCTCACTCTCCTGGGTGATCCACCTCATAAAAGGAGGTGTCTGGCTCACCCGACAGATCCTGCGAGGACTGCGATGGATTGGCGTGTTGGTCAGCCGTCGGCTCTCGCGACAGATGGAGTACGAAGCCGATGCGTGCGAGGTCGCTCTCGTCGGGAGTGATGGCTTTGTGGCCACCATCCAGCAAATCGTCGCACTCACGGCGGCCACCAACTTCGCCGAGCAGGAATTGAATCACCTGGCCCGTGAACACCGGCTGGTCGATAACTTTCCCCGGTTGGTCGCCGCCCAGGCCCACTCCCTTCCCGCCCCAGTACTTGACTGGATCGCCCGCACAGAACAGGAGTCGGCACTGTCTTGGGACGACACGCATCCCCCCAACCGTCTGCGGGTTGAGCATGCAAAATCGCTCAGTCAGCCCTGCCGATATGCCCCAGATGCCCCTGCAACCGACCTGTTTGCCGACTTCGACGGTCGTTGCCGATCCTGGGCCCGGGAGATCTACGCGAATTGCCTCGATCGACCAGTCACTGCAGAAGAACTGATTCCGGTTGATGAGGTGATTGCCGAGTTGGCCCAAACCGCCGCGAACGACCGCATCTCCCTCGATTATGTTGACGGGGTTGCCTCAGCCCTGAACAGGCTGGCCTGCGACGACGCCAATCTTTCGACCACCCAGACAGCGGGAGAATTGTGGAGTGCCCTGCTGGGGGCCCGACGCGAGCAGGCGCATTACCTCGGTCCCTATCGGGAGGCTGCGCAGCAGGAAACCAACCTGGCCGGGGAGCGGCAAAAGACCGAGCTGCTTGTCTGGGCACTGCTCTTGAGACAGCCGATCACTTCCTGGCGGCCAGCGACTGTCCCCCGCCCTCCACAAAACCACGAAGCAGCTCTCCAGCACCTCGACACAATCCGGGAACAGCAAAACGCTGCCTTCGCCCGCGGCATGCCATTTCGAGCGGCCTGGAGTAAGCGGCTGCGTTACGCCCTTCAGCTGTTGGACGCCCCGGAAACCGCTGCTCTGGTTCCCGACGTGGCTCGACTGGCAACTGAGCGAGACCGACTGTGGCTTCCGCTGTTGGTGCTCTCCGAAACTTTTTCCGAGCGGGAGGCCATCGAGTCGAGGTGCTCTCTTCTGGCCAACCTTTTGGGGTGGGGTGAGAAACGCCGTTACAATACCCAATTCACCGACGTGATCGGTCAGGTCTCACTTCGGTTGATGCAGTCGCTCGAAAGCGTCTGGATCCAACTGAGTCGGGCTCCCTACCCTGAGCAGGTCGAACCCCGACCAGAGCATCTCGCGGCCTTCTGCCTGCCCGGTATACAAGAACGGAATGACGCCGCAGAGGTGCTGAAGGCTTCGCGCCGAATGACCTCCTCCGCCCGCATCGTGTGGCGGAAGTCGTTGGGGCAGCTGATCGGAATCGCCACGGCAGTGGAGCAGGCCTGGGAAGCCGCGAATTGTCGGGTAAATTCCCCGCAGTCGCCTCTTCCAATCTCACCCGGCCCCGAAAGCAACCCACCCCAGGTTACTGATTGAAGTCAGCGTGAGGGGCGGAGAATGTGCGAGCCTCGGAGCGGCCCTCCTGTGCCACCCGTCGGCTGCTCCCACGCCACGTCCCACAGCTCAATGTCGTCGAATTCCGCCAGCCTCTGAACCGCAGGGGTCTGCCGCAGTTCCAAAGTGTTCCTTCCCGCCTGCAACTGCCTGGATTCGATCGGGATCAACAGGCGGGCGGGATCTTCGGCTGTGGCGGGAGCGTCGAGCCAGCGATTGAGATCGGTGACCCGCTGGTTGTTGATCCAGACTTCGGTCAAGAGTCCTCCCTTGGCAAGGTCATCACGGAAGTTGCCTTGACGAGCCCACGTTCCTCCGGTCGGTTCCAGTTCCCGTACGGTCAGAGCCAGCACCTGGCGGGGGCGGCGCAGTTCCTCATTTGTGAGATCGACCGTCCACTTGCGAACGGTCCCCTCGGGAGCAGGTACCGACCACCCTGGACGCGTGTTGTTCCCCAGATGGCGGACTTCGGGATCGAGCTCGCGACGGCGGCCTTCCCAGAGAGGTGACAGCCGGGCCACGGCCTCGAGCGGTATGGTCAGCACCCCCAACCAGGGATGACGCAGCACCAGAGACGAGTCGGTTACCTCTTCCAACACGCCTCTCAGCGATCCAGGCTCTTCCCGGCGTTCGCCATAACGCGGCTGCCAGTCAAGGCGGACCCACCAGCCGTCCAGGGGGGGAGCCGCCGGAGCCTCGAGATCAAGCTGGGGAATGACTCCGCGAACGAAACGCCAATCCCGCAGGGCCACTCGACCACCGGGAGGGTCTCCATTCAGACATCGCTCGACAAGACCGGGCTGATACAACACATCCCCCGAGGTGAGCCACAGACCGGTTCGCTCGCCATGCCGGGGAGGAAGTGTCAACAGCGGGACCGAGCGGAACAGACGCAGATCATCCAGCCTCACCTCAAGGCGATTCGTTCCCTGACCTTCCACTCCCCGGCCCGTCGCGTCGCGGTGCACCCGCAGTTCGGCCCAGGGGAGATCGGGACTGGGCCCGGTGGCGAGAATCTGATTGTCGACCAAGGCCACGATCTGACGGGCATTCCACTGCACCCGCAGATGCCGCCAGCCGTTGCGACGAGATACGTCGCGGACGTCGAGCGGACGCCCTCCCTGCCAGCGGGCTGCAATCTCTGGTTTGGTACCCCCCATCGAAAAACTCAGGATTTCGGAGGAATCACCCGACTTGCAAACCAGTTCCAGCGACCACTCAACGGAGGCCCCGGGGGAATCTTCGGGATTGAAATCGAGCCAGCTGAGAGAGACTCCCCCCTCAGAGACTTCGTCCTCCATGGTGAACAGTGGCAGATTGGTTCCTGAAGGGACCACGAAACTCTGTTCTCCGGACCATGCGGAGCCGGCCTGCGGCAGCAGCGGAGGAGGACCGGTCAAATCCTCCGCTTCGGCAGTGAAGAGTTGAAGTTCCGTCTCGGACGACGGTTGGGCGATGGCTGCCAACGCCCCCCAGGGGATGGTGACCGTCCCTCCTCCACTGGGACATCCGATCACGCCGTTGGAAGTCAGGCGGGTGACCGCGATGGGGCAGGTTTCGCCCGTCAGCAGGTACACCCAGCGATCTCCCTGGCGGGGAGGATAAACCCGCGCCGCGGACGGGACTTCCAATCGCTCGTAGCTGTTGAATTCACGCGGAACCGCAGCCTCCTGGGATTCGAGAGACGGCCGACCGCCGGGAGGGCAGACCAACACGACGGGGCGACGTCGTCCGGAAGGTTCAACGCCCTGCCACACACGCGGTTCGCCGGCATTGGAGAGTCCGATGCAGTTCCAGACCACGAAAGTCCAGAAGGCGCAAACCATTCCTCCACCCCAAGTCACTCGAGAGCGTCGACTGAGGGAGTGGGCTGATGAAAAACGAATCGTCCGCGAGTGGTCTGCCATGTCGTTGACTGTACCATTCCTGGGGAAAGTCGCCACAGTTGTCGAAGGGCAAGGAGGGCAATTGGCATCGGTTCACGGTTTCTCGACAACCTCCGGCCCGACGGCGATCCTTGGTTTCCGGTCATTCGCGACCTCACGGCCCATCGGCTGGCAAGTGCGACGACGTGGTGCAAATCATATTATTTTGCTCGCAGGACGCCGTACTGATTTCTGAAGGAGACCGAGATGCCTGAGACAATGCTGCGGTCGCGGTGGGGTGGGCTGATACCGGGTCTGCTGCTGGCCGTGATATTGCCCTCCAGGCTGCTCGCCGCGGCGGAACGGGTGACCTGCGAAGGGAGATACCCACACCATCTGCAGGGGATCTGTCTCGATGACGCTGCGATCTACTGGTGCTTTACCACCCAGCTTGTGAAGACCGATCTCCGGGGTAAGATCGTCAAACAGATTCCTGTTGCCAATCATCATGGCGACCTGTGCCTGTGCGAGGGAAAGGTTTGTGTGGCAGTGAACCTGGGGGAATTCAATGAACCTGCTGGGAAAGCGGATTCCTGGATCTACATCTACCGGGCGGCGGATCTGACACTGCTCGCGAAACATGCGACACCGGAGGTGGTCCATGGAGCCGGGGGGATTGGCATGCGCAACGGCCGGTTCTATGTCGTGGGAGGACTCCCTGAAGGAGTAACTGAGAATTACGTGTACGAATACGATCAGGAATTCCGCTTCCAGAAACGGCATGTGATTGCCAGTGGTCACACCGATCTCGGAATCCAGACCGCAACCTTCGCCGAAGGGCGGTGGTATTTTGGCTGCTACGGCAAACCAGAGGTGTTGCTCGTGATCGATGCCGATTTCCGGTTGATCCGCCGGACTGAATTCAACTGCTCTTACGGGATTGCCGCCCGCCCCGAGGGGGGACTGGTGGCGGCCGACAACCTCCGCCTTCCCAACAAGGAACATGAAGGGGTGGTGTTCGACGTGATTCCCGATGCGGAGCATGGCCTGAAACGTCCCGACTGACATTTGAGTCGGCCCACTGCGTTGGAATCCCGCCCTGACAGCCCACTTTGTTCCATTCCGGTCGCAACGATGTCCCGAATTGCAATCGTGCTCCTGTTGTGTCCCTTGACTCTTTGGCCGGGAACCAGTTCTCCCATCGCCTGGGGAGATGAACCCGTCCGTCCCGCGGGGGGCAATCTGGTGACACGCTGGGGTCGGGAGGTGGATCCCGAACGGGTCTTGCCTGAGTATCCCCGTCCGCAACTGCAGCGTCCTCGTTGGCTCAATCTCAACGGCACCTGGGAGTACGGGATCACCTCCCGGGAGTTGAATCCCCTCACGACACCTGCCGAAGGTCAGATTCTGGTCCCCTTCCCCGTGGAATCGCACCTGTCGGGAGTGCGGCGTACGGTGGGGCACGAACGCCAACTGGTTTACCGTCGGAAATTCGACGTTCCGTCGGCGTGGGAATCGCAGCGGGTGCTGCTGCATTTTGGTGCCGTCGACTGGCAGACCTCGGTCTGGGTGAATGGCAAGAGGGTGGGAGAACATCGCGGTGGTTTTGACCCGTTCACGTTCGACATCACACCGGCCCTCGCGGGACGGGAGGGAGCGCATGAACTGGTGGTGCAAGTGTGGGATCCGAGTGATGCGGGGACTCAGCCGCGCGGCAAACAACAGGCGCGTCCCGAGGGGATCTGGTACACCCCGGTGACAGGGATCTGGCAAACCGTGTGGCTGGAACCGGTCCCGGCCCAATCCATCGACCGGCTGGAGGCCATTCCGCGGTTTGACACGTCGGAACTCCAGGTGAGGGTCATTCCCCGCCTCACGGGGAGGCCGGTGAACCTGACCGTGCGATTGAGCGCCAATGGGGGTCTCTGGCAGGCGACTGGGGCGCTCGAGACTCCCCTGGTACTGGGGGTCCCGGGATTCGACGCCTGGTCGCCGACAAACCCGCGGCTCTACGATCTGGTGGTGGAGCTACTGGATGGAGAGCAGTTGATCGACCGTGTTGAGAGCTACTTCGGGATGCGCAAGATCACCCTGGGAAAAGACCGCAACGGCATCACCCGGATGCTGCTGAACAATCAGCCGGTTTTCCAGTTTGGCCCGCTTGACCAGGGTTGGTGGCCCGACGGACTCTATACGGCTCCCTCGGATGCCGCCCTGAAGTCGGATCTGGAAGTGACGAAACAGTTGGGTTTCAACCTGGTGCGAAAGCACGTGAAAGTGGAGCCGGCCCGCTGGTATTACCACTGCGACACCCTCGGATTCATGGTCTGGCAGGACATGCCGAGTGGGGATGCCAACGCCCGCTGGCCCTGGGACGGTACCGAGAACACCCGGACTCCCGAAGCGTCACAGCAATTCGGAGAGGAACTCTCGGCCCTGTTGACCCAGCGTGGAAATGACACCTGCATTGTGGCGTGGGTTCCCTTCAACGAAGCCTGGGGGCAGTTTGAAACTGTCCGCTGGACACGGTTCGTTGAAGAACGAGACCCCCACCGGCTGGTGATCTCAGCCAGCGGGGGGAATGATTTCGGCGTGGGGCACGTCCGGGACATTCATTTTTACCCTCAGCCCGAGTTCCCTCCGGCTGAACGTCACCGGGCGTCCGTGCTGGGGGAATACGGGGGACTGGGTCTGCCCTTGCCGGGTCACACCTGGCAAGACCAGAAGAACTGGGGTTACCGGCAATTCCGGACCCGCGAGGAATTGCAGGAGGTCTATCTGAAGTACATCGCGGCCCTGCGGCCGATGGTGGAGTCGCACCTGAGTGCCGCCATCTATACCCAAACGTCCGATGTCGAGATTGAGGTGAATGGACTGCTCACCTACGACCGGGAGGTACTCAAGCTGGATCCCGCCCGCATTCAGAAGGCTCATCAAACCCTCTACGCCCCCCTTCCTGAACTTTCGTCTGAGTCGGTAACGCAGGCCAGCGTGATCGCCCACTGGCGATTCGAAGAGGGAGAGCCGGGCGAACTCGTCCCACATGATCGGGGAAAGCCCGAAGGCATGGCTGTGCGGGACGACAGCGGGCATCGCAATCATCTCTACGCATATGCCGAGGGGAACGCCCCCCGGCTGACGGCCCAGGTTCCTGCCGCGACCGTCCCCTTCAGGAAGCTTTCGAACCGCGGAGCACTGGATGATTCACTCGCCGCCCCGGGGGTGACCCGTGACCTCTACACCGACCCCGGCCGATCGCACACCCATATGGACATGCTCAACACGTTTCCCTTCACAGAGCTGACTCTGGAACTCTCCTTCCAGCCGGTCGGGATGGGGCGCGAGCAGACATTGGTTGGGGAAGATGGGCAACCCACCTCAGCTCCGGAGGCCCCACTGCAGTTGGGACTGCGTGCCGACAACCGGCTCGAAATCGCTGTCATCGACCGGGGTGGAACGGTGCGGCGGGTGGTCAGCCGGCAACCAGTGAGTGCCACCCGCTGGCATCACGTGGTGGCGACGCTGGACAGTGAAACCCTGACCCTTTGGCGGAATGCGGGTGAGGGGTGGATCCAGGAGGGGACGACTCCCTGCCCTGGGGGGTTGGTTCTGCACGATGGAACCTGGACTGTGGGCCGGGGATTTCAAAACGGAAAACTTGCCCGCGACGCCCAGGCGTTGATCGATGAAGTGCGGATCAGCACCCGCAGCCTGCGGCGCGAGGAATGGCTTTGGAACATTCCATAACGGGGCGCAATCGCAGTATTCCAGACCCCCATCGTCAGGGTTGACCGCGATTCCCGATCCCTTTCTGGTTCTGGCCGGAAGTGGGGTTTGTCGCCTGGTCCGTGGGGGGTGAAGGTTGAGTCTCGGGGAGCGCCCGTTCGAGACGTTCCCGCAAGAGACGATAACGTTCGGCATCGGCCGTTCGGCCCGCCTTGAGACACGACTGCTCGAGCCAAATGTAGGCGGTCTTGCGCGTGGGATCGCGTTGGAAGGCGATCTCGGCCGCGTGCAGTGCCGTGTCGAGTTCTCCCAATCGCTCGCACAACTGGGCCTTCATGCCATGGGCGTGAGCTGGCCATTCGTTGAGCTTGAGGAAGGCTTCGAGAAAGTCGAGTGATTCCTTCCATTGCCCCGTCTGCTGCAGGATCTGGGCCATGGTGAGCAAGGCTTCTTCATTGTTTGGGTCACCAGCCACCACGTCGCGCCAGATGGGACCGGCATCGCGGAAACGGCCGATCAATTGGTAGCAGCGAGCCAGGGCGGCTGTCGCCGCTGTGTCCAGCGGGTTGGCGGCGACCACAGGCTCCAAAAGTTGCAGCGCTTTTCCTGCAAGTTCGTCATTCTGCTTCAGTTCGGCCTGCTTGGCGGCTGCAATTCCCCGGGCACGCTGCACATCGGGCTTCGGCAACAGGGGGCCGTCCTGGAAGAGTTCGGCCTGACGCCGGGATCGGGAGATGGGGGTCAGTTCGACATCGACCGAACGCGGGATCGCATGATTGGTCTGAGAGACATGGGGAATGTCATTATCTCCCACACGGGGCATGTGACATGCGATGCACGAATCGTTTTTCACCGCTCGCTGCGGCTCGGGCAACGCGCAGCCCTGCTGGGCATGGCATTCCAGACAACGATTGCGATAGTAGCTCTCGGCGTCGGCTTCCGGGACGGACTCATGCGGGTCGTGGCAGCTCACACACCCCAGCTTGCCATTGCTCACCCGGAAGCAGCGGCTGTCGCGCATCTGCTCCACCTGGCTGACAGCCCGGGGGGTCCCGTCGGCATTGGTCGTCGAGGGTTCGAGAAACAGACTCCAGACTTCGGACAGGTACATGCCGGGCCGAAAGTCGTAGTCACTGCGCTGGTACCGGGGAATCTCGTCGGCCCCCAGCAGATGGCACTGATTGCAGACCGCCTCGCGCAGTTCCGGTTCGAGCCGGGAGGGGTTGACGATCGGATCGGTTTGCCCGGTTTTCCTGTCTCCCTGGTGCAGGGCCACGTGCTGTTCTCCCGGACCGTGACAGCGTTCGCAGCCGATGCTCAATTCCTGAAATGCGGGACTGCCGACATGGTCGAGACGTCCGGGGACGGCATTCACCTGCCCCACATGGCACGACAGGCAGCGCGAGGTGATCCGGCGCTCGAATCGGTCTCCCTGATCGGGCTTGTAGCCGGGAGACAGATCGAATCGGTCTCCCTCTGCATACCAGGAAATGGGTGACATGAAGAGGGCCCCTCCCTGTTCGAACAGATACGAGCGTCCCTTGTTCCCCGAACCCATCGCGTATTGGACAGGCACCTTTTGTTCATAGATCGGATCGGGCAGATCGTCAGTCAGTGCCTCGCAGTGCAGGGTCTGTCCATCGCCCGTTTCCACGCGATATTGTCGTCCCGCAGCCTGGAAACCGGCTTTTGCCTGTTGTTCAAGCGGCTCGACTTCACCGATCCGCCCGAATGATTTTCCCATTCCCGTCCGGACATATTTGTCATGGATTTCAGCGTGACAATCGCGGCAGGCGGCACTGCCGACAAACCCACTGGGCGCTGGTTGGGGATCCTGCAGTGCCCACATTTTCTGGATCTCCTGCGGGGTCGTCGCCGGAGGAGCATCCAGTTTATCCACCGGGCCTTTGGGATGCGTGGACTGCTGGGGTGCGAGATCGCCCGGCTGATTCCACCTGAGGAACAGCACCCCCAGGCCAGCCAAGGCCAACGGGACGAGC
Organism: Planctomycetaceae bacterium; assembly: GCA_046339535.1. Lineage (GTDB taxonomy): Bacteria > Planctomycetota > Planctomycetia > Planctomycetales > Planctomycetaceae > UBA10511. Next base: position 11,621 of record JBKDUK010000151.1, on the reverse strand, counting down.
GCCAACAGTGTTGAGGCCAAAACAGATCGCGACGGCGCGGGGGGCAAGGGTTCAGTCATGTCGTCGGTGGCAAGGAGAGTCGTCGACGGAAGTGTGTCGTGGGGAACCGAGGGCCCGATTCAGAGACCCAGCTGTGGCACAGGAATCCCCAACGTGTGGGTGTGGGCTCAAGTCGTGGAAACAGGCCGGTCTCATTTGCGTTGCACCCGCTTCTGCAACGTCCGATAGCGCTCGGCGGAGACAGGATCCCCACTCTGTTCACAGGCGAACGCCAGCCATTCGTAAACGAGAGGCATGGAAGGATTCAACTCGCGCGCATAGTTGGCGGTTTCGATCGCCTCCCGGGTCTTGCCGTTGGCGAGCAACAACCGGGCCCGTTGCCCCTGGTAATCGGAGCGGTGCGGATTGACGGTCACGAGCCGGTCGAAATACTGCATCGCTTCGGCATGCTCGCCCGCAGTGAAGTACGCCAGCCCCAGAGAATACAGCAGAGCCTCGTTGCGGGTATTGGCTCTCAGGGCCCCCTTCCAGGTCTCAATGGCCAGATCGACTTCTCCCGTCAATGCCAACGCGATGCCATACGCATCGGCCACCGCTCCATCGATAGGATCAGCCGCCGAAACGGGAGCCAGCAGCTTGACCGCCCGGGCAGCGCGGTCTTTGTCCTGAGCCTGTTCGGCCCGGGAGGCCAGGGCAATTCCCACCGCCCGATCCTTCGCAAAGCGATCAAGTGGAACCTCGGCGAGATCAAAAATGCGAAGTTCCTCGGACGTTTTCTCATTGCCGGAAGCCGGTGGAAGAGTTTCGTCGGAAGGAACCACGCCCCCGGTCAGCTTCGGATTCCTCAACACCCGATGATCGGTCTGCGTGGTATGGGGGACGTCATGGGAGCCGAGTCGGGGCATGTGGCAGGCGACACAGGAACCTGCCGCAGGAGGGGCCAGGCGACTGGTTTCAGGGAGGGAGCATCTGCGTGTCGAATGGCAGTCGGCGCACTTGGCGTTAAATTCGGCGGCTCGGGTCTCGGGGGGGGCCAGACGATGGGGGTCATGGCAGGAAATGCAGCCAAGTTTCCCATCGCTGCCGAGATAACACCGGCTGGCGTGCATCTGTTGGACATGGCTGACCGCGGTGGTTTGGCCAGCGGCATTGACCCCCGTCCCCTCGACGAAAATCGACCAGACCTCACCAAGATCCATACCGGGACGGAAATCAAAGTCGGTCCGTCCATAACGGCGGACTTCGTCGATTCCCTGTAGATGACAGGCATTGCAGACCGCCTCGCGTTTCGAGGGGGACAGTTCTGCCGGATTCACAATTGGGTCGGGGGTTGTGGGGGTGGACGACGCACGGTGATACTCGACGTGCGCCTTGCCTGGGCCATGGCAGCGTTCGCAGGAAATCGCGGCTTCCCGGACGGCCGGATGGAGAAATCGGTCGTTCTCGCCCGGTTCCGCATTCACCCTCCCGGCGTGACACCCCAGACAACGCCCACTCACCGGCCGTTCGAATCGGAGATGGTTGTGATCGGGATATCCGGGCGAGAGATCCCAACGATTCTGTTGCGAATACCAGGAGATGGGAGACATGAACATCACCCCGCCCCGGTCAATGAAATAAGACCTGCCCCGCTGCCCCGAACCGACCACGAACTGGACTTCCACCCGCTGGTCGTAAACCTGCCCGTCCGCGTCGGTCAATGACTCGTGGTGATAGACCCCATCGTCGGTCTGCTCGACCCGATATTCACAACTCCCTTTCGTAAAACTGGTGTTCTGCGAGTAATCCTCAATGACCCGGGCCTCGGCCAACGAAGCCAGCGACTGCGACATGCTGTGCCCCGAAAACTGCTCAGCAATCTCGGAATGACACAGAGTGCAGGTCCGACTGCCGGCATACCCCTCGGCGACCGGCAGAGGCTTGGCGGGAGCTTGTAATTCGGGGGTCTCCGCCGCCCGCGGCTTCGCGACTCCGCTGGCTGCTGCTCCCACCGGGGCGACCGCTTTCTTGGGCAATTCGGGAGGGACGCCCTGCCACAGCCACCAGGCAGCCAGAGCAATCAGGAACAGACTCCCCACTGTCAGGGGAATCAGCCAACCTGGGTTATGTGAGGGGTGGTCAGACATAAAGGGGTTGACGGGAGTCCAGTCAGTTCAGGGTGGGAGGGAGTGCATTCTACCTGTCCTCAATACTACGCAGTCCGTCCTGTGGACTGCTGGATTCACACGAAACAGGTGCTCAGTCCTGCGGCGGATGCCATTCGCCCCAGTGGTTCAGGTAGTGACTGTATGCGGGAACTGCTTCGGCCCGCTCCTGCAGCCAGCGATGGGCTTCGTCGACCAGAGCCTGCTCCTCGTCGAGGCGGAGTTTTCCCATCAGCACGCGACTTCGCAGGAAGACAAAATAGGTGTCAAGCACATCGCACCGGCAATAATCATTGATTTCCTGCACATGACCGGCGTGGTACATGTCCTGAACCTTCGATCCGTCGATCCCGGTCTTGCCAGGCTTGCCAATGAGATTCGCCAGCAGATTCAGCCCCCCAGACAACCGCGTGGCTCCGAAATTCGAGATCATGTCGGACAGGTCGAGGTGGGCGAAGGTGTTGTAGCGGTTCCGGGACTGGTCGTAGGACTTTTCCTCGGTATTGAACCAGGCGGGGACAGAATAGCCGTAACGGAAGGCGGCGAGTTCCATCAGAGGCAGGTCGTACCCGCGGCCATTGAAGGTGACCAGCGTGGGGCGCTTGTAGTGATGCCAGCCCTGCCAGAAGAGGCGGGTAATGACATGCGGACGGTACAGGGGGGCGTCGAGGGTGACGAGGTCCAGCAGCCTGCCCCGGGCATCCACCTTGGCTACTGCCACCGAGATCGGCAGCATATAGGTGACTGGCAGAATGTCTTTTCCGTCCGGACGATCAGCGGCGGTCTCGGCTCGAAACCGCTGGGTGGACTCAGCCGCCGTCAGTTCGGTATCGGGATACTTGATACGGCGGATGAGTTCACCATCGGCAACCGCCTCGCAATCAAAGATGAGGTACTTGACCGGGGAAGTGGTCTCTTCCATGGATGGAGGATCCGGCGGGAGGACGGCGGCCGATTGCAAACCCGCCCCACGCCCTGCATACTCGGCTTGCAGAGGGGCGAAGTTGCTCATCCTAACAGTTCGACGCGAGGGAGACACTGTGGCACGTTCGATTCGGTTCGGAATTCTGGGTTGCGGACGAATCACCCGCCGCGGACTGATTCCCGGGATTACCGGCTCGCCCGCTGCCGAACTGACCGCGCTCGCCAGCCTGCGCCCCGGAGTGGCCGCCGAATTGGCCCGGGAATCGGGCGCCCTGAGGGCCTACGACAGCTATGAAGCAGTGCTGGCCGATCCCGAAATCGACGCGGTTTATATTCCCTCCACGGGAGATTCGCATCGGGAATGGACACTGAAGGCAGCCCGGACCGGGAAGCATGTGCTGTGCGAGAAATCGCTGGCGACCAGCGTGGCGCAAGCTGAGGAGATGGTCGCCGGTTGCCGGTCTGCGGGAGTGCTGCTGCAGGAAGCCTTCATGTGGCGGCATCATCCCCGGACCAAGACCGTCCGGCAGATGCTGCACAACGGCGCGATCGGCGAGCTGTGCCTGATTCTGGCCCATTTCAGTTTTGACATTGATCGGAGTGACTGGCGACTCGACCCCGCTCAAGGGGGAGGGGCAGTGTGGGACATCGGCTGCTATGGCATCAACGCATCCCGATTGTTCGCCGGTTCTGAACCACGGACGGTGCATGCCCGGGCCCGGTTCCACGAGCGGGGAGCCGACATGTCGATGCAGATTGCCCTGCAATTCCCCAACAACGTGCTGGCCAATGTGGACTGCAGCTTTGAAGCTCCCTTCCGCTGTGAAGTGGAACTGGTCGGGACGCGGGGGACCATCGTCCTGCCCAATGCCTTTCTGCCCGCCGAAGAAGCGCCGCTGCAGGTCCGACGGGGAACGGCAGCCGACGCCCCCGTGGAAACCATCGTGTTTCCCAGGGCCAACCAATACGTCGAACAGGTGACCGACTTCTGCGCCTCGATTGAGGCCGGACACCTGCAGGCTCCCGCCGAAGATGGCCTCGCCAACATGCGGGTCTGTGAGACCGCCCTGAAACAGGCGCGTGAGGGGCGTTAGTTGGCCTGGGCCGCGAGTTTCCAGGTTTCTGAGCCAGCTCTCCGGTCCTGCTCATCCACAAACGGGGAAGCTCTCCATGAACACCGGGTGGCCCTGCCGAACCGGACTGATTCTGTGGGTGGCGTGTCTGCTCGGCTTTTTGCCCGTGCTCCGCGCAGACGATGCAGTCCGTCGAACCGAAGACATTGTCTACGGACGCAAAGACGGCCTGGCCTTGACCCTGGACCTGTTCCAGCCGCAGAAGGCCAATGGAGCCGGTCTGATGTTTCTCGTCAACGGTGGTTGGCTGTCGAGCAAGGAGACCCCATTGATGGTCACCGTTCGGCCAGCCGATTACGAACCGTTTCTGCAGGCTGGCTTCACGGTGTTCGCGATCGTCACCAGTTCGCAGCCCCGATATGTCGTGTCAGACCAGATGGCCGACGTGCAGCGGGCCGCCCGATTCATCCGGCACAACGCCGGACGATTTGGAATTGATCCCCAACGGCTGGGAGTCATGGGCAGCAGCTCTGGCGGGCAACTGACCCTGTCACTGGCGACCCAGCGGGGCCCTGGTCCAGTCGATGCCCGTGATCTGGTGGAACGGGAGGACTCGCGGGTCCACGCGGTTGCCTGCTTCTTCCCCCCAACCGATTTTCTGAATTATGGAGCCGCGGAAGTCGACGGGTTGGGGGCTGGTCCGCTGGCTCCACTGGCCCCCGCATTTGGCGCGCAGGGACTGCCTGCGGCGGAACGGCGGAATCTGGGGCGCCGACTCTCTCCGCTGTATCACATTTCCTCCCAGTTGACGCACACCCTGATCATTGATGGGGATGCCGACGACGTGGTCCCTCTGGAACAGTCACAACGGTTTGTCGACCGGGCCAGTCACGAGACCAAGTCCGAGGTTCGCCTGATCATCCGGCACGACAAAGGACATGGCTGGGGAGATTTCTGGCGATCGAAAGAAGACATTGATGAATTCGTCCGCTGGTTCGAACGACACCTCCTTGGCGATTTGATGTGAGTCGGGTCCACAGCCCCCTGGGAGACACCATCTTGAGTGCTGTGCAAAACAGTTTCCGCCGCTGGGTATTTGCCGCCTGGCACTGCGGGTTGATGACTTGTGGCGTCCTGCACACAGGCGTTGCCACAGCCGACTGGCTCCTGGACAACACCCCTTACAAGGCCCGGATTGAAGTGAGTCCCGATGGCCGGGAGGCTGTGCTGTCCAACGGACTGATCCGTAGGGTGCTCCGGTTGAAGCCCAACGCGGCCACCGTGGCATTCGACGATCTCCGGACAGGCCAATCGCTGCTGCGGGGCGTGAAGCCTGAAGCCGTGGTGGAGTTGGATGGCCAGTCAATTGCGGTGGGAGGGCTGGTGGGGCAACCAAACCTCGCCTTTCTGAGACCCGACTGGGTCGACCGGCTGCGGTCCGATCCCCAGTCGATGTCGCTCGTCCGCCACAGCGTGGAACCAATTGTCGAGCGGTTCCCCTGGAAGCGAACCCGGACGACCGCTCCCCAGGTGGCGTGGCCCCCGCCGGGAATTGCGCTGCGCCTCGACTTTCGGCTGCCCGATCTGCTGGCCCTTCAGAACCGGCCGTCCGATCGGGGTCGGTCCGGGCTCTGGCACGAACCGTTCGACAAGGCCGACCCCGCCTGGAAGATAACGGCATCGCGCAGGGATGCCCGGACCCGCTTCGGCTTGGATGGACAAGCCGGTGTGATCGTGGCCACGGCCGGGACCCACTGCTTCGCCGAACGTCCCCTGCCGGCGGAAACCCGTCTGGTTGAGACCGTCATTGATCCAGGAACTGATAGCGACACCAGTTGGGGACCCGGGCTGGGTCTGGTGTTTGACAATCGGGTGATCGAGGTCAATCTGCGGCCAGGCGATCGCGGAGAGCATGGTCACTTCGAACTGCGTGACCGGGGGGCCGAACGTCTGATGCGTGTCGCCCGGTTCGCGGCCAGCGATGGCGGTCTGGATCTCACCCGCTCTTATCGATTGCGGGTGCGGCTGGAGGAAGAGAGTCTGATCTGGGAAGTGTCGGCACCGGATGTCTCCACATGCCGGTGGGAAAGGCTGTTCGAGGCTCCCTGGAACGGGGGGGCACCGAGATTCGTCCGGGTTGGTAAGACTGACCGCCAGGGGCAGGCCAGTGACGCCGGCGATTCGGGGGATGAATTGAACCGCTGCCGGTTCGTCGAAGTGTCAGTGTATGGGGCCTTCGACCCGGCGAAGCATGACGCATCCACGGATTCGTCGGGCAAGGACGTCACGGTTTCGGTCCACTACGAGCTGTATGATGGGCTTCCCTGCTATGGCAAATGGCTGACGATCCAGAACGGTGGCGGGGAGCCCATCACTCTCAACCGCTACTCGAGCGACCTGCTGGCGGCTGTCGAACATACGTCCGAGGTCGACGAACTCTCGCAGGGGAGAACCCCACCGGACATGCATGTTGAGACGGACATGGCGTTTGGCGGCATGCTGGCGTCCGGAGCAAATCGGCGCTCATTCCGCTGGCTTCCGGACCCCGACTACCACACGCAGGTCAACTATGAGAAGAAAACCCCCTGCCTGCTCGAAGTGGGTCCCGATCTCGGCCCCGACCAGCGTCTGGATCCCGGGGCGACCTTCGAGTCGTTTCGGGGCTGGGTGCTGCCGTTTGACAGTTCGGATCGCGAGCGGTGTGGATTGTCGGTACGCCGTATGTATCGCACGCTCGCTCCGTGGGCGACCGAGAATCCGCTGATGATGCACCTCGTGCGATCGGACGAGGCCGCGGTCCGCCAGGCGATCGACCAGTGTGCCGAGGTGGGGTTTGAAATGCTCATCCTGAGCTTCGGCAGCGGCTTCGACATGGAAAACCCCGACCCCTCGGTGCTGGCGAAGGCTCGTTCGTTCAGTACTTACGCCCACAACAAGGGAATCGAGATCGGGAGTTATTCCCTGTTGGCCTCCCGCCGCATCGATCCTCAGGAAGACGTGGTCTCTCCCCCGGGAGAGAAGCCCGCGTTCGGCAACAGTCCGTGCCTGGGAAGCCATTGGGGGCAGCGGTACTTCGACCGACTCCACACGTTTCACCAGGCCAGCGGTTTCACCCTGCTCGAGCACGATGGCTCGTACCCCGGCGACTGCTGCGCGAGCCATGATCACCCCGGACACCGGGGTTTGGCCGATTCACGCTGGAATCAATGGCGGCAGATTACGCGGTTCTATCAATGGTGCCGGGGAGAGGGGATCTTTCTGAACGTTCCCGACCACTACTTCCTGGCTGGTTCCAACAAGACTGGCATGGGTTACCGGGAGGTCAACTGGTCCCTGCCTCGCGACCAACAGGTCATCCATACACGCCAGAACATTTACGATGGTACGTGGCAGAAACTCCCCAGCATGGGCTGGATGTTCGTTCCGCTGACGCAGTATCACGGTGGAGGAGCGGCCGCCACGATTGAACCACTGGATGAACACATTGACCATTACGAGCGGATGCTCGACAGCAATCTGGCCCTGGGAGTCCAGGCCTGCTACCGCGGGCCGAGATTGTTCGACACCGAGCGGGTCCGCGATCTCGTGAAGCGCAAAGTCGCCTGGTACAAGTCTCACCGCGACATTCTGGAAAGCGATCTGATCCACGGACGGCGTGCCGACGCCCGCGATGTCGACTGGATGCTGCACGTCAATCCGCAGCTTCGCGAGCGCGGTCTGTTGGCGGTCTTCAATCCGCTTGATCGCGCGGTGGAGCGGACTCTGCAGGTGAATGTCTACTACACGGGACTGTCTGGGGAACTCACCCTGAAGGACTCCCGCAGCCAGACCTGCCGGGTCGCCGTAAACCGGGACAACACCATCCCCGTGACGGTCTCGATTCCCGCAGGCGGTTTCGACTACTTCACACTCGAAGAGTGACTCCCGCCGAGGGCGAGACCTCAGCGACATTCTCTGGTCGGGGCTTCCGCCCCCTTACTCCTCTGTCGTGACGGGCCGCAGGGACATGGGCCGACCCCGCCGGAAAGTTCCGCCCGGGTTACGCACGGGCATGGCCCCTTCCCCCCCCCCGAATTCATCCAGTGAGGAATCACGGGAGCCCCCTCCGCTTCGCGGGGCAGTGGGTGTTGTGCGGCGGTCGAAATCGCTGCTGTCCGGACCGCGGTCGCGGTTTTGCCCACGGGAGACTGGCCGGAAGTTGGCGTCGGCATCCCGTTCAGAGAGCCACGCGTCATCCCCCCGTCCGCTCGCGCTACGATTTCTCGGCCGTGGCCCTTCTTCTCCCCGATCTACGGCAGTCGATTGGTTGGCCTCAGGCAGGTCGTCCGCAACCCCCAGACTTTCCGCCTCGCGCATTTGACGGCGGATATCGGCAGGGGGCAGTCCTGCGACGCGGGCCGAAGGAGGCAGTCTCTCACCTGGGCCGGCGGAAAGTGTGCGGCGCAGCTCGTCGCTCGGATCATGGATGACCAACACAGTGGCATCACCAGATGCTCCGGACCGGCCGGGAATGACGCAGACAATATCCCCCGCCTTCGATTGTTTCAGGGCTCTCTTCAACAGCAATTGCGGGTCTGGCCGGGCCCCTTCGGCCGCCAGGCTCGATTCCGCGATGGGGGTGGAGTTCTCGAGGGACTCGTCGATTCCCAGGTTCGTGGAATCGTCCGCAGTCATCTCGGCCGCCAGAGCCTCATTTGCGGGCTGATCAAGTTGTGCTGTGCGGAGCTCCGATTCCGGCGGCGATGCGATTTCCGCGTCGTCAGCGGCGAGAACCTCCTGGGGAACCCCGGCCTGAAACAGCGGAGTGAGGTGCAAGCGTTCAAGCAGTTGATAGATCGGCTCCAATCCAGCGTACATGCCATCTTTGTAGTTGGGATCTTCCGCCATACAGACCCCCACCACTTCTCCTGTCGGCGTGAAGAGTCCTCCCCCTGAGCGCCCCCGCACGGGAATCCCCGTGCATTCGAGGTTGTCGGGGCCCGTGTAGCGGTTCAGAGCCACCACCTTGTGACGTTCCACCGTGGGAGGAGCACCACCATTGCAGCCGACGCTGATCAGCGGAGAGCCTTTGGTGGGCCGGGTCCCGCGAGGGGCGAGGGTGCAGCTGGGGAGAGGTAGATCACTCGGAATCGAAATCAGGGCAACGTCAGCCTTCAGATCGGCCGCCAGTTTTCTCCCCAGGATGATCCGCCCCGTCCCCTTCTCAAATACTTCGACCTGCAGGCGGCTCTTTTTTTCGTCCCAGTTTTTGAAGAGATGTCCACAGGTCAGAACCAGTGAACGTCCATCGGCGTTGTGAATGATGGTCCCTGTTCCCACATCATCTCCCGAGGGATCCTTGACCCGGATCCGGACCGTCGCGGGGAACGGTTGGCCAATCAGGGCGGGAGTTGCGGGAGTTTCAGCGGCCGACTGGGCACGGCCGAGCGGCTTGGCGGGGGGAGACGGAGAAGAGTCCTGGGTGGCGCGGGCCTGGGTCACCTTGCGACACATTTCGCGGAGGGCCTGTTCCGACTGGACCCCCACCTGGCGCTCGACAACTTTGCCGTTGATGACCACCAGAAACGCCGGGATGGACGACACGCCATATTTGGCGGCCAGAGCCGGATTCTGGTCGACATCGATCTTGTGGATCGGCAGGCCGGCCCGGGCCAGCTTGGCCACCAGCGGGCTGACCTGCTGGCAGGGACCACACCAGGTGGCCGAGAAGTCGAGAACCGCGTTCTCCAAATCGGCTCCGACCGCCGGGCCCCCTCCCAGAACAGCCGAGACGATGAGTACGGGAAGCGTGAGCATCCTGGTTCTGGCCTCCGTGCCAGAGTGTGTGTTCGGAGTTACGCCAGCGCGTAACTTTTGCAAGACCGCCTCCTGCGGAACCTGCCAGCGGGCGGGGTTTTACCGGCCCGGGGAGGAATCGCCAAGACAGACTTCCGTGGAGCATTTCGCGTGCCCCAGCGTAGGAATTCACAGTGGGTAGCAGATATAATCCAGAGAGGGTGTTCGGATGCTGGTGAGGATGTTCAAACTGGTGAAGCAGCCCAGTTTGGGGCCTGCATCCGGCGGCATCTCCCCCTCCCGCCGTCTGATCCAACTGGCTGGGTGCCCGTTGGATTCCTGCCCCGTAGTCCCAACGCCCGGGAACAGTTGAGCCCCCCCGGGGCCGACTTGATTCCCGTCGGAAACGTGACCCATGCGACCCAATCGAGTGGTGCTGCCGCTGGCCGTGGTTTCTCCTACTTCGTCGGCAGATGTACACACGCACCCACCAACCTGTATCCGGCGGACTGTCCGCTGTTTGGTCGTGGGGGTCGTGATGGGGCTGGTGGGATGCCAACAATCCGATCCGATCCGGGAGTACACGGTGGCGAAACCCCCCACTCCCAGGAAAGCCCCATTGCCGGAGCGGGCGTCGCGCGGGCCTGAGGTCCCCAAACCTCCGACCCGAACAGATCCCACCACCGATCGTATCCTGGGAGCCATTTTGCCACAGGGAGAGGTCACCTGGTTTGTGAAGCTCCAGGGACCGGTCAAGAGTTCGCGGGAGGCTGTGGAACCCTTTCTCCGGTTCGTTCGCAGCATCGATTTTCCGGAAGTGACTCCCGTCTGGAAACTTCCCGAATCCTGGAAACAGGTGAAGAATCCCGAAGGTAAAGGGCGATTCGCCACCCTCGAGGTTCCCATCGGGAGCGAAACGTTGGAGGTGACCGTCACGGAGTTGAAAAGCTCTGGATCGAATCCCGAGTCGTACCTCCTGGCGAACATCAACCGCTGGCGCAATCAATTGCAACAGCCTCCCTATGGTCCCGATCAGTTGGAGATGGCCACGATCGCGGTGAAGACCGATGCCGGTCATACAGCGTGGCTGGTGAATATCGAGGGTTGGCTTCCGGGTAGTCCGCCAGCGGCAGCGGCAGCTCCCCGACTTCCCTTCGAGTACCAGGTCCCCGGGCACTGGGAGGTCGGCGCTTTACGGGCCTTCCAGCGGGCGGCGTGGAATGTGACCGGAGACGGCCGGAAGGCCACTGTCACGATCAGCACGGCGGGAGGTGATTTGGTCGGAAACATCCAGAGATGGCGTGACCAGGTCGGCCTTCCCCGGATTGACTCTGACGAACTCCAAAAGTCGATCCAGACTCTGAACATGGGGAAGGCGATTGGCAAGTACGTGGTGCTCCAGGGTCCGGAGGGGAATAACGCCCCCCAGTCGATTCTCGGCGTGATTGTGTCGGCCTTGGACGAGCAATGGTTTTTCAAGATGCAGGGGGACGCCCCGCTTGTGGCGGGCGAACAGGCCAATTTCGAGGCATTCGTCCGCTCGGTCCAGTTTCCCTGATCAGAATTCTCGAGGTGCAAGATGAGTGCATTCGCACCGGTGGCTGGTGGGCTGGCTGAGGGGCGGTCATCCGCGTCGGTCTGGAACCGCCTGCGGAAAATGTTGTTGCCTCTGTCGTCGCTCCGCCTGACGGTCGTGCTGCTGGCG
>JBKDUK010000150.1:0-104270 GCA_046339535.1 Planctomycetaceae bacterium | reverse complement strand
CCGACGTGAAGGCCCGCATGTCCCGGGTCGAGGCGAACCCCGAATTGTCGTCCGAGACCAAGGCGACGGTGCTCGAGCTTTATAAATCGGCTCTCGATGCGCTGGGGGAGGGGACAGAGTTCAGCACTCGCCGCGCGCGCCTGGTAGAGATGGCGCACACCGCCGATCAAGACCTGGCGCAAGTCAGCCAGCGGCGCGACAGTCCCCGTCCCCCCGCCGCCTCGCAGGTGCAACCAAACGCCAGCCTGGCGGAATTGCAGGAGGGGCTGAGCGTGGCCGAGGCCACGCTGGAGGAATGGCGCGAGAAGCTGGCCGAGGCGGAGGGAGAGGTTTCGCGCCGGGCCACGCGGCGCCTCGAGATTATCGATCGCCAGCCGGTGGTGCGGCAGAAACTGCGTGCGCTGGAGGAAGAAATCGATCGCGGACCGGGTGAAACCGATTCGGAAGACGAGGCCGAGGCGCGGCAGATGTTGCTCCGTGCACGTCAGCAGGCGGCGGAGGCTGAACGGGAACTGCTGCGGCAGGAGTTGGTGACTTACGAACTGACGTCGGGGCTGTTGTCCGCCCGGCGCGACTTGGCGGCACTGGAAATCGAGCAATCGCGGGGAGTGGTGACCGCCTGGGAAGAGGAATTGAATGAGCGGCGGCGGGACGAGGTGGCTTATCAGGCGCAACTGGCCGCGCTGGCGGTCGAGCGCGCCCCGGCCGCGCTTCGCCCGCTGGCCGAACGCAACCGGGAATTGGCCGAGTCGCGAGTGGTGCTGGTCACTCGGGCCGAGCAGGCGGCAGAGGAGCTGGAGCAGATCGAGACCCAGGCCAGCGAGCTGGCGGAAGAATCGGACCAGGTGACCCGCAGGGCGCGGCGGGCAGGGTTCACTGAGACCGTGGCGGTAGTGTTGCGGCGGCGTCGCGAGAGCCTTCCGACGCCCGCGGAGTTGGCGGAACGCTCTGGGGAAAGGCAACAGGAAACGGCCCAGATCAGCCTGCAACTGGCCGAGTTGGAGGATGAGCGGAAAGGGTTGTCTGACCTGGGAGCGGCAGTGGTTCGGGAGGGGCGCGTTTTGCTTCCCGGCGGGAGGGAACCGGGGGCCGAACAGGCCGATGAGATCCGGGCCCTGTTGAAGGCGCGCCGTGGGGCCCTCGACACGCTGATCGACGACACCTCCCGCTACCTCGAAACCCTGATGGGACTAGAGACGGCCGAGCGGGAATTGCTGCGCCAGACCGAGTTGTATTCCCGCTTCTGCGATGAGCATGTGTTGTGGATTCGCAGCATGAGCTGGCCGGGTGCCGGCGAAATGGGACGAATCGGACAGGGATTGCGGGAACTGGTTCGGCCGTCCTTCTGGCAGACCCTGGCGATGGGCCTGGTGAACGATCTGATGCGGCGCCCGGCTGTCCCTTTGTGTCTGGGGTTGTTTGTGGCGGGCTGTGGGCTGGCTGCCCCCTGGGTCGAGACTCTGCTGAAACGGCTGACCGCGGCCGACTCGCAGGGCTCGGCCGATGCCTCGATGTTAAGTCTCGGCTCGTTATTGTTCAGTGTCGCACCCATTCCATTGGTCTTGTTGTTCCTGGGTTCGCGGATTGGTGCCTTGGGAATGGATGAGGTGACGGCGGCCGGGGGGCGGGCGCTTCAGACAGTGGCGCTGTTGCTGTTCCCCCTGCGGATGATTCGCCATGGGGCCCGGCTGCAGCGGCTGGCACCGGGGGTGTTGTCGGTGGCGGCGGGAGAGGTGGCTGGATGGCGCAGGTTCGCCCGCAGCGCCTCATGGTGGGGGCTCCCTCTGTTGGCGATCACTCTGTGGGGGATCTACGTCGCAGGAGACGCCGCCCGGGGCGCCGTCAGCCGGGCCGCCTTCCTGATGCTGCAAGGGGTCTTATGGTGGGCGCTCTGGCAACTGTTGCCGGACGAACGAGTCGAGACCCCGTCGGTGACCGAAGAGTCGGAGGATGTGAACGCGGCGCATGACGGAGCCGCGGCGGCAGTCGCCCGCGACCGGTTCTGGCGCGGCGCCTGGCGGATGCTGTGTCTGGCTGTTCCCGCGGTGTTCGGAGGATTGTCCGTCGCGGGCTATCACTTTACGGCGGTTCAGTTGGAATTGCGGTTATTGGGCCTCGTGGGATTATGGGGAGCCATCGACCTGGTGCGGCAGTTGGTGGGAGGCTGGTGGCTCCCCCGGATGAGACCAATCTCGCAATCGCGCCTGCCGCGATTGGGCAAGGGAGCGTCGTCGCAATCCGGCGCTGCACCAAATGACAATGAAGCCATGCCTGTCGCGGAAAGTCACCTGGTGCAATGGCAGGACCTGCTGTGGATGGCTTCGATGGGAGCTTTCACTCTGGGGTGCTGGACGATCTGCCGACAGCTCTTGCCGGCTCTGCGAATCCTCGAGGCAGTCGAATTGTGGCCGCATCCCTTCCGCATTCTTGATAACGCTACGGAAGAGCCGACGGTGGGGCTGATCACCCTGGCCGGGCTGTGTGTGGCCGCGGTGATTGCGGGAGTGACCTGGTTCTGCGAGCGAACGCTGCCCGAGTTGCTGGACGTGTTGGTGCTCTCGCGGACGCGGCTCGATCCGGGGGCCCGCTATGCCATTGCGACCGTCTGTCGGTACGCCGTGCTGATGCTGGGGACCCTGGCCACCTTCCAGCAGTTGGGAATCGGCTGGGCGCAGTTGAACTGGTTGGTGGCAGCGATGACGGTGGGGCTGGGATTTGGCCTGCAGGAGATCTTCGCCAACTTCATCTCGGGTCTGATCCTGCTGATCGAACGTCCCGTCCGGATCGGGGATATTGTCTCGATTGGCGATGTGACCGGCAGTGTCACCCGGATCCGGATGCGGGCCACCACCATCACCGATGGTGATCTGCGCGAACTGATCGTTCCCAACAAGGAGCTGATTACCGGCCGGGTTATCAACTGGACGCTGACGAACACCCTGTCGCGGCTTACGATCAAGGTCCGGGCAGCGGTGGGGACCGATCCCGATCTCGCCCGCGCGTTGCTGCTGGGTGTGGCCCAGAAGCATCGCTTGGTGTTGAAACAGCCCGCTCCTTCCGCCCAGTTCGAGGAATTCGCCGAGAACTCGCTGGTGTTCTCTTTGCGGGTCTGTGTGGGAAACTGTGATGTGGTCTCCGCCGTGCGGCATGAATTGCTGACGATGATCAAGCGGGAATTCCAGGAGGCTGGTATTGTGACCAGCGTTCAGCCCGCCAAAACCGGAACCTTCAGTGTTCCCGTGACCGGAACGCCAGGGGCTGCAACGGTGACGCTGTCCACTCCGGTTGTGGAATCGGCGCGGTCGTCGGAGGCGGTGCCGAAACCGCATTTTTCCGGTACTCTCAGCGGCAGCTCCACAACTGGAAATCCTTCGGCGTCTCACTGAGTGCGTCGTGTGGGGCCAGTCGGTGAACATCACACCGAGTCCGCGGTTCTGAGGGCGAGTCCAGACGGGCGAATTGATGCACCAGATCGACCTGATTCTGACCATCACCGGCGGGATCACGGCTGCGGCCGCGTTGGGTTACATCGCGTTGCGGCTGAAGATTTCCCCGCTTGTGGGCTACCTGCTGGCGGGGGTGGTGGTGGGCCCCCATACACCCGGGTTTGTCGCCGATCACACCCTGGCTGAGCAACTGGCTGAGATCGGAGTGGTCCTGCTGATGTTTGGGGTGGGGCTGCAGTTTCATGTCGAGGAACTGGTGGCAGTGCGGCGGCTGGCGGTTCCTGGAGCGGTGCTGCAGAGTCTTGTGGCGACCGTGCTGGGCCTGATCCTCGGCTGCAGCCTGGGGTGGGGCTGGCAGGGGGGACTGGTGTTTGGACTGGCCCTCTCGGTGGCGAGTACGGTGGTGCTGACGCGGGTGCTGTCGGACCGGGGGGAGTTGCACACCCGCGTGGGCCGGATCGCCGTAGGCTGGCTTGTAGTGGAGGACATCTTCACGGTGATCGTGCTGGTCCTGCTGCCTGAACTGCTGGGGGCCGAGCGACCGGGCGGACTGGCCCTGCTGGGGACGGTGGTGCTGGTGCTGCTGAAGATCGCAGTCCTCGTGGCGGTCACCCTGATCGGGGGCCGACGAGTCATTCCCTGGCTGCTCGAAAAGGTGGCCGCGACCCGCTCGCGTGAGCTGTTTACGCTGACGGTGTTGGTGGTGGCGCTGGGAGTGGCCGTGCTGGCGGCAAAAGGCTTCTCGGTCTCGATGGCGCTGGGGGCCTTCCTGGCGGGCATGGTGGTGGGGCGGTCCGAATTCAGCCTGCGGGCCGCGGTGGAGGCACTCCCGATGCGCGACGCCTTCGCCGTGCTGTTCTTCGTCTCGGCGGGGATGCTGTTTGATCCGGCGCGGGTCTGGGAGTCTCCTGTGACGCTGCTGTCGACGGCGATAATCGTGCTGCTGGCGAAGCCCCTCGCCGCCCTGTTGGTACTGAGGTGGTTGGGACAATCGCCAAGGGTTGGACTGCCGGTGGGAATGGCCCTGGGGCAAATTGGGGAGTTCTCGTTCATTCTGGCTGGGGTGGGACGCACCCTGAATGTGCTGCCCGAAGTGGCCCATCAGTCACTCGTGGCGGTGGCGATGCTCTCGATGGCGATCAATCCCTGGATGATGAATTTCGCGGGTATGCTGGCGCGGCGCTATCGAGGAGAGGAAGTTCAGCCCCAGGAACAATCGACTCTGGTGGACCTGGCGGGACTTCCGCAGTCGGAAGAACGGACGATCGTGGTCGGGTACGGTCCGGTGGGGAGTTCGATCGTCCGGCTGCTGCGCGCGAACGGAGTTGAATCGATCGTCATCGAGTTCAATCTCGCGACCGTCCGCGCGCTTCAGCAAGAGGGATTGCGGGCAGTCTATGGCGATGCCCGGCAGCCAGGAGTTCTCGAGGCGGCAGGCATCAGTGGCGTCCGCAATCTGATTTTGAGTGCCCGTCACGTCGAGGGACTGGCGGACATTGTGCGTCGGGCGCGGGAATTGAATCCCCAACTGCGGGTACTGGCCCGCGGCGACTATGTGAGTGATGGTCCGATCCTGCGGGCCGCGGGCGCGAGCCGCGTTGTGACCGACGAGTGCGAGGTGGCCCTGGGGTTTCTGGAATTGATTTTGCGGCACCTGGGGGCGACCGCGGAACAGGTCGACCGCGAGCGCGACAAGCTGCGCTCGGAATTGCAGGGTTTGCCGTCGAGCCGCGGTTCGTAGTGTCCGCTGACTCAGGACAGCCCGCGAACTGGCGATCAGGTGGGGGTGATGCGGTGGGTGGGAACCGGGCGGCCGGGGCGAAAACTCTGAAGCGTCTCAATCCGGTGTGTCAGGGTGAGAGCTTCGGCGGCGGCGGCGACCTCGTCCCGGACCATCTGGGCGAGCAGTTCGGGATCGATCGCCACCCGGGCATTCACCACGACGTGGGCCTGCTTCACCTGACAATTGGAGGGAAGTGACAACTCGGGAGGAGTGAAACTGCTGACCAGGTTGGCCACCCCATAGAACCCTTCCCAGAGCCCGATGGACTTGAGGTGGGCTGTTTCGGCTCCCACGGCGTCGAACCTCCGGCGGAGGCGGTCGATCAGGTCGACCAACAAGGTGTCGAGCGGAAACTCGCGGGAAGAATCGACCACCACCTGGCTGTTGAGCCAACCGAGTTCGGCCTCTCCCTCGGCATACACGTCGTAGTCGAGTTCCATGACCCGCTGGCCGAAGGCGCCACGCTGATCGAGGAAATCGCAGAGTTGGTCGAAACCGGCCCCCGTGCGGGCCGCGATGCGCACAATGGGACGGCCCGGAAACTGTTCCTGGAGCAGGGTGGTCAACTCTGTCACCTGTTCTGCCGTCAGTTCGTCCAGGCGATTGATAATCAGGAAGTCGGCCTCTTCGAGCTGCTTGCGGAAGATGTACTCGGCCTTGGGCGAGAACCCCCCCCGACCGGAATTACTGAGGATCCGCAGGCCGTGGCTGGGCTTGAGAATCACTCCGTAAGGAGCCACATCGAGCGGCTGTTGGTACACCTGTACCAGCGGGCGAATGACCGTGGCGACCAGATCGGTACAGCTGCCGACCGGTTCGGCCAGGATGATCTCGGGACGCTCTTCGCTTCCAAGTTGCTCGACGGTGGAAGTCAATTCATTGAAGTTGCAGCAGAAGCAGGCACCAGCCACTTCCCCCACCTCGAAACCCTGGGAGCGCAGCGTGTGAGTGTCGACCAGGTCGGTGGTTTGATCGTTCGTGACAATCCCCACCCGTTTTCCCTGGGCCATGTAGTGGCGGGCGAGACGGCCCACCGTGGTCGTCTTCCCGGCACCAAGAAAACCGCCGATCATGAGGTAGCGCGGAGTCATGCAATCTGTGTCACAGGAGGCTTTCTTGCGGGACCAGCCCGCTTGAGTTGCAGTGCAATCAACACGCCCGACACTCTAAGAAACGTCAGAATGAGATTCAACAAGGTTGCTGGAAAGAAAACAACACCTCGCAGCGCCCGAGATGATAGACTGTATGATCTGTTGGTGGGGGCCTCACTTCCCATTTGGTGCAGGCGAGGTTGCAATGGAACGTGTTCATGGTCGGCGACAGTTTTTGTCGGTGTTGGGACGGGGCTTGCTCGTGGCCGGGGTTGGGGGGCCTGCGGCTGCCGAACTGGGGCTGATCCCCGTGGGTTCCGCCGGGGGGGCAGAAGACGTGCCCCGGCTGAGCTTCGGTCCTTTGGAACCGCTGGCGGGGCTGTTGGCCGAGACCCCTCCCGAGCAACTGCTGTCAAGGGTCGTGCCACTGCTGCGCGCTGGAACCAGCCTGCGGGAACTGGTCGGGGCGGCGGCGCTGGCGAATGCCCGAGCCTGCGGCGGGGAAGACTATGTGGGATTTCATACCTTCATGGCGCTGGCGCCGGCACTGCAGATGGCGGGAGAACTGCCGACCGAGCGGCGCGCCTTGCCCGTTCTGAAGGTGCTGCACCGGAATGCCCGCTGTCTGCATGATCCGTCACGGGCAGGGACCTCGGAAGCACTCGCACCAGTTTCGGCCGCAGCGGACGCGACCGGCCCAGCTACGGCCGAGCAGTTGCGTGAGGCGGTTCGGGCCCGCGATTTGCCCCGGGGGGAGCAGGTGTTCGCCCAACTTTCGCAAGGGAACGCGGAGAGTGCCTGGAACGCCCTGCTGCCGACGGTCTGTGACGGGACCGATGTGCACCGGATTGTGTTGGCCCATCGTGCCTGGGACATGCTCTCGCTGGTGGGGCCGGAACACGCCAGCACTCTGCTACGGCAATCGCTACATTACTGTTGGAAGCATGAAGAACACTCGGCCCGGCGGTATTCGGCGCTGCGCGAGCTGTTGCCAAAGTTGTTCGACCAGCACCAACTGGATTCTCCCTCCCAGGCCAGGGCCGCCATCGATGACGCCTGGCTCGATTCGGCCTGCCAGAGTTTGATGACCCTGAAGCCGGCTGATGCCGCCGGGCAGGTGGCTGAATGGCTTGCGGCAGGAATTGACCGGACCGCAATCTGTGACGCCCTGGCCCTGGCGGCCAATCAACTTGTGCTGCGGGATGAGGGGCGTCCCCGGGAGTGGACGCAGCCGCATAAACCGGTCGGCAGTGTGCATGGCGATTCGATTGGCGTGCATGCCTGCGACTCGGCCAATGCCTGGCGGCATGTGGCACTCTCGGCCAATCACCGCAATGCCTGTGCGAGCCTGATCCTGGCGGGATGGCACCTCGCCCTTGACTACCACGAAACAGGGCGCCCCTTCCTCAACTGGGAACCGCGTCCAGTCGAGGTGGTGCTGCGGGGTGTGACCATGACCGACCCGCAGCAGTTGCTGCAGGAACTCGACGGCGTAATTCGCGAAAAGGACCAGGAACGGGCGTGTGCGATCGTCCAGAAATATTGCGACCTGGGGCACGCGCACCGGGGTGTGCTGGATCTGCTGTTGAGGTACGCCATCAGCGAAGACGGGGCGCTGCATGCCGAGAAGTACTATCGGACCACCACCGATGAACTGGCCCGCGCTCGACCCCAGCACAAGGTGCGGCAACTGGTGGCGTTGGCCCGGGTGACCGCCAGCGAATACGGAACCCCGGCCCCCGGTTACGACGAGGCGTGCGGTTTGCTGAAGCTGTAGACTGCCGCCGGTGTCGTGCGAAAGCCAGCTCTGTCGACGTTCGGTGCGGCTGCACTGAGACCGGGCATGACAACGCCGTGCTGGTTCCACCATCGGGAGCCAGCGCGGCGTTATTTCTGAAAAGTGATCTCCGGGGAACCCCCTCCAGCGCTGTCATCAGGTTGGGGGGGCACTTTTGTTGCCGGATATCGACCAGCCGGGCCCAACTTTTCCTATCGGGCGATTTTGTAAAGCGCCTCATCGGTTCGCAGATACATCGCCCCATTCGAAAATGCGGGGGTAGCGAATGTTCGTCCGGGGACCTGGTTGGTCCCGAGGATTTCGAACTCGCGGGCCGGCTTGACCCAGGTGGCCAGTCCATTTTCGTTGAGGAACAGGATGCGCCCGTTGGCGTAAACCGGTGAGGCCGAGTAATTGTCTCCCAGCCGCTGGGTCCAGTAGACCTCGCCCGTTTTGGCATTCACGCACGACGCGATGCCATTGTCGGAAACGAAGTACAGATCGTCATCGACGAGGACCGGGGTGGGAGTGCTGGGCGCGCCCCGCTTCAGCCGCCAGGCGATGTGCGAGTCTGTAATGTCTCCCTTGCCGCCCAGGCGGACCGCCAGCAGTTCGGGATTGTCGTAGTCGTGGTTGTAGATGACGAGTCCATGAGCCACGGTCGGCTGGGGCACCACGGACCAGCCGGGGGCCAGCACCTTCCAGAGTTCTTCGCCGGTGTGAATGTCGTAGGCGGCACAATGGTCGGGGCCGGGAGCCAGCACCTGAATCTGCCCATCCACTTCGGCCACAGCGGCGGTGACGAATGAGTGATTGACTCGTCCGGTCACGGTCCGTTCGCGCTTCCAGACGATTTTGCCGGTTTCGGCATCGACGGCTGCCACGTAGGGTTGGCTGCTGCCATCGCAGGCAACTACCAGTTTGCCCGAATGGAGCACGGGGGTTCCCCCGCTGCCGTGCACCGGGGGGTAGACCAGTTCGGTGCAGAGCCACCGCAGGTCGCCCGTGTCGGCATGCAGCCTGGCCATGCCGAGAGTACCGAAGTGGACGAAGACGGCGTTTCCCTGCACAAGGGGGGTGGGGCTGGCATGACTGTTCTTCTTGTGGATCGCCGGGGCTTTGTCGACCGCGCGGACTTCCCGATCCCAGAGGACCCGACCGGTCTCCGCATCGAGCGCCAGCGCCCGCAGAGACAGCCCTTCACCCTGCGGAACGGCCGTGGTCAAGTAAACCTTGCCCTTCGCGACAGACGCCGAGGACCAGCCCAAGCCCGCGATGGGGGTCTTCCACACGACGTTCTGTGTCTCAGACCATTCGAGGGGCGTGGCGGGTCCGTCGGCATGGGCGTCGGCCCGTGGGCCGCGGAATTGGGGCCAGTCGCCTCCCAGCAAGGCGGCCACGACGGCGATCTTCAACAGCATGGCGAAACTTTCGAGGAAAGACCTTGAACGGCAGGGGGACCCAAGGGAGAGTCCCGGGCCTCAGGCAAGAGAGTGTGCGGGGGGGCAGGCCCGTGTGGGAACGTGTGTGTGTGTTTGACGGGGCGGCTACTGCTGCATCGCCATGGCGGCGTTCTTCACGCCCAGGGCCTCCTGCTGGGCGGACGACGAATCGAGATACTTGCGGAAGGCCACGTCATCGCGACGCGCACTGGCACCGCGGAAGACAAGTGCGAAGCTGCGCCGGTGCCGGGTGGATGAGGTGTTGGAGTCGGCCCGGTGGATCGTATTGCCATGGTGGATCAGCAGATCGTTGGGCTGCGCCAGGATCTTCAACTCGCGGGCCCGGTCGGCCTCGGAATAGTCGAAGATCCCCTGGGAAAATCCCAGTGTTCTGGTACGTCCGTGAGGTCGCAGCCCTTCGCGGTGCGAACCGGGAATATAACGCAGGCAGCCGTTCTCTTCGTCGACGGTGTCGAGGGCCAGCCACATGGTCAAGACCTGCGGCGGCTGGAGGCAGAAGTAGTAATTGTCCTGATGAGGCGGGGTGGGGTGATCGGTGGAGGGGGGCTTGTTGAACCACTCGGTCCCCTGGCAGGTGGCTGGCTCCCCCAGCAGCTCCTCGGCCAGATTCCTCCAGGCGGCATGCTGAAGGTACTCTGCGAAAAAGGGATCGTTCTCGATCCGCGACATCTGCTTGAGCGTTTCCGGTCGGGACCGGTCGTGATAGAAGGCATCTCCCTCGGGCAGATGGGGAACAACCTGGGTGATGTAGCGGTGCAGTTCGCGCTGTAACTCGGCGAAGTCGTCGGCTGAGAGAAACTGGCGGACGACGACATATCCCTCATTCTGGAATTCGGCTTGGCGGGACGCGTGTGAAGCGGCGGAGGCGGCCATGGACTTTGCGAAGGAAGCGGAGGGAACGGGCGGGTGGGGGATCGGTGGTTCCGAGATCGTGCGCGATTTTGACGGATGGGTCAACCGGGCGGGAGCGGAAGAGTTGCCAGATGAATGGTGCGCGCCCACGGCAGACGGGCGGCCTGACCTCCCGAGGGTGGACCCGGGGGAGGGAGTTGTCTGCGTTCGGGACCACCTGGATTCCAGTCGACGCGAGAGGGGGAACATTGTGTCGAGATTGCATGTCGGATGGACGAGACGTAAATTGCCGATCCTGTCTTGTGTTCACTTTCTTGCAGCCCTGAGGATGCGATGCCGATTCCGGCCGAGTTGAAGGATGTTCGTGACCTGTTCACCGCGACTGAGTATGGCTTGTTGGAGGCGAGCTACGTGGAGGCTCCCGCGGCCGATTTGAAGAAAAAGCTGACGCTGGCCCGGACGCTGCGTGACAAGTGGAAGGATCAATACACTCGCCAGAAGCGGGCGCGGCAGCAGTCGCGCGGAGGCCGTGCCGGGGCCGAAAATGACCGCAGCCATGCCAAGTCGGAACTGTTTGCCGAGGCGGTGCGGCGGTTCGAGGCGTTGTTGGCTGCCGCTCCGACCGCTTCCCCCGCGGCCGGCAAGGCGACCCGCAAGAAGGCGACCAAGGCAGGTCGCACCCGGGCCCACCGCCAGGAGCGGGTGACCACCCGCAAGACCCTGCGGCCGTTGACCACCCGTGCGACGGCGGCGAAGAAGGCGGCAGCTCCGGCTGCGGTCCCCGCGGCGGTACCGGCCGCTCCCGCCGCAGCCCCTGTGGCTGCCGCTAAGAAGACCGCTTCCCGTCGGCCCCCGAAGGGAATCAAGGCCCCCAAGGCCAAGGGAAAAGCCAAGGGAGCCAAGCCCGCCGTGGCCACCCCCTCGATCGGCCGCCTGGGAGTGGCCGTTCCCGGCCCCAAGAGCGCCGCCGCTTCGGCCAAGGCGAAGAAGACCGGTCTGAAACTGACCGGGCTGACCACCCGCACCCGGGGCCATGTCTCGGCGGCTGGGAAACGGGCCCAGGGGAAGAAAGACACCCGAGGCCGTCGCTAACAATTTCTGGGGATTTCCCGCCCGGTTGAGGAGCGGGATTCTCCGCCGAGTCGTCACACCCGACGGGTCTGATGGCTGAGACGAACAGACGCCGCAGGTCGGGACACCGGGCTGCGGCGTCTGTCTTGCGCGAATGGCGGATTGAGATTCAATTTGACCACTCGCGCAGTTGCCCCACGAGTTCGATCATCTGCTGTCGTTTTCGCTCGAACAGGGCGAACAGCGTGAGGATGGCCACTCCCGCGAAGATGACCGTCAGCCAGATCAGCCAGGTCTGGTGCAGGTGGAACGCCGCGTGCCACAATAGAGTCAACAGCGCCACCCCAAGGAAGGCGGTTCCCTGGAACAGGAAACTGCGAACCCGCAGCACCATTCCTGCCAGGACCCCCAACACCGACAAACCTGCCAGGACCACCGCCAGCCACGGTGCCTTGGCCAGCCCGTTGAGAAAGATCTCGATGGTCGAAGAGGTGTAGATGAGGGTGGATGAGAGATACCGCAGCGTGGATCGCTGGGTGGGGGTCAGCCGGTCGCGGTGAATCCATGAGGCGGCCAGCAGGCAGAGTGCGAAGGGAATGAACCACAGCTGCGGATGCTGCAGCAGGCGAAAGCCCTCGAGATGTTGCAATTGCAACCACAGCGATGCGTTGACGGCGACGACCGCCAGCAAGCCGAGGGCGACCGACTTCCGGCGGACGGACAGCACTCCGTAGAACAGCCCTCCCAGCAGCATCGACAGGGACGACTGTCCCGCGGAGGCATTCAGCCAGAATACAAGCAATGGAAGCAGGGGGAGCCACATTCCGGTGTTTTCGAGCGGTTCCGCGAGCACGGGCAGATTCCGTCTTCGGAAGACTTCCGAGAGACCGAGCCCCACGAACGCCAGGAACAGCAGGAAGAAAGGCCAGTACGCCTGAAAGAGTCCCGAGAACAGCCAGGGGAGCGACAGCCTCAGGTGCAGGAACAGCAGCGTCAGCAGTCCTTCCGAGGCATAGACCCAGAGAGTCTTCCGCGATTCGGCGAGTCGCAGTGGATCGCGGCCTGGAAGCAGGGTGGCCGCCAGGCACAGGCCGGCAAAGAGGACGAGGGCCCCGGCCACAATTGCGACGGCGATGTACTCCTCCCGGGTGCGGGCAGGGGACAGGACCGTCGCTTCGAGGCCCACGATCAGCAGCACCGTGGCCAGCCCGGTTCCCATCAGCCAGGGGAGGATTCTCTGGATGGCGCTGCTCCAGGTCGCGGAGAGTCGTGACCAGTGACTGACCAGCAGGGACAGGTTGAGGGCCAGCAGCAACAGGGCGGCCGCCTGGATCGAGAACCGGACCAGCAGCCAGTTGACCGGGAACCATGCCCAAGCCCAGAAGATACTGGCGAATGCTGCCCGCCGCAGCGCCCGTCCGTGCAGCCGGCCGTCATCGGAACTGCGGCACAGCAGTCCCAGAACGAGGATTGGCGCCCACGCTCCGCTTGCCATCTGCACCCGCCGCAGCGGTTCGATGGCTCCGGAGACCTCGGTCCAGACGGTTATGAAGGTGATGACCAGCACCAGTGTCGACACGAATTGCGTGGCACGTGCCAGCCAGCGGCGATTGGTGCCTGCTTCCCGGTGGAAAGGGATGATCCCCAACCACTCCGCCACGCGGTCACAATCATGCCGCCGCCACCACAGCAGATACGACAGGGCGGTGTAGCCCGCCAGCAGTTGCCCCTGGAATGTCAGCCGCCACCGCAGTTCGGGAGCCAGCACAAGAGGAATCGATGCGAAGAGCAACAGGCCCGACAGGTAAAGCGGGAGTAGTGTGACCTCCCGCTGACCATCACGCAGGCAGAGGGTCCAGATCACGATGAGGCCGATCAGGCTCCAGAGATGACTGGCGGGGACCACCGCACTCAAACCTCCCGCAAACGCGGCCAGGACGACCGTGAAGCTGAACCACGCCACACCCAGCCACCCCACGCCCCGTTGAAAACCAGGTCTTGGCAGCCACCCCGCGAGCGGCTCATGATCAGGTGGGGAGCTCGCCGTGGCAACATGGTCGAGCCACAGAGCGACCAGGGCGGTTGGAAGCAGCGACTGCCAGATGGAGTCGCCCCGTTCGACGATCCGCTGGAATTCCGAGATGCCCACGGTGGCCCCAGACAGCCAGCGGCTGATTTCCGCCAGCGGCAGCAGCAGGGCCGAACTCCACAGCCACCGCCGGTCGCGTGACCAAAGCACGTGCAACAGACCCACAGCGCCCAGACCACGCAGTTCCCAGGCGGTCCAACCGTTGGCTCCTCCGCGTCCGATCTCACTGAGAGTCAGGCCTAGCGCGAGGCAACCGAGAATCGCCACGCCGGGCAGGCGGGTCTGGGGAATCTCCCCGGTTTGGTCTGCGGCTCGCTGCCGCAGACCCACCTCCAGCAACCACAACCCGAAAGCCGCACCGACGAGGCAGAGTCTGAGCACCGGCCAGGCCGAGAGCCCCCCTGACAAGTCCCGCTGAGCGAGAGTGTGCGCCAGCAGCAGGGCTGCCGTTCCGCAGGCCAGAGTCCGCCAGATGTGTCCCGTGCGCAGTCCCCGCCATTCCAGCGGTGCGGCGAGCGCCAACAGGGCGAGAGCCCCCGAGACGATACCCGGCACGGAGGCAAATACTCCCTGCGCGGCAATACCTGAACGCAGCGCCGTCATCGAAGAGACCACCAGAATCTGGCTGATCACCCAGAGTGACAGTCCCAGCACGCACTGGGTGACCAACAAGGGGGGGAACTGCTGCCGATTCCAGATCCGGGAACTGTCGGCCTCCCCCGGGATGATCGAGGTCGCGAAACCGAGCCGCCGACGGCCTCCCTGCCACCCGAGAGCCGCCAGGCTGGCCACCAGTGAATTCCAGAGGATCAATTCCAGCGACAGGGATTGGTCGAGAGGTCGACCGGCCCGCGCCGTGAGATAGGCCACGATGGAGGTGGCCGAGATCTGCAGCAGCAGCCCCGCTCCGAAGACGTACGACCCCTCGGCGAAACAGATTGCATGACCAATCAGGACCAGGGCCCAGACGATCAGTGGAACGGCATAGCCAGCTGCGACACCGATCTGATGGAAAAATGTTCCCGGTTCGGGACCCACCAGGGGATTGCCCCGCAACGCCCCGTTGAAGAGAAAGAGCACCACCGCCAGGAAGGGACCGACACCGAGGATCCAGGTGAGCCATGAGGCCAACGTGACGGGAGAGGAAAACCTCTGCACCAGCAGGGGGACCTTGGCTTCGGGATCGCGGCGATGGGACCACCGGGTCATCGCAACCAGAGAATACTGCAGCAGCAAACCGAGCAGGGCGGAGAAAAGAGCCAGCCATCCCGTGATTCCCAGCGACCTGCGCCAGGGGTCCCAGATGGCCGGTTGACGGGTCAGAAGAGCGCCCACCAGAAGGCCCATGGCGGCCAGGAGACACAGCATCACTCCCTGGCTGAAATTGGCCAGTTTCTGGCGATCAGGGCCGAGATCGGCCAGCCGCTGGGCCAGCCAGCCGCTGGATTCGGAGGTCTGCCGGGGACGGCTGATCCAGATGAGACTGGCGACGAGGGAGATCCACAGGGCGGCTCCCCAGCGCCAGGCCGAGGCGGTGGCGACGTCGGAATCCCAGTGGAATGCGACGAGGGGACAGATTGCGGCGAGAGCGAGACTTCCGCCCATGGTGGTCCGCACCGTCGGCCAATGCCACTGCCATCCGCCCCAGAGGGCCAGGACCAGAGCGAGCCAGATCCATGTTCCCCACCCGGCCGCAGCCGCATGAGGCGTCTGGGAAAATTCATAGGCCTCAATGGGAGGAACCACGCGGAACGGTTTGGTTGATGCGGGTTCTCCCCGATCCCGGGCCGCCTGCTGTGACACTTCGTGGGTCAGTCGAGCCTGTTCCACGATCTGGGGCGTGGCGAGGTTCAGGGCGACGTTGCGAGGGGTCAACTCGCGCTCTGTTCCAGGCAGGGCCGCGTAACCGGTCACCAGCAGCACTCCCAAAAGCGACAGGCTGGCCAGCAGGCGGTCGCCTGACACAGCGGGACGGGCGAAGAGGCTGTGGCAGACGACCGCTTCATCCTGATTCGCCGGCCGGGTGGAGCGGGCACGCAGGACCAACCAGCCCAGGGCCTGGATGCTGAGCAAAATTCCCAGCAGTTGCCAGGTCCGGGGATCGCGTCCCAGATGGGGGGCGGGATCGCTCCAGGGATGCGACTGCAGCCATTGTCTGGCACCCCCGAGGGACGCAGCCGCCAGCAGGAATTGAAAACCGCTAAAGATCGGCTGTGCCACTGTCTGGGTGCCGCGATGCATCCAGGAGAGGGCCAGCCACAGACCGGCACTCCACAGGATCTGCCACGCCAAGCCGCCCAGGGGGATGCGGAACCAGTGAAGAGCCACGTCGGCCATTGCCACCAGGGAGAGCACGATCCCCCCCAGTGTCAGCCAATTCGCCAGTCGGCTGGTGGTGACAAACGCGAGACCAGTCCACCGCTTGGTCCAACCACTGCCGATCACTGCCAGAAACAACGTGATCAGGCTGGTGGTCAACAGCGGAACTGCCGGGCGGGTGTATTGCACCCATCCCGGCCAGCGGAAACAGAGCCCCTGGGTACTGGCCAGTGTCAGCAGGATTATTCCTGCACTGGCCAGGCCAAAGACCATACCACTGGATGGATCCTGGGAGATCACGGGACGACTGTTGAGTGGAGAGTCCGGGGAAGTCGACGTCTTCGGCGTCGACTCATCAGGGAGCGGCGCAATTTGCTGCTCCACCACCACAGCAGCCAAGAGGGTCAGAAGACCGTACCCCAGGAGAGAGAATGTGGCCCCTCCCAGGTCTCCTGTCCGGCCGAAACCCAGAATCAGAATCGACAGGAGACTGAGGAGGGCGAGGGTGCCGGTCCCCATCAGCAGCCAGCGGGCATCGTCGGGGAAGCGACGTTGGCAGGAGGCTGCCCCCACCAGCGTGGTCAGTACGAGCGGGATCAGGGCATTTCCGAGGTAGGGGGCGAGGAGGGCCGCCTGCAGTTCCGCGGGGTTGCAGGACTGCCACATGAGCGGGCCGCGGAACATCCCCAACAGCAACAGCCAGGCGATGGTCACGCCTGGCAATGCGGCCAGCCAAAGGGCGGGGCGCCGTTGCCAAACGGCGACAGCCGCGAGGACGAGGGCACCGACCAAGGAGGTCAGCACCACCTGCCTGCTGAAAGGCCAGGCGAGGACCAGTCCCAGTCCGATGACCGCCATCGCCAGGAAACTGAGGGCGGTTGCCACGAGTGGCTCGAATGATGAGGGGGCGGACGATTCCCGCCGGCTGCGAAGCAGTCCCTGTGAGAGGCCGGGGAGCGCCAGCAGCGGCAGCAGGGGGGCCAGAGTGTGCCGCATCAGGGGTGTCTGCTCCGATCGGTAGACAAGCAGTCCGAGGGGAATCAGCACGGCGAGCGTGCTGGTGGCCAGAGACCACCATCCCCGCTCGACAGAGGCCGCGGGAACCGGCTCTGGGATTGACGGTACAGCGTCAGCCGGGGCGAGAGGGCCGGGGGGAACGAGAGCCAACCTGTGTGAACGCGCTCCCAAAATGTGCGCGGCAACGTAGGGGAGGGCGGGGAGCAGGCTCCAGGCGAGCGTGGCGACTTTCTCGGCACCGGAAACCTGCAGACGCCCCAGCACCAGACTGGCCAGGGAAGGGCCAAGGATTCCCAGTGTGAAGGCCAGCGGTTGCGAGGGGGCCAGAACGCGCCCAGCTCGCCAGCAGAGCCAACCAAACAGCGCTGTGGTGACCAGTTCCCCCGCAAGCGTCAGCCCATTGGTGGATGCTCCCTTGGAAAAGGCGGCAATTGCCAGAAAGTTGAGCGGCACCAGCAGGCTGCCGATGGCGTAGAAGGCCCGACTGGTCGAGGGAAGCTGCAACCGCTGACCCGCATAACGACCAACGGCGAACAGTGCCGCGGTAAATCCATTGAAGACCACGAACTTCAGGAACGGAGACTGGGCGATCTGGCTCCAGAAACTGATCACCAGTGCGATGGATCCACAGACGATGAGCAGGCCGCCGATCAGTTCTCCCCAGTTCAGGTTTCGCTGCTCCATGAAGGCGAGCAGCCAGTCGCGTTTCTTGGGGGCCGGAGGAACCGGAGGGATCGCTTTCGCGGGGCCCGTCTCAGGTTTGTCGAGCCAGATTGGTGCCGCCGCTTCCTGCGAATTGAGACTGCGTGTCGAAACCGGTAATGAGACCGGTCGAGCGGTGATAGGAGCCGGTTGTGCAGACGCCACCGGGGAAGTTTTCTGCGGCTCGGTGGGCCTAGGGGGGACTGGGAAGGAGGGGGATGTCGTGCTCGAGGTTGAGCCGGGCAAGGGGGCCGGTTGAAGCACCGTCGTGGCGGCGTCGAGGCCGATGGTCGCTGGGGGGACGGGAAGAGCGGTTGGTTGGTGGATCCCGCCTGGATTGGTGACGGAGAGCCGCTGCCGTTCCAGGCGTCCGAGTTCCTCCTGGATGGTCATCCGCAATTGCTGCGTCACGTCGGGGGAGAGCAACTGGCGTTTCGACAACAGTTCGAGATGCCGCTGGAGTTGCTGGATGACGCGCTGGGCCCGGGGAACCTCGGATTGGGGTCCCCAGCCGCACCGGAGACAGCGCGATTCATCGGAGGGAATGCGCAGACCACAATCCGGACAGGAATTGGCAGGGTTCGGTTTCTGGCTCGAACGCATCGTTCCAGAGACCACCCGGACCAGCATGGCGATGATGGAGACCATGATCATCATCACCAGGAGGGTCACCAGTTGGGTTGTCATGATCTGTTTCCCGAGGACAAAGAGTGGCGGGACTCCCTCCCGGGCTGGGTTGGGAAAGTCACCGGAGGACGTCGGTTCAGCGAAAACGGCGGGAGGGTCTTCGAAGCGGCCGGCCAGACGCTGGTTGCCCGGAAGGACCTGCGGGATGTGGTTGGGTGGCGAACGGAATTGCCAATTCGGATGTGCTGTGCCCGGGGTGAGAGCTTGAACCAGGCTTGGGGGGTCCCGGAATCAGTCACCCCTTGCGGATGGTTCGCTTCGCGACATACCAAATCCGGCGATCGGCGGTCATCGAGAAACTGGTTCATGGTTTTTCCCTTCGTTCCAGAGGAATCCAGACGTCGTGACCAGCGACCAGATTCCAATTGCAGCGAGAATTTCGAGGAAGACACTCCAGCCATAGGTTTCGATTCCCCGGCCGGCGAAGTAGTAAAACACGGCGGTCGTGGCGAAGCCGAGGGCGTCCAAAAGCGAGACCAGAAAACCGGAATGTCGTCCGCCAAACCGCATCGAGAAGATGCTGGCCGGAATGTAGTAGCAGGGGGAGAGGCACAGTCCAAGAACGAGGAACAGCAGGCTGGCCACGCTCCAGGAGGGGAGTCCAGCGGTTGTCGTGGGAGACAGTTGAGCCAACAGCAGCAGGCTGCCGGTCGCCACTGCCAGCAGCAGGGCGGTCACTCCCGCCATCCGCCGGTTGCCGAGCCGGTCAAACACATAACCTCCCGCCAGCACGGAAACGAGGCTGCCCAGTGGAAACGCCGAGGCGACCCGGCTGGCCTGGGGGGCGGTCAATTGCAGCTGATCCTGCAGGAACATGGGGGCCAGCAGCAGGAAATCCCACAGGATGGCCAACCCCATCAGACTGCCGGCGATTCCCCAGAAGCGGGGGTTGACCAGCATCCGGGGAAGGGCCGCCTGGATGGGGAGCTGGTCGAATGGACCAGTCGGCTGAGTTGGTCTATGCGGCGCGGGATCACGATCGGCGTCGGCGGCCGGTTCCTCAGGGCTCTCCCGCAGCAGCCAGCCATGGGCCAGGGCCACGACCACGCCGCCAGCGGCCGTCAGCCACAGCAGACTGCGCCAGGGAACGGTGGTCAGGAGGGATCCCAGCAGCAGCGTGGTGAACAGGGTGCCGACGCGCGAACTGGTGGCAAGCACACCCCACACGCGGCCGTACTGTTGGGGGGCGAACCAGTTGCCGATGATCTTGGTCATCGATGGCCAGCCCGCCGCCTGGGCCATGAGTGTGAGAAAGAGTGCGCCCTGCAAGGCCAGTAGCTGATGTGCCGAAGCGAACAATCCCACACCCGACGAAGCGACCAGCAGGGCCGCGGTGAGGGTCAAACGGCCACCGAACCGGTCGGCCGACCACCCACAGACGAACTTGCCCACCAGGGCTCCGAAGGTTCCCGCGGCGAGCACCTGGCTCCACTCGGCGAGGCCGATTCCCAGATGCGCGTCATCGCGAATGGCCGTCCCCACGACGGAGGGAATCATCCGCAGCACCATCGAAGTGGCATAGGCGAGATACAGAGTCGCAACGGTCTGGACCTGTGGCAACGTGCGGGTGGGAACGATGGGGGTTGGTGTTCGTTCCAGCGAGGGGGAAAACGTGCTCATGGCTGTATGGGTCCGCGTGATCTGTGGGAGTGGGAGCCTCAGGGCGGGGGCGATCAGGAAGCCGCGGCGCACAGTCGCGATTGTCCGGCACTGCGGGAGAGCAGTCCCGACAACGACTCCGTCAGTGATTGCAGCAATGGATCGCTGGACGCGGAACGGTCGCGTCGGGGATCAACCAGCAGCGGTTCGCCGACGTCGATGATCACCTGGCGCGGACCAGACACCGGGGTCTGACCAGTCAGCTGCTCCTCGAAGCGTTCAACGGTTTCGAGCAAGCGGTCGACAGTGGGGTGGGAGGCGACGTAACGGGCCGGGTAGAGGCTGAGTGCCTGGGCGAACTCGGCGATGCGCAGGTGTTCCCACCGGCGCCGCATCTCGGCTCCGGTCAGGTCGCCACCGATCATGTCGGGGACAATGACCCGCCGCAGGTCTTTGACCCGGGCGATCACCGATCCCGACGGGGTGGTCTGCAACCATTCCGCCTCCAGAGGCTGCAGCAGATGGTCGATGAGCGCGTCGAGCCGATCTTCCAGGGAGCCGGTCTGCGGGCTTCCCAGATGCTCGATTTCCTGCAGGGTCAGGAGAGCATCTCCGATCCGGGTGACCCGTTCGACCAGCGTCTTGCGGCGGGAGGGTTGCCAGCCCAGGCGGGATTCGAGGCCAGAGAGAATGGTCCCCACCGTCTCGCCAGCGTCTCCCTGGAAGAGATACCGGATGGCGATGGGCACGGTGTAGATTTGTCGCGGGGCGTGGACGGCGTTGATCTGGTCCCTGGCCACCCGTGCTGCCGCGGTACGGGCGATGAAAGAGACCCCTTCCTGCAAGGGTTGCAAATGGTCATTCGCCTGGCTGAGTGCTCCCTCGGGAAAGATGACGAGGGGACGTTCGGCCCGTGTCAGGATCTCGACCGAGGTCTGGATCGCCTGCTTGTCGATCCCCTCCCGGTAGACGCTGAACCCACCCATCCGGCGGAGTGCCCAGGCCAGCCAGCGGTTCCCCCGAAACAGATGCGAACTGGCCATGGTGTAAAACGGTTGATTGAGGACGGCCGAGAGCTTCTGCAGGACCAAGGCGTCGGTCATGCGGCAGTGATTGGGGGTCAGCAACAGACCGTGCCCGGCCTGTCGCAAGGTGTCGATCCGCTCGGCTCCCCGGACGTCGATGCGGGTGATGTGCTGACGGTATTTGAGCCAGGTCAGAACGGCGGGACGGAGTAGCCGGGGCCAGACAGTCCCTCGATGGGGAGGAACAAATTGGTACTTGCTGTCGACCACAATCAGAGGTGCCATCGTGTCTGTTCCTTCATCAAGAGAAGCCAGATCCGAGACTCAGGAGTGCAGGCCCTGTGCCAATTTGATTGGAGTTTTTGTAAGTGCATACGGATTCGATGTTTATGATTTTTTTGTGGATTCAGACTGAAGTGCTGGATAGGATGCGGTATCAGGAAATGTCTGGTGGACGGTCATTTTTTGTCAGCCGAGTGGCACGCATTCGGAAAACCGGGAGGGACGACATGCGACTGTTTGATGAGGGGGACCTGCCATTCGCGAAGGCGGTGGCCGAATTGAGTCATGCGAATCCGTTCTTGCCCGAGCGGATGGAATGGGAGCAGCGGGCTCTGGGAGCAGATTATGTGGAAGAGACGCTGGGTTATTGGGCCTACACTCCCGACCAGGTGGTGCGGCGGCGGGTGAATTTGTTGCGGCTGATTGAGCGGGCCCGGACTCTGGGGGAGTCGACGCGCGAGAAACTGCGGGTTGGCGAGACCGGGCAGGGGGGCCGTTGGGATGCCGGCGAGCTGCAGCTCTATGACGACCTCGTGGTTTACATCTTGTTCTATGAGATGTTTGACCTGTGGGGCCGTCGCGACTTTACGGTCCTGGAGCGGGAAACCTTGGACCGGGACGCGTGGAGGCGGTTTGCGCCGTTATTCGATTATTGGTTCGAACTGGGGAGCCATCCCTTTCCCACGCGGGCCCACAAAGTGGCGCTATTCGAACTGTTTCACCAGGTCTATCGTGCGTTCTTCAACATCTTCGAGTGCGTCATCGGGCAATCGGTTCCCGCCGCCGAATTGCGGGCGCGCATCTGGCAGTCCATCTTTTCCCACGATTTTCGGAGATATCGGCGGGGGCTGGCACCGACCATGCGCCAGGTGACCACCCTGATCACAGGGCCCAGCGGCAGCGGGAAAGAGCTGGTGGCCCAGGCGATTGGCACTTCGCAGGCGATCCCGTTCGATCTCCGGCAGGAACGATTCGCCGCGCAGCCCGCTGACAGTTATCACGCGATCAATATTTCGGCCTTCGCCCGCAATCTGGTCGAATCGGAACTGTTCGGACATGCGAAAGGGGCGTTCACCGACGCGTCGGGAAACCGCACGGGGTGGCTGGAGGCCTGCGGCGATCATGGCACGGTATTGCTGGATGAGATTGGGGAACTCGACGCCACCACCCAGGTGAAGTTGCTGCGGGTGTTGCAGAACCGCCAATACCAGAGATTGGGGGAGACCAAAATCCGCGAGTTCAAAGGGAAGGTAATTGCCGCAACCAATCGCGATCTGCGGCGGGAGATTGTGGCGGGACACTTTCGGGAAGATCTCTACTACCGGCTTTGTTCCGATGTGATCGAGACTCCTTCGCTCGCGTCGCAGGTGAGGGACAACCCCGATGTCCTGGAGCAACTGGTCCCCTATATTGTGGCCCGGATGGCTCCCGGAGAGACTCCGGCCTTGGCGGCCGAGGTTTTGGATTGGCTGCGGTCGAATCTGTCGGCCGACTATCCCTGGCCCGGCAACTTTCGCGAACTGGAACAGTGTGTCCGCAATGTGATGATCTGTGGGCGATACGTACCCAACCCACCACCCGCAATCCAGACTGGCGGTCCCGCGGGGGGAGATTTGGCGAACAACGGTGTGTCGGCCGAAGTGGCCGTTCTGGCGCTGCAGATCGAGCGGCAGGATCTGACGGCTGAAGAGCTTCTTCAAGCCTACTGCCGGTTGGTCTACCAGCGATTGGGAAGTTTTGAACAGTCCGCGAAACGACTGCAGCTCGATCGGCGGACGGTGCGGGCCAAAGTGGATGGCCGCGGTTGAGTTCCGTCCGGTAATCGAAGAGGCTGGAGTGAATATCAGTCCTGTGACAAGTCAAGACTGACAAATTGAGACCGCCCGACGTTCATCGCTGGGTAAGGTGCCGCAATGGGATTGAGTTGATGCATTTCACACTGCACCCCCGCCGGTTGGTGGACTACCTGCGCGAAGAACGCCCTGTCCCGCATGCCGCAGACATGCTGCTGCGGGGGGCCCGGTCGGAAGTTCCGGTACTGCTGGGCAATCTGGGAACGCGGGTCGAGGGTCTGACGACCATCGAGGCGGCGCAACGCCTCGCCCAACAGGGGCCGAATGTGCTGCCGGGTCAGCGTCGCCCGGTGCCCTGCTGCTGTTGTGGCGCTCGGTGCGGAATCCCGTGGTGGTGTTGCTCGCCATCCTGTCGGCCATTTCCTTTGCCACGGGGGATATTCGCGCCGGCGGCATGATGGTCTTGATGATGGTGATTGGGGTGGGATTGAAGCTGTATCAGGAAGTGCGGGCTGAAAATGCGGCCGCCCGTCTGAAAGCGCTCATCTCCGTCAAGGCGACGGCCCGACGCGATGGTCGAAAGTGTGAGATTCCCGTGTCGCAGGTTGTGATTGGAGACGTGATCGAGTTGGTGGCGGGGGTCCTCATTCCCGCCGATGTGCGACTGCTTTCGACTCATGATTTGTTCGTGTCCCAGGGGGCGTTGACCGGGGAAAGCCTTCCGGTTGAGAAGTTCCCACCTGCGGGGAACAGACCACGCAGCCCCTCGAACTGCAGAATGTGGCCTTCCTGGGAAGCAGCGTCTCGAGTGGCACGGCCACTGCGGTCGTCCTCGCGACCGGTTCGGGGACGTTCCTGGGGGGAGTGGCCGAGTCCCTGTCGTTGGAGCATCCGGCCACGGCATTCGACGCGGGGATTGCCCGCTTTACCTGGCTCATGGTGGTGTTCACGCTGATCCTCGTGCCGCTGGTGTTCGTTATCAACGGGTGGACCAAGGGGAACTGGAGCGAGGCGTTTTTCTTCGCTGTGGCGGTGGCGGTGGGCTTGACTCCCGAGTGGTGCCCATGATTGAAACGGTGTGCCTGTCGCATGGTGCTCTGGTTCTTTCCCGGAAACAGGTGATCGTCAAACGAATCAGCGCCATCCAAAACCTGGGGGCGATGGATGTGCTGTGCACCGACAAGACGGGAACCCTGACCCAAGACCGGGTGATTCTCGAGCGTTACTGCGATGTGGAACTGCGCAGTGATCCCGAGATCCTGCGGTTGGCCTATCTCAACAGTCACTTTCAGACCGGATTGCGCAGTGTGCTGGATCAGGCGGTCCTGGCCCACACCGAACAACACTCTCCCGGGCGGATCGACGAGTTCTTCAAGGTCGATGAGATTCCGTTTGATTTCCAGCGGCGTGTGATGTCGGTGGTGGTGCGGACTCCAGAAGGAATCGACCGGTTGATCTGTAAGGGTGCTCCCGAGGCGGTCTTCACCCGTTGCACACACTATGCCCGGGACGGCGAGGTGCAGCCGTTCGACCAGAGTCATCTGAAGGAACTGCGGCCCGAATATGAGCGGCTGTCGGCCGATGGCTTTCGGGTCCTGGCGATCGCCACCCGCGAGACGGCACCCCGCGAACTGCCGGGGAGGGAGGCCAGCGCCTGGTCCCCCCACGATGAGGCCGGGCTGACTCTGCGCGGGTATGTCGCCTTTCTGGATCCCCCCAAGGAGTCGGCGGCGAGTGCTTTGGAGGCGCTGCGGCGGGACGGTATCGAGGTCAAGGTATTGACTGGAGACAACGAACTGGTGGCTCGCAAGGTGTGCCGGGACGTCGGTTTGCCGGTCCCGCGGACCATGCTGGGAAGCGACATGGACGCGCTCGACCCCGCGGAACTCGCCGAGCGTGTGAGGGAGACCACATTGTTCGCCCGGGTCTCTCCCCTGCACAAGCAGCGGATCATTGAGGTGTTGAGAGCCCAGGGGCACGTGGTCGGTTTTCTGGGAGATGGCATCAACGACGCACCGGCGCTGCATGCCGCCGATCTGGGCATCAGCGTTGATTCGGCCGTCGATGTGGCGAAGGCGACGGCCGACATGATCCTGCTGGAGAAATCGTTGCTGGTTCTCTCAGCGGGGGTCATTGAGGGGCGGAAGGTGTTCGCCAATATCCTCAAATACGTGCGGATGGGTGCCAGCAGCAACTTTGGCAACATGCTGAGCGTGGTGGGGGCCAGCGCGCTGGTCCCGTTCCTGCCGATGGCCCCGGTACAGATTCTCGCCAACAACCTGTTGTACGACCTGAGCCAGACCGCGATTCCCACTGACGAGGTCGATGTAGAATTGATCGAGAAGCACCCGCCCATGGGACCTGCGAGAATTGACGCGGTTCATCCTCGCGGTAGGGCCGTGTTCTTCGGTGTTCGACTACACCACGTACCTGATGCTCTTGTATTGGTTCGGCTGTGCGGCGGTGGGTACTCCCGGGGAACGGGAACAGAGCCTGCGGGTCTTCCAGACCGGCTGGTTTGTGGAGAGTCTGCTGACCCAGACCCTGATCATCCACATCATCCGGACCAACAGGATACCGTTTCTGCAGAGCCATTCTTCGTGGCCTTTGGCGGTGATGTCGGTATGCGTGGCAGGAGTGGGCCTGGTGCTGCCCTACACCTCGCCGGGAACCTCCCTGGGGTTCACGGAGCTCCCCCCGGGGTACTGGGGATTCCTGGTCCTGACTCTGCTGGGTTACGCCCTGCTTACCCAGGGGGTGAAGGGTTGGCTGTTGCGGCGTGGTTGGATCTGAAGGTGATGGACGTGGGGTTTTCCCAGCTGTTTAGAATCGCCAGAGAAACTGGGTATAAAAGACCACCGCGTCGTTGTCGGGCAGGGAGACGTAATCGGTGTTGCGATAATCGGCCTGGAATCCCAACTGCACAGTTTTGGTGACATCCCAGAACAGGCTGGAGAACCAGGCGTCGTTGAGGGCGATGCCATCGGCGGCCAGATCGTCCCGAACTGGGGCATCCAGTCCGTATCCCGCGTGGACCACGACCCGGTCGTTGAGATAGTAAAACGCCTCAAGAAAGCCTCCTGATCCACGGACCGCCGAATAGGTCTTGGAGTTGAAGGTCTGGAAGATGTTGGCCGCATAATTTCCCAGACCCTGTCCGAGATATCCTTCACCGATGAAGCCAAACCGTTCGCTCACATTCCATTTGGCGTCGAGCGACAGGCCCCATACATCGATTGTACTGCGGATGACCGTTCCATCGTCAACATCTTCAATCGTGGCGATCAACTGGCTGTTGCGCAGTTGGCCCACCACCCCCGCGGCGGCCAGCTCCAGCGACCGTTCCTGGCGCCCCCCCGGATATTCCTCACGCGGGCCAAATCCCAGGGCGACACGGCCTTCGACGTTGGGCCAGCCGTTTGATTCGGTGGAGCGACGGTTGTTGTCGATCAGGATCGTGGTGGTGGGGTCACTGAGGGCGAATTGAAACGTCGTTTGGAAGTCATCACTCGGGCGGAAGAAGTGTTCGATGCGCGCCTGGCCCCGAAAGGTTCCCGAGTTGCCGGTCCCCCCCCTCAGTGAAATCGGGATCACGACGGGATCGCGGGGGGCGAACAGGTCGGGCTGAAGGCCAATCGCGAACCGCCAGTCATCATTTTTGACATCGGCGAAGGCCACGACGGGAAGCAGGCCATAGGTGTCTGAAGTCAGACTCGAATTGGACAGGTATAGTTTCAGGAAGGCACCCGGAGTGAATCCTTCCGTCTCAGGCCCCGAGAACACTGCCTGGAAGTTGGTTTGCCGGGCATGCATCTCAAACGTGTTCGTGTTGTACCCAAATCCCGACGGAGGAAGCACGAACAACGGATTCCAGGGGACGAAGGTTCTCTCTGTTGCGGCGATTCCCACCAGGGAAATATTTCCCCCGAGGTTGAGTGTGCTGGTGTCATTGAACAGCGAGACCGTGTGCCCGGGGCCGGTGCGATCGGCAGGGGACTGGGCCGGAAACAGCGGCGTCACCGGTGGGCTTGAGGCGTGGGGCGAGCCGCTCGGGGCTGCCGACCAATCCAGAGATTCCTGGGATGCTGGATCCCAGGAACTCGCCTCTCCGGGCGCCTGGGGAGATCTCTCCTCGGATTCATCCCCGGAAATCATCGGAGGGAGCGTCTGTGCGCGGCTCGCAGACGGGAGGAGCGGCAAAAGACCAAGACACAAGGCAAACGTTCGAATCTGGCGGTACATGACCTGCTCTCGTATCCGGACCACAACGGGGCCAGCCAGACCCACAGCATGCGCCTGATACCAGCCCGGTTCAGGCCCGACAAGAGGAATTCCCGATTCTTCCTGTATGGGTCTGCCCAAATTGTCTGGCTTGCCCGTTTTGGCTCCCGGCTCGTCGCGCGACTGTTGTTGACTTTCAAATCGATTACGATCAGGGTGTTGGGTTTGGTGCGGAACTGCTTCCTTCGAGACGCTTCATGGATGCTTCTTTTCGACGCCGTACGTTTCTCTCGGCCTGCGGTCTCACTGTCCTGGGCCAATCCGGATTTCTGCCGGACTGGGCCCGGGCATTCGTGGAGGCGGCCGGGGAGAATCCACCTGCCGTGGTGCCGGTGGTGTTCGCCGACGAACTGGAACCACTGATCCGCGCGATCGAGCAGGTTCCCGCCGAGGGGGCCCTCGAATTGGCCGTGGCGCGGCTCAAAGGGGGAACCACTCCCCGTCAATTGCTGGCGTCAATCTTCCTGGCGGGAATTCGCAATGTGAATCCCCAACCCCCGGGCTTCAAGCTGCATTGTGTGTTTGCCGTTCAGGCGGCCCATCAGTTGAGTCTGGATGTCCCGCCAGGAGACCGGCTCTTGCCGCTGTTGTGGGCCCTGCGTGAATTCAAGAACTCGCAGGCCGAGGATTCCCGGCAGGGAAACTTTGTCCTGGGGCAGGTGCGGGAGGAGCTGCCTTCGCCCGAGCGGGCATGGCAGGAGCTGGATGAGGCGATGCGGTCATGGGATGAACCGCGGGCTGACCGGGCAATCGCGGCCGTGATCCGCAGCCGCGGGGCCCACGAGGTGATGGAGGGATTATGGCAATACGGAGCCCGCGACTACCGGAATATCGGACATAAGGCAATCTATCTCGCGAATGCCTACAGAACGCTCCAGGTGATCGGCTGGCGGCACGCCGAGCCGGTGCTGCGGTCGGTGATTTTGGGATTGCTCGATTTCAAGGACAAGGAAGTCAATGGTCATACATTTGACAGTCAGGAGTATCACGCCAACGTGGCTCGTGTAAGGCAGATTGGTCCACGGTTGCCGCCGGACTGGACGCGGGCGGAGGGGCTGCGGCCGGCGACGGTGGAGGTGCTGGAGATTCTGCGCAGCGGAGAGTACTCGCAGGCGATTGGCCGTTCGCTTGAACTGCTGCAGGGAGGCCAGGTGGGGGCGGGAGCGATTTGGGACGCGGCGCACCTGGCGGCGGGGGAACTGATGATGCGGCAGCCAGGAATCTATGGGATCCACACGGTGACATCCCTGAATGCCCTGCGGTACGCCTACGACCTGTCGGCCGATCGTCAGAACCGGCTGCTGCTGCTGCTGCAGGGACTGGCCTGGATGGGGCAGTTTGCGACCTTCATGGGGACGGCGGAGGGGGGCCTGGGACCCCAGCAGATCACCGCAGTTCCCGCCGTCGACATTCCAGCCCAATCGACCGACGCGCTGCAGTCCATTTTCGAAACCGTGGCGAAAGACCCTTCCGGGGCCGCTGCCCAAGCGCACGCTTACGCCAGCCGCGGCGGAGATCTCTCCGCATTCGCCTCCCTGGCGAAGGGGTTGGTGGTGCGGAAGCAGTCAGATGCGCACCACTACAAGTATTCGACGGCGGTGTTTGAGGATCTGGCCCTGGTTTCACCAGAGTGGCGTCCGCACCTGCTGGCCACTTCGGTGTATTACCTGCGAGGGCTGTCGGTCCCGGATGACCAGCCGCTGCACGCTCTGCGCGATCTGGGCTGAGTTCCTGCAAAGGTTTGCCCCCCGGCGATGATCCCGGTCAACGGCGGGCCGGCAGCGAGAGGGGGACTTCGGCGGCGGGGGCCGGAGGTGGTGTCAGAACGGCCGCTTTGCGAGTCGGCTCTCTGGCGGGGAACGGGATCACAATGGGCCCGTCCTCATTTTCATCGAGATTCCGCGCCTCCCAGGCCCGGACCTTCTTGCGTGCGGCGTTCACCAGCCGTTCGTAATTGGCGAGACGGACCGATCGGGAGGCGGCGGGCGTCAGCGCTTTCCAGAGCGGCTGATAGTCTTCGTAACATTTCAGGTAAGCCTCCTGCGACTTGGGCGCGACCGAATCGGTGCCGAACAGGAACCGGGTGGGATGGCGGTTGATGAGCTGGCTCCAGGCCTGGATGGTCCCGTCGTCTTTGATGACCCACTTCGCCACTTCATCCCAGGAAATGTCGAAATAGACATGGTCGAGGGAATGGTCTTCACAGATGTCTGCGAGGAGTTCGACATGGGTTTTGGTCGGACCGACAAATCGCCCCAGCCCGGTATGGGCGTAGATGATGTTGACATCGGGATGTCGCGAGAACAGGTCCCGCAGATCGTCGATATGGGCGGGATGATCTCCCACTCCCCGCATCTCATTGATGTCGCAATGCAGAATCACCAGCAGCCCAACCTCGCCCGCGAAGGAGAGCAGTTCATTGATCGCCGGATTCTTCACGCTGGCGGCATGACCCGCGATCTTTGAGGTCACGAGTTCCTTGTGAATGGAAAACTCGCCAATCCCCACAAACACTCCCGGGAAGGTCAACAGCACCTGGCGGACGTGATCCCGGGCGTTCATGTCGGTGGGATTGAACCCTACGATGAAGGGATCAAAACGCTCGCGGTCGGTCTCATTCAGACGCAGGTACTGGCGGGCGATCATCGCGTCGACGAAGCTGTAGTAGTACATCTCGGACGTCGATTCGAGGTAATACCCCGGGCGGCGCTTGCCATTGAGGAAGTAATCCCATTTTTGTGTCAGCGGGATACCAAACAGGGCCACCCGGCCCACCTTGTCTCCCATCAACTCGAGCATCCGCCGGGTGCTGATCCCCTCGTGCACGTAGTTGGTCAGATGAAAGTGACTGTCATGAAACAGTGGCTCAGCGGTCTCGGTCGGGGGCTCAGCCGACTGGGCGAAGAGATGCGGCATCAGGCTGCTCGCGAGCAACAGCGCTGAGAACAAGGCAGTCAAACGAGGGCGAACTGCGGCAGTGAAGAACATCGGAGCTATGGATCGGGAGCAGGAGACCGCGCTCGTCGGCGGCCAAAAGTCAGAAATCCCCGTTCGGAAAGAGGATCTTCCCGTAGTGTATCTGTCGGGGGGAGGGGGTGTTCAATCCACCCGCCGGGCCCAGCCCCTGGAAACTTTCCCCCCAGGGCGCTGGGTGCAAAGCCTCGCCAGCCACAGAATACGGCCCAAACCCGGGAGCCGCGACTGCGGCATCGCGATGGAACGGGAGGAAGTCCAGCGGGCGTCAGACCGAGGCTGGCATGAACCAGCCCGGGGGCAGGACCGCCTCTTTGGAGACCACCACGATTCCATCGCGGATGATCACATCCTCTTCTTCCCCGTAATCCTGAATGTTCTGGGGATTGCGGATCCGGGCTCCTGCCCCAATTCGGCAGTTCTTGTCGACAATCGTCCCCTCGATGATCGAGGCGTCACCGATTCCGATGGAGGGGCGATTGGCGGTCTGGTCGGCGAGGATTTCCTCCTGCGTCTGGAAATCGTCAGCACCCATCAGGATCGAGTTGCGGATCACCACGTTCTTGCCGATCTGACAGCGCACACCAATCACGCTGTTTTCAATGATCGATCCTTCACCAATGCGGCACCCGTCTGCGACAATGCTGTTGGAAACCGAGACACGGCTGTACTGCGAGGGGGGCAGGAACCGCAACCTGCTGTAGATGGGAGCGCTCGGTGAGATCAATTGGAACGGTGGATGCGCCGACGCCAACTGCAGATTGGCCTCATAGAACGCCCTGATGGTTCCAATGTCTTCCCAGTATCCGTCGAACAGATGCAGTTGAACATGCCGCGAGCGCAGCGCGGCGGGGAAGACTTCCTTGCCGAAATCCTGGTATTCATGCTGCGTCAGCGTTTCGACCAGGGTGTCCCGGTTGAAGAGGTAAATGCCCATGCTGGCGAGGCAGTCTCGGCCCCGGCTTTCGATGCCATGCTGGTCGATCCAGGCGGGCTCCGTCCGGACAGACTGCAAGTCGGCGGTCGTGCGCGGTTTCTCGACGAATCCCTGCACCCGACCGGTGTCATCCGCCTTCATGATGCCAAATGACGATGCCTGTTTCCGGTCAACCGGGAGCGCCGCAATGGTGACCTGCGCCTTGGATTGCTGGTGCGTGCGGATCATTTCGCGGAAATTCATCCGGTACAACTGATCCCCGGAGAGAATGAGGACGTAGTCGATCCCTGGGGCCTCGATTCGCTTGATGTTCTGGCGGACCGCGTCCGCCGTGCCCTGGTACCAGTCACTGCGATTGATGGTCTGCTGGGCCGCCAGCACCTCGACAAATCCGCCGCCAAACAAGTCAAACTTGTACGCCTGGTTGATGTGGCGGTTGAGGCTCACGGAGTTGAACTGCGTGAGTACATAAATCCGGTTCAGCCCGCTGTTGAGGCAGTTGGATATGGGGATATCGATGAGGCGGTATTTCCCCGCCAGCGGAACAGCCGGTTTCGAACGCAGCTTGGTGAGGGGAAAGAGGCGGGTTCCTTTGCCGCCACCGAGAATCAAAGTGATGATGTTGGTCATTGCAGGTCGGGTGGTCGCACGGCTGGAAGAGGCTCTTGGCCGCGCGAATCCTAGCGAAATCCACAGAATCGCTGAAGCCCGCAATCCCAAAACGCCGGATCCGTTTGCACCGTCACAGTTCGCCTCATCCGCAACGGCTGTGTATCCGATACATCAACATGCACCATTGGGTGTGTCTCACTCCCCGGGGTTGGCACATCCGTACATCCTGGATCTCACCGACTGTTGAACGTGCCCTCCCCACGCTTTCGGCTTTCATTCTGCTGCGTGACGGTTCTGCTCTTGCTGACGGGAGCGGGCTGCAGTCGGCGCGCCTGGCGGGAACGAGCCGACCGCGACTCGTACTGTCTGCTGGAGGACCGTCTGGGATCGACCCCCTGGGGTGCGGAGCCCGGGTTTGACCTGACTCCCGATCCCCGTTCGCGGCTGTTCGATCCGGCCGACCCCGACTGCGAACCGCTGCCGGATCCTGAACCCAGGCTGTACGGGTATTCTCTACCCCCCTTGGAGTCGGATTTCGAGGAGGGGGAGACTCGAGCGGGAGACGCGCGACGGTCTGCGGGCCCAGGAGAATCGAAGGCTCCCGAGACCAATTCTTCCGACCTGCCGCAACTGCCCCCTCCTCCCCAACCGGAGGAGGGCCCCGACCCCCTGC
The DNA here is from genome assembly GCA_046339535.1 of Planctomycetaceae bacterium. Classification (GTDB taxonomy): domain Bacteria; phylum Planctomycetota; class Planctomycetia; order Planctomycetales; family Planctomycetaceae; genus UBA10511. The sequence continues at coordinate 71,798 of JBKDUK010000150.1, read as the reverse complement.
TTCTGAAGGGGGCGGGGAAGGCCCCCATTCGTACCAAATCCGCACGGGATTCCCGGCAGGCAGGCCCGTCGCCGATGTCTGCTGGTCAGCGGGACCAAATTGTGCTTGTTCAGGCTTTGCAGGACGCCCCAGAAAGCCCAGAAGTCACCCCGGCGGAACTCGACCGGCCCCGGACCACGCAGCCCGAGTCTCCCCTGAACATCGTTCGGCCCGAGAGCTGGAACGCACTTCCCGAATCGGTCCGATTTCGGATGGTGGAATTCAGGCAACTTGCGCAGGTGTACGCGCGGAGTTTCGTGGGAGTCGACACCGCGGTTCCGGAATCGCAGTCGAAGGGGCTGACCCTCGAGAACATCGTCGAGCTGGGATTGCTCAATAGCCGCGAACTGCAGACCCAGAAAGAAAACCTCTACAAGGCGGCTCTGGCGGTCTCGCTGGAGCAGTTCGCCTACTTCCTGAAATTCACTCCATTTGGCAACGGCGGGGATGTGCTTTACCGACGGTTGAATACCGATGGAAAGTATGTTTCGGAACTGCACACGACGGCGAATGCCGAGGTTGACCGGCTGCTGGTGACCGGGGGAACTTTCGTCGGCCGGTTCGCCAACAACGTGATTCTGACCTTCAACGGTCCCAATGGCTTCGCCTCGGACGTCTCCTCGCAGTTGCTGTTTGATCTCAGCCAGCCGTTATTTCAGCGGGACATTCGTTTTGAGCCGTTGACACGGGCGGAACGCAACCTGGTCTACGCGGCCCGCAGCTACCTGAGGTACCGGCGGACATATTTCGTACAGCTGGCGACGTCGTACTACGCGAGCCTGCGGCTCTACCGGCAGATTGCGATTGAATCGCAGAACTACTTCTCACTCTCGGGCGCTCATCAGCAGGCGTTGGTGGAACTGGAGGCGGGGTTGCGTTCGCGCATCCAGGCGGAACAGATCGAACAGAACATGCTGGCCGGACGCAGCCGGTTGATTACGGCGGGAGTGAATCTCGAGCGAGCCCTCGACCGTCTCAAAATCGATATGGGACTTCCTCCCGAACTGCCCCTGAGAATCGATCTGACCGAACTGGAGGATGTGACCGCGCGGGACGAAACAGCGGTCGCGGCCGAAGCGGTCCGCCGGACGCGGGCCCGCCTGCTTGAGGAACGGACAGGCGACTCTCCGCAGACTTCGCTGCTGATCAACGCGGCGGTGGTGTTGCAGCAGCGGATCGCCCAGTGGCAGAAGACCCGTGCGGGATCTCCCGGAGATGTTGTGTTCGCGGAACTGGAGGAATTGGGCTCGCAACTGGCGCTGGCGGACGCCCAGTTGGCGGTGGAAGCCCAGCGCCGCGGACTTCGCGACATCGAGGCGTCACCGGAACCAGCGGCCATTCGTCTGGTGCAGCGGCGGTTGGAGCTGCTGTCGGCCCTGGGCCGTCAGATCACGCAGCATCTTGATCTGGCCCGGGTGAAAGTGGGCGAGACCCAGCAGTCGACCGGACTCTCGGGAGAGTCGGAAGAATTCGCCGTCGAACTGGAGCGTCTGCAGGCTGAACTCGCCTCCGTGCTGGATGCCGCCCGGGTCGAGAAGATCCCGGAACTCGAACAGGCGACGGCCCAATTGCTGACGTTGGGAGAAAACCTGCTGGACCGGGTGGATGACCTCGAGGGGGCGGGGTCTCTGGGCGAGACCGAAGTGGCCCGCCAGGCACGGCTGGTGGAACTGGTGGACCAGGTGCTGGGGCCCGCCGAGAAGCTGCTGGCGGACGAGTCGACCAAGTTGACTCCGGTCGAGATCGAGTTAGACGACGCGATGCTGACAGGGCTGGTATTGCGTCTCGACCTGATGAATCGGCGGGGGGAACTGGCGGACGCCCGGCGGTTGGCCAAGCTGGCCGCCGACGATCTGCGATCGGTTCTGAACCTGCAGGCGACCCAGGTGGTCAGCAACAACGTGCTGGAGCCGGCGGGTTGGAATTTCGACAATGCCCGCAGTGACGTTCGGTTGACCCTCGATTTGCCCTTGAATCGCCAGCAACAGCGGAATGTCTATCGCAATGCCCTGATCAATTACCAGGCGAGTCGGCGGGCCGTGATGCAGCAGGAAGACACGCTCAAGCTGGCGATTCGCGATGATCTGCGAAACCTGGCGCTCGCCCGCGAGCAGTATCAGATTGGCATCGCGAGTGCCGCGCTGGCGAATGAGCGGGTCAGCAGCACCCAGTTGGAGCTGGCTTTGGGGTTCCCCGGGGTAGCCGCCCGCGACTTCCTGGAAGCCCAGGATGCGTTTCGGCTGGCGGTCAGCGGAGTGGCCGACAATCATCTGGGGTACATCATCAACCGGATCCAGTTTTTCCTCGACATTGAAGAACTGCAACTCGACGAGCGCGGATTCTGGCCGGGGGTTCGCGACGATCAACTGCAGCCTGTTCCGGAGTATTTCCTGAACCCGATCAACGGTGCCCCATACGGCACACTTCCGTCCTATCCTTGGTATTCGCACGAGTTGCGATGCCTGTTCCCGGATGAGTAAGTCTCCGCGAAGCGGGGCGAGGTTCCCCGGGAACCGCGCCCCTTCGCGGCTACACGCCGGCGGTCGTTGATTCGGGGGGGGGCCTTGTGAGGAGAGGGGAATTCCTGGGCGGGGCGGAGGGGGGGAAGGGGCGCTCACGATTGGTCGTCACCGGGGCGTGCAGTCGCTACGATGCGGCAACGCTCGAGGGACCCCATGAAAGACGCCGCTGCTTCGCCCACCCAACCAGAGCTTCCCACCACCTGCCTGCCTCCCTGGGAGGTGGCCGATCTGCCAGAGCCCAAAACTCTCTCGTGGAGGGAGTGGTACCGCTTCATCGGGCCTGGCCTGGTGATGATGGGGATCCAGATTGGGGGTGGGGAATGGCTGTTTGGTCCAGACATCACCGCCCGCTATGGGGGGGGCTTGATGTGGATCGCCACGATCGCGATCGTGGCGCAGGTTTTTTACAACATTGAGTGTGGCCGCTATGCCCTCTACTGCGGCGAGCCGGTCTTTACCGGTTTTATGCGGACCCGCCCTGGCCCGATGTTTTGGGTGGGAGTGATCCTGCTGTTGAATTTCGCCGCACTGATTCCGGGATTGTCGACCCATGGAGCGGCGATTTTTTCGGCGTTGTGGCTGGGACATCCCCCCGAGGCCGACGACAAAGGGTTTGTCACGCTGGTGGCCTTCCTCTTTCTGTTGGGAATTTCGTTGCCGATTTTCCTGGGGGGGAAGATTTACAACATGCTGCAGGCGGTGATGACGGTCAAGGTGTTCGCCGTGCTGAGCTTTTGTCTGATCATGGGGTTGTTCTGGGTGGATCCCGCCAACTGGTGGCAGGTCTTCAGTGGGTTTGTGCGATTCGGCGAATTGCCAACCACCAATGCCGCTGGCGAAGAAGTCAGGGTGAATTACCTGACCAACTGGTGGCAGGGGGCTGAGTTGCCTGCCCTGGCCCTGGGAAACATTGCCCTGATTGGGGGCTTCGCGGGGTACGCTGGTGGTGGGGGATTGGGGAACGCCACCTACAGCAATTTCGTGCGGGACAAGGGTTGGGGTATGGGGAGTCTGGTGGGGGCCATCCCCAGTGCTGTCGGAGGGACGCATGTCTCGCTGAGTCATCTGGGAACCATCTTTCCCATCACCGACGAGAATCTCAGGCGTTGGCGCGGCTGGTGGCGGTATGTGCTGACAGATCAGTTGCTGGTCTGGACTCCGGGCTGCTTTATGGGGATGGCACTGCCGGCACTGCTGTCGATGCAGTTCGCCAAATACTCGGATCTGAAGGGGAAAAACCTCGAATGGGCGCAGGCGCTGATCACCGCCGACGGGATCCGGCATGATCCGCGATTTGGCCCCGGTTTGTCGGGAGCGCTGTGGATGATCACGCTGGTGGTCGGTCTGCTGGTGATGTTGCCCAGCCAGATGTCGATTATCGACGACTTCAGTCGGCGCTGGACCGACATTCTCTGGTCGGGGGTGTCCCGGATCCGGGATTCCCTGCATGGAAACCAGGTGCGGCGGATCTACTACGGCATTCTGATCGGTTACGTCACCTGGTCGCTGATCTGCTTCTGGGCCTTCAGTGTCTACGGCAGTCCGAAGCTGATGACCATTGTCATCGCCAATCTCAACAATGTGGCGATTGGAGTGACCAGCTTCCATTTATTGCACATCAATCGCACGCTATTGCCCCCCGCCCTGCGTCCCCGCTGGTACCAGCAACTCGGCCTGCTGGCCTGTGGCTTGTTCTATGTCGGACTCTCGCTGGTGGTCTTTTTCACCAAGCAGTTGCCCGACCTGCGGGCCTGGTGGCAGGCGACATTCGGTTGAACGGCGCAACGACATCGGCGGTGTGATCCTACAGATCCTTCATTCCCCAGAGACTGACTTCGGGAGTTTGTAAAAATGGCGGCGGACATGTTCAATCTCACCGGCCGGGTGGCTGTCGTGACCGGTGCGGCCAGTGGAATGGGGCGGGCGATGTCTCTGGCCCTCTGCGAAGCGGGGGCCCGGGTGTTAATGCTCGATATCAATGCCGAAGGGGTGGCCCGCACGGCGGCCGAGGCGCTGGCGGCGGGGGGGCAGGCGGAAGGAGCGGTCTGCGATATGACCAGGTTCGCCGCTATTGACGAACTGTTCGCACGGATCGACCGCGACTACGGCCGGATCGACTTCCTGGGAAACATCGCCGGTGAAGCAGTGCGCGGACGCCCGGAGGAGATTTCGCTGGCCGACGTGCAGTCGACCATCCACAACCTGGTGATCAGCCGATTCTACTGCACCCAGCAGGCAGGACGGCGGATGCTGCAGCAGGGGCGGGGAAGCATTGTGAGTATTGGATCGCTGGCCAGCATTACCGCCTTGGGCCGGGGACACATCGCCTACAGCATGGGGATGGGGGCGGTGGTGCAGATGACCCGGGAACTGAGCACCGAATGGTCGGCCCGGGGGGTGCGGGTCAACGCCATTCTTCCGGCGCAGGTGGTCAATCCGGGGCTCGAGAAGCGGATGGCGGAGGATCCCACTTTGAAGGACCGGTTCCTGAGCGGTATTCCCGCGGGACGGCTGGGACGTCCCGACGACATTCGCGGCCTGGCGGTCTTTCTCGCATCGGATGCCTCGTCCTGGATCACCGGAGCGATTATCCCGATGGACGGGGGCAACCTGGCCTGCAACGCCGGGGCCACAATGGGGGAACACTGGGTCCTGTAAAGAGGGACTGCGACGAGCCCGCAATGCGGTTTGGCGGCGTGCAGGCAACCCGGCGGGAGTTCGTTCCCCGATTGCAGCCGGTCTGTCAGCCGATCAGGTCGTGGATGACCTGACCATGAACGTCGGTCAGCCGGAAGTCCCGACCAGCGTGCCGGTAGGTCAGCCGTTCGTGGTCGAAGCCCAGCAGGTGCAGCAGGGTCGCGTGCAGGTCATGCACGTGGACTTTGTGCTCCACGGCGGCGAAACCGAATTCATCGGTCGCTCCATGCACATGGCCCCCCCGGGCTCCGCCGCCTGCCAGCCACATCGAGAAGCCGTAGTGGTTGTGGTCTCTCCCCGAGAGTTCTGGAAGTTCCGCGACTGGGGTCCGGCCGAACTCGCCCCCCCAGAAGACCAGGGTGCTGTCGAACAGCCCCCGTTGCTTGAGGTCGGTGAGGAACGCGGCGATGGCGACATCCCATTCCCCGGCCAGCCGTTTGTGATCGGCAGCGAGATTGCTGTGATTGTCCCAGGGTTGTCCCGCGCCGCTATAGAGCTGAATGAATCGGACGCCGCGTTCCAGCAGCCGCCGGGTCATCAGCAACTGCCGTCCAATCGGGCCCGAGCCATACGCTTCGCGAACTGGTTCCGGTTCGCGGGAGATGTCGAATACCTCCTCCGCTTCGGTCTGCATTCGGTACGCCAGTTCAAAAGACTGGATGCGGGCTTCGAGTTGAGGATCGCCGGGGCGGTCCGCCTGGTGGCGGCTGTTCATCCGGCGGACGACATCCAGTTGGCGGGCCTGCTGGTCCATTGTGAGCCCCGGATTACGGATGTTTTCGATCAGCTTGTGCACATCGGTGTGTTGGCTGTCTATGTAGGTGCCCTGAAAGGCCCCCGGGAGGAATCCAGATCGCCAATTGAGGGCCCCCGTCACGGGCAGTCCGCCCGGACACATGGCGATAAATCCCGGAAGGTTCTGGTTCTCCGAGCCGAGTCCATAGGTGACCCATGAGCCCATGGCGGGACGGGGCATCCGCCCTTCGCCGCAGTTCATCAGCCACAACGAAGGTTCGTGATTGGGGACATCGGCATACATCGACCGGATGATGCACATGTCGTCAATGTGTGCCTGTGCCGTACGGGCGAACAACTCGCTGACCTCGATTCCACTCTGCCCATATTTCTGGAAAGAAAAGGGGGACTGCAGCGCACCGCTGGTCTTCCGCTCGGTCCGCAGATTGGGATTGGGAAGGGGCTGGCCGTGGTATTTCGCCAGGGCTGGCTTGGGATCGAACGTGTCGACCTGCGAAGGGCCCCCATTCATAAACAGATGGACCACTCGCTGGGCCCGGGGGATAAACTGGGGAGGTCGGGGGGCGAGCGGCAGGGGGGCGGCGAGTGGGGCCGCCCGCAGGTTGTCCCCCGTCGAGAGCAGGGCAGCCAAGCCAAGCAGCCCAAATCCCTGCCCCGTTTGACGCAGCAGTTCTCTCCGGGAAGGAATTGAGCGCATGGAGGAAGTCTCTTCAGTCATCGTCGGCTCCGCAGGTTCCGAGCGCGATGGGATATGGTCGTGGATTGAAGATGATAGCGAGAATCAGCCGGTTTTGACTCGCAGACCAAATGGGAAGTCGATGGAGTCGAAATCGGGGGGGGTTGGAATGGTGGGATTAATCGGTAGAACCCGTTTCCGGGAGCGGCGGTATGGGCCGGGAAATTCCCGGTTCCATGACAGGGGAGCCTGGCGCTGCTATGTTCACGTTAGAAAGTCTACTCTGCCCTGGTTGATCCAACCCGGCGGGGGGACCCGTCGGGTTCCGTTTCTCCAGCGTCGCATCGATGAGCCTTCTGCAAGTTCGCAATCTCCACAAGCGTTACGGAGACTTTGTTGCGCTGCACGATGTGAGCTTCGAAGTTGATCGGGGCGAAGTGCTGGGTTTCCTGGGGCCGAATGGGGCTGGCAAGACCACCGCCATGATGATTCTCGCCGGGCTGAAGACCAAAGACGGCGGCGAGGTGATCATCGATGGAAAACACCTCGAAGAGGATCCAGTCCATCTCAAGCGGTTGATGGGGGTTGTTCCCCAGGAACTTGCCATCTATCCGGACCTCACTGGAGAGGAAAATCTGGGCTTTTTTGGAAGCCTCTACGGTTATTCCGGAGCCGACTTGAAGCGACGGGTGGCCGAGGGGCTGGCGCGGGTCGGTTTGAGCGAATTCGCGACCCAGTATGTACGGGCCTATTCCGGGGGGATGAAACGGCGGTTGAATTTCGCCGTCGGAGTGTTGCACGAGCCGCAACTGGTGATTCTGGACGAACCGACCGTGGGGGTCGATCCCCAATCCCGCAGCCACCTTCTCGACTGCGTGCGCGATCTGGCTGAAAAGGGGGTGGGGATCATTTATTGCAGCCATTACATGGAAGAGATCGAGGCGATGTGCCGACGAGTCGCGATCTTTGACCATGGGAAGATACTGGCCTATGGCCCTCTGGATGAACTGCTCGACCGCAGCCGTCGCGATCTGGAACTGCTGGTGCAGGGCTGGACGCCGGCAATGGCTGAGCGGCTGGGAGAACGGGTGACCGTGGCGGAAGTTCGGGGAGACTCGGCGGTGGTGACCATTCCGCGGGTTGATGGGGCCGCGGGGACCAATCTGACGCAGCGGTTGTCTGAGGTCATCGCCCAGGTCCAGGCGGGAGCGGGGCAATTGAGCCAGATCCACACCAAGGAATACACGCTGGAGCGGATGTTCCTTGAGAAGACGGGTCGCAGACTGAGAGACTGATCGTGCAGGACGCGTGGTACATCACACTCAAGGATCTCCGGCTGCTGTGGCGCGACCAGCGCACGCTGGCCATTCTGCTGCTGTTGCCCCTGATCTTCATCACGATTCTGGGGACCTCGACAGGGCAGCTTTTCAGCACCAAACAGAAGGCCCAGCGGATCAAGGTGGGGGTGGTCGACTACGACAAGAAAGAGTTCTCACAACTCATTCTCAGTGAGGTTGAGAAGCTGGGGGCGTTGGATATTCAGGAATTTGAAGACATTGTCGCAGCCCGCAAGCGGATGGAGCAGGGGGATTTCGACGTCACGGTCTTCATCGGTCCTGAGTACACTGAGCGAATCAATAATCTGCGGTTGGGAGACCTGCTGGCCCGGAAGGGCCGGCTGAAAGATGAGCTCGACAGCCTGAATGTGAAGGTCGAGTCGAGCGCCTACTTCGCAAATGCCAAACAGGTGGTTGAAAAGCTGATCTTCGGATTCGCCTACAAGTCGTTCGTACCGGCGATCATGAAACGCGACAGCCAGAAGTTGGCGATGACCCTGATTCGGGCGGCGAACAAGATCGACCGCGAGGCGGAAGAGGCCGAGCAGATGGTCCAGGAAGCGGGTCAGGAATTGACAGAAATCGCCGCCCAGGGCCCCGCCAGTCCCCTGACCGAACAGAATTTCGTCTACCAGATCATCGTTCCCTCGTACACGGTGATGTTCGTGTTTTTCATCGTCCTCCTGATGGCCCGGTCGATGATCGAGGAACGCGATTTGGGGACTCTCGCCCGGCTGCGGATGTCTCCCGCCTCCGAGGCCTGGACGATCGTCGGCAAAACCGTTCCCTTCCTTATCGTCTCGATTGTGCAGACGATGCTGCTGTTCATCGCGGGAAAACTCTTCTTCGCGATGTCCTGGGGTGTCAAGCCGTGGTTCCTGTTGCCGGTGATTGTCTGCACTTCGATGTCGGCAGTGGGCCTGGGGCTGTTGGTGGCCACGACGGCGCGGACCGATGCCCAAGTGTCGGCGTACGGTAACTTTTTGGTGCTGACGATGGCGGGGCTGAGCGGCTGCCTGATGCCTCGTGCCTGGCAGCCCGAATTGATGCAGAAAATCGGCCTCGTCACTCCGCATGCCTGGTCACTGATCGCCTACGACCAGTTGCTCACCAAACAGTATCCCGAAATCGACCAGGTGGCCCGCTGCTGCGGAATGCTGTTGGTCTTCGCCGCGATCTTCTTCAGCCTGGGTTGGTGGCGATTCAAGTCGCTGCGCTAGCCTGGAGAAACGGCTCGCAGGTGATGCAGCCAGAGAATCGCTGTTAGCGAAGCCGTTGGATGTGGCTTTCCGGGGCCGTGGGTTGGACCGCTCGCTCGATTCGTTCCGCGTGGGTTCACGACCCATCAAGGGAGCGTCTGTCTGACAGCGCTTGACCGGACATGTAATTCCGTGGGGGCGGGAAAAAAGACACCCCGCTCAACAGCGGGGTGTCTTCTGTTGTTGCAGTGGGAGCGCGGCCGCCAGAATCCCGTTGGCGGATTTACGAATTGAACAAGACGGTCGAGAGATAGCGTTCGCCGGAATCGGGGAGGACCGTCACAATGGTTTTGCCGGCCGACTCGGTGCGGGCTGCGACCTTCAGGGCGATGGCCATGGCAGCACCACAGCTGATGCCGCAGGTGATCCCTTCTTCCTTCGACAGCCGACGGGCCGTTTCGACCGCTTCGTCATCGGTGACGGTCATGATTTCATCGATCAGTGTGCGATCGAGAACGTCGGGAACAAATCCCGCACCGATCCCCTGGATCTTGTGGCGTCCCGGGGGATTGCCTGACAGCACAGCGCTTTCGGCAGGTTCAACGGCCACGGTGTGCAGCTTTTGCCCCCGCACCTGCTTGAAGTAGCGCGAGACGCCGGTGATGGTCCCCCCGGTGCCTACGCCACCCACGAAGATATCGACCTTCCCTTCTGTGTCGTTCCAGATTTCGGGACCGGTCGTCTTGACGTGGATTTCCGGATTGGCCGGGTTTTTGAACTGTTGGGGCATGAAATACTCGGCCTGCGCGGCGAGTTCCTCGGCCCGGGAAATGGCACCCCGCATCCCCTCGGTTCCCGGCGTGAGGATCAAATCGGCCCCGAATGATTTCAGCATCATCCGACGCTCGACTGACATGGTTTCTGGCATCGTCAGTGTCAGAGGATATCCGCGGGCAGCGCAGACAAATGCGAGAGCAATGCCCGTGTTGCCGCTTGTCGGCTCCACGACCCGCATGCCGGGTTTCAAGACTCCCCGTTTCTCGGCATCCCAGATCATGGCGGCGCCAATCCGGCATTTGACCGAGTAGGCAGGATTGCGGCCTTCGATCTTCGCCAACACCTGGGATTTGAATCCCTTGGTGAGGCGGTTGATGCGGACCAGCGGGGTCCGACCAATGGTCTCGGCGTTGTCTTGGAAGATGCCCATGGGCGCTTTCTCCGTAAAGATCCAGCCCGTCGCCGTCCAGCGTGCGAGCCAGCAGGTCGTCTTGGCAAACGTTCGCTGGATTATTGTGGAAACAGGTGGTGGGGGCAACACCGGTCTGAAACTGCGCCGCTGACCGCTGCGACCCGGATGGGCCCCCGCTGCGGGTCACGTTTGCCACGACCTCGAATCGATTGGCGTTTGGGAGGCACGCAGCCGGTTGCTTGACCCAACGCCGACGCCCCAGCCGAAAGTTCCGGACTGGGGCGTTTGAAGGACGCAAGGATGATCAATCTTCCGCGGTCGCTCCCTCGGGTTTTCAGAGGAAGGACGACCCCGTCAGGAGCAGCCCATGCTGTTGCCGCAGTTGTGGCAAAGGTAGCAGTTGCCATTCCTCACGGTGATGGCACCGCAGTTGTCACAGGCTGGGGCATCAGCCTGGAACTGAACGAACTGCTTGCTGCGGATCTGGGGGCCATCCGCCAGAGGGAGAGTGGCCACAGCCTGATAGGTGGGAGCCGCCAAGTGGGCCGCCTGGGGCTCGTCACCTTCGTCGAGGTTGTCATCATCCTCGAGCATCGGTTCAACTGGCATCCGCCGCGGGGCATTCTGCTCGCGGAAACCGGGGATAAACTCCATTCCCGCCCAGCGGAAGATGTAGTCGGGGACGCTCTTGGCGTTGGGGATATCCTGGTTTCCAGTCCAGCCGGACGGTTCAAACCGCATGTGGCTGAACTTGTTGACCAGCGCTTCCAGCGGCACCCCGTATTGCAGAGCGAGCGAGGTCAGGGTGCCGATCGTGTCCATCAGGCCGCCGATCGTGCTTCCCTCCTTGGCCATGGTGATAAAGAGTTCGCCCGGCTTGCCATCTTCGAACAGACCAAAGGTGACGTAGCCTTCGTGACCTCCCACTGAGAACTTGTGGGTGACCGACCGGCGAGTCGAGGGGAGGTGCCGGCGGAACGGGGCGGGTGCCGCGGGGCTGGCGACGACTGCGGGGGCCACCACCACAGCGGGAGTCGCCGTGGTCTCGGCGGCCGTCGTCTCGGCCTTCTTTTTGCGATCGCTTTCCTTGGAGGTGGCCAGGGGCTGACTTCCCTTGGAATTGTCGCGGTAGATGGCCAGGGCTTTCAGACCCAGCTTCCATCCTTCGATGTAGGCCGCCTCAATGTCTTCAACCGTCGAGTCTTCCGGCATATTGACGGTTTTAGAGATGGCTCCCGACAAAAACGGCTGAGCAGCCGCCATCATCCCCACGTGCGCCCGCCAGTGGATCGAGCGGGACCCATTGCGGGCCTTGAAGGCACAGTCGAACACCGGCAGGTGCTCGGCCTTGAGCCCGGGGGCTCCCTCGATCGTGTCCTGCTTGTCGATGTGGGCCACCATCGCGTCGATCTGCGCCTGGTTGTAGCCCAGGGTCTCCAGGGCGTGGGGCACAGTCCGGTTGACGATCTTCATCATGCCACCACCGGCCAGTTGCTTGTACTTCACCAGTGCGATGTCTGGTTCGATGCCGGTCGTGTCGCAGTCCATCATGAAGGCGATGGTGCCAGTCGGTGCCAAGACGGTTGCCTGGGCATTCCGGTAGCCGAACTGACGGCCCGAAACCACGCATTCGTCCCACACCTCGGCGGCCGCATCCCGCAGGTATTGCGGACAGGCGGAGTGAATCTGCCGGGTCGAATCCCGGTGCATCTCCATGACGCGGAGCATGGGTTCGCGATTCTCGGCATACCCGGCAAAGGGGCCGATGTTCGAGGCGATCTCACTGGAAGTGAGGTACCCTTCGCCGGTGAGGAGTGCCGTCAGGGCCCCACAGATCCCGCGGCCTGCATCACTGTCGTAGGGGATGCCCATCGACATCAGCAGGCTGCCGAGATTAGCGTAGCCCAGTCCCAGCGGACGGTAGCGGTGACTGTTCTCGGCGATGGCCGGCGTGGGATAGCTGGCGTGATCGACAAGAATTTCCTGGGCAGTGATGAAGATCGACGCCGCCCGGCGGAACCGTTCCACGTCGAAGGTGCCGTCTTCCAGTTGGAACTTCTTGAGGTTCAAACTGGAGAGATTGCAGGCGGTGTCGTCCAGGAACATGTACTCACTGCAGGGATTGCTGGCATTGATGGGGCCACTGCGTGTGCAGGTGTGCCAGCGGTTGATGGTGGTGTGGTACTGGACCCCTGGGTCGCCGCAAAGCCAGGTTCCCTCGGCCATCTGGCGGATCAGATCGCGGGCACGGTACTCGGGACCAGGCCGCTGGGGATCGGTCACCCAGTGGGTCTTCCATGTGCCATCGGCCAGTACCGCCTGCATGAACTCATCGCTCAGGCGGACCGAAAGGTTGGCGTTCTGGAACATGATCGAGCCATACGCCTCACCGTTGAAGTTGGCGTCATACTCGCCGGAGGCGATCAGCGTGCGGGCCTTCTTCTCTTCCTTGGCCTTGCACTGGATAAAATCGAGGATGTCGGGATGCCAGTCCTTGAGACTCTGCATCTTGGCAGCGCGGCGGGTCTTGCCGCCGGACTTGACCACTGCGGCAATTTGATCGTAGACCCGCATGAAAGACAGGGGGCCCGAGGGGGTGCCGCCGCCCGAGAGCTTCTCTTTGGCACTGCGAATGGTGGAGAGATCGGTGCCGGTCCCCGAGCCAAACTTGAAGAGCATCGCCTCGCTCGTGGCGAGACGCATGATGTCCTCCATGTTGTCTTCAACCGACTGGATGAAGCAGGCGGAGGCTTGGGGATACTCGTATGAGGTTTCAGGCCGCTGGATCGAGCGGGTGACTGTATCCCAGCGATAATTGCCGCGGCTCCCCTTCACACCATATTGCTGGTACAGACCGACATTGAACCACACGGGCGAGTTGAAACAGCCGTGCTGATGGAGGCACAGCCAGGCAAGTTCCCGGTAGAAATTCTCACCATCCTGGGGAGAAGCGAAGTAGCCATCCTGAATACCCCAGTCGGCGATGGTCCGGGCAACCCGGTGAATGACCTGTCGGACGCTTTGTTCACGTTCCGCAGTGCCCGCCTCGCCGTAGAAATACTTGCTGACGACCACATTGGTCGCGAGGGCGCTCCAAGTTGCGGGAATTTCACAGTTCTTTTGTTCGAAGAGGACTTTCCCGTTCTCATCCTTGATTTGTGCAGACCGCAAATCCCATGCCACCGTGTCAAACGGGTCGGCTCCATCGGGACAGAAGTGCACTGGAACCTGCAGGCCGCGGGCGTTGTGGTTCGACTGGCCAGTTGGTCCAGAGCGATCGTGGACAGCGTTTCCTTGCTTCGTACGCATCGTGCGTTCCTGAAAGAGGTCCTGAGAGGGGGAGAGTCGCGTTGGGTGACCTTCGAATAAATCACCCTGTCCTCTGATCTGGACGGAATGCCAGTGAGGAGGAGAACTCGAGAAATGACATGCAATCCACAATCTGTTGGGGCTGGCTCTTGGTTGGCCCCAAGCAGTTGTGTGTCGGCTAGGCTGGGCATCTTAAACTGCGATCTTGAGTTGTCAAGCAGGCGGTCGCAACCAGCCTCGATTTCGGTTGTCTCGTGATTCCCTAACTTCGCGTGGCAGAAAGCTTTGGCCGTTTCCGAAAAATTAAGAATCGGTGGATTTCTTGAGGAAGATCCGGGGGGAGCGGAGGGGGGCCAGACGGGCTGGGTCGGACAAGGGGAAGAACGTGGCGATTCGGTAAAAAACGTTCGAAATTTTGGTGATTTCACTGGGAAATCCCCCATCAGCTTGTGAGGATTGTCGGGATTGGGAGGGGTAGTGCCGCCGATCACAGGCGAGTGTCCATTTTTTCCGATTTTCTCCCCGACCGCCCACCAATTTTCCCTAGTTTTCCTGATGCCACCCTCCGAAAACGTGCTGGTCTCCTTTCTGTTTGGCGGAGGTCTGGTCTTGGCCGCCGTGCTTTTCACCCGACATGCCATTTTGAAGGGAGGAGGAGGGCGAGGATTGCAGGTAAACCACCGCCCGTCCTCGCGTCGGGCGACCCGCCGACAAGCGCAGATCGTGGGGCTCTTGCTGGCCCTGGGGGGGTTGATCCCGCTGGGAGATTTGTGGCTGACCTGGCACCGCGATCCGCGTTGGTTCACGGTCTATGTGCTGGTCGTCCTGGGGCTCAGCCTGTGGCTGCTGGGATTGGGTGTCTGCGAGGCTTTGGCAGTTCTGACAACAGCGTCACGCCCAGTTCGGTCGGACAACCCGGATGGTTCCTCTGGGTGAGACATGACCCTCTTGAGCCCCTCCAACGCGAAGCCGCGGCGGCAGGCGACAATGGCCACCGGGTTCGCGACGGTTTCAAGCGTGCAATGAGCGGAAGGTGATCGGGTGGGATCCCCGGGGGCCTATGGCTTCGCGATCGCACAAGAGACGTCTGGTCGACAGTTGCTGTCGGCTCTGTCTCTTCGGAAAGAGACCCCAGAAAGAGCGGGTTGATCTCAGGAAGGTTCGTCCCCAGAAATCGTCAGTGCCGGGTCTTCCAGCTCTCTTCGTAACCGGCCCGGTCCAGCAACTTGTCCGAGGGGGGGCTCGAGAGACGAACTTTCATCAGCCAGCCTTTGCCAAATGGGTCGGTTGAGAGTTTGGTCAGATCGTCGCTGAGTTTCTGATTGACCTCGACGACCTCACCGGCAACGGGGCTGTAGAGATCGCTGGCCGCCTTCACGCTCTCCACCACCCCAAACACCTGACCCACCTGAAGTGTCTTTCCCAGTTTGGGCAATTCGATAAAGACCAGGTCGGTCAGAGCCTGAACGGCGAGGTCGGTGATCCCGACCGTGGCCACGTCACCCTCGACAGCAATCCATTCGTCAGAAGTCGAGTATCGCAGGTGCTGGGGATTCATGGTGAGCCTTGAGAGCGATGGCAACAGGGAAAGCGGGACCGACCCACACCGGTTCAGGGGCAGCCGGGAGCCTGGCCTGACGGACGGTTCATCGACTGCGATTCGTACTGGGATATCTTCTCCAGGCGCCGGGCGTGTCGGCCCGCTTCGAAATCGGTCGCCAACCAGATCTCGACCAGCCGGTTCATCACACGTTCTCCCAGCAGGTCTGCCGACAGGCAGAGAACGTTGGTGTCATTGTGCTGCCGACTGAGTCGCGCGGTCATTTCGTCGTGACAGGTACAGGCCCGAACCCCCGCGAACTTGTTCGCAGTGATCGCCATTCCAATCCCGGTTCCGCAGATCAGGATCCCGCGATGGGCCTGTCCCTGCGACACCAGCTGTGCCACTTTGGCAGCAAAGTCGGGGTAGTCGGCGCTTTCGGCCGAGTCGGTCCCGCAGTCGATTCCCTGGTGGCCCAGTTCATTCAGCAAACCGATCAGGCGGGCCTTCGTGTTGAAGCCCCGGTGGTCGCTGCCTACAGCAATGATCATGGTTGGTTCTCGGATTCAGCCTTCAGACGGAAACTCTTCCAGGAGCTTGCGGAGATTGGACTCGATCTGCTCGGCACAGCGCCGATAGTCTTCCGGACCACCGCCAATCGGGTCCACCACATCGCCCCCATCCCGGGCCAGCAGTTCCACTCGCTCGGCCAGTTGGGGAAACTGCCTGACCACCAACTCACGATGCCCCCGGGTCATAGTGAAGACCCGGTCTGCCTGAGACAACAACTCGACGGTCAGGGGTTGACTCTCGTGACTACTCAGGTCGATGCCACGCTTCCGCATCTGCTCGATCGACTCATCGCTGGCGGGTTGTCCCAATCCAGCAGCCACCCCAGCCGAGGCAACCACAAAGCCCCGGTCGACCAATTCGTCGTCGGAGCAGTTTTGGCGCTCGCTCAGCAGCCGGCGAAACAGGGCTTCCGCCATGGGGCTCCGGCAGGTGTTTCCAGTGCAGACAAACAGGTACAGATTGCCAGCCAGTCGGTGAAGTGTCCGTGCGGGCACCACAGATTCTCGATGAAGGGTCCAAGTCGTATCGTCCACATGGACGACACTGGTTGGAAGAGTGTACCTCAACTCACCTGCATCGAGCAGTATCGAGCAAGCCTCCCCCGCCAGTTCAGCGAGATTCCGCGCCGAATCGCCCGTTCCTCTGATCGGTCGCTCGGCTGTCAGCACCAGGGGAGCCGGCAAAAGCCGCAGAATCGCGTTGAGGACATCGTGCCCCGCGAGCCGGAAACCGAGGGAGCGGGACATTTCCAGGGATTCGACGACTTCGCCAGGAAGCGCCTGAGTCAAGCCACCAATCGCGGGGGGATGAAATCGCAGAGTGACCGGTCCAGGCCAGAAACGTCGGAGCAATTTGCGCCCCAGCGGCGAAGCCCGGGGCAGATAGTCGAGCGCCTCCGCCGACGATTTGACCGCCAGCAGAGGCGGTTCCTGCGACCACTGATGAGACAGCTTCGCCAGCCGGAGTGCCGCCGGCGAAAGCAAATAGGCCGCTGCCACATATTGTGTCTCAGTGGGCAGGCCCAAAATCTGCCCCTCGACCAAACGTTGGACGGCGTCATGGACGAGATCCCGAGGATCATCACACCGCAACAGGTCGAAAACTGGGGGAGGAGAGGGCATCGAATCCAGCCCGGAGAGTTCGGGAAGCCAGGAATTGCCGCTGTTTTGCTGACGGACGGCACAGAAAGGGAACGGGAAGAGTTCCGGCCTCGGTTCTTCCGAAATCTTGAGCAGTGGGAGAAGTTCGACCCTGATCGTTGCCAGGGAGCTTGAAACGAGAGCGATGGCAGACCCAAGTTCGCACCTCGGCCACCAACGTGTTGAGTTCCTCGAACGTCATCCAAACGGCGCTGTTGAGGATCTGTGGTCGAGGGGATCCCCCTCGACCTAAGTCGAGACTATAATTAGGGCTTGTGACTCGTTCAAGGGCCTGTATGACCGCTCTTCCTTTACATCTGATCACCCACTCCAGCCGCGCCACTGGTCACACTCAGATGGCGCTGGATGCACTGCTGCTGGAGCGCGCCGCCGAGCGGAGGATCAGTTCGTTCCGATGGTACCAGTGGAGCGGCCCGACCGTTTCCTTGGGCTACTTTCAACATCACCTTCCCTCCGAGTTGGAAGTTCGCTTCGCCAATTTGCCGGTGGTTCGTCGGCTGACTGGCGGAGGAGCCATTCTGCATCATCACGAGTTGACCTACTCACTGGCACTGGCCCCAGGGCACCCGCTCTGTACCGATCCGCGGCAGTTGTACGACCTTGTGCATGAGGCCGTGATCCAGGAATTGCGTCGCCAGGGCATTCCTGCAGGTTTGCGTGGAGACAGCCGTCCGGAGTTGGGGGAGAATTATCTCTGTTTCGCCCGGGGAGACAGCTTCGACGTGGTCTGCGAGGGACACAAGGTGTTGGGGAGTGCCCAACGGCGTCGGCGCGGGGCGGTCCTGCAGCACGGCAGCCTGTTGTGGGCCCGCTCCGACTGGGCCCCGGAATTTCCGGGGATTTGCGATTTGGCGAATGCCCCGGTGGACGCGGAAACGCTGGAAGTGAATCTCCGTCGGGTCTTAGGGGAGGCGTTGGGCGGGAACTTTGTGGAGGAGGCAGAGTTGCCCATCGACGAGTGGCCGAGGATTTGCGAATTGGAGCGGGAATTTGGAGATCCTTGTTGAAGGGGGCGGGGGGCCGTTAGACTGCTGGCTTGCGCCCGGGGGCGCTGCCCGGTGTTCTGGGCGGTGTGTTCGGGACCGAGTTCGACCCGTCCCCTTGGAATTCTCCCCTGGGAATAATGAAACACGTCCTTTCCGCTCTGGTGATGAACCAACCGGGTGTGCTGGCGCACATTTCCGGAATGCTGGCCTCCCGGGCGTTCAACATTGACAGTCTGGCGGTCGGAGCGACCGAGAATCCCGAATTGTCGCGCATGACGTTCGTCATCAACGGCGACGAAAAGACGCTTGACCAGGTGCGTAAGCAGCTGGAGAAGATTGTCACTGTGGTGCGGGTGATCGATTTCTCGAAGCAGAATTTCGTCGAGCGCGACCTGATGCTGCTGAAAGTAAGCACCGAAGGGGGTAAACGCAGCGAGGTTCACGAGCTGGTGGATATTTTCCGGGCCCGCATCGTCGACGTGGGGAACACCCACGTGATGATTGAAATCTCGGGTCAGGAGCGGAAGATCGACGCCTTCATCGATGTGATGCGGCCATTCGGCATCATCGAACTGGTCCGCGCGGGGCGCATTGCCCTGCTGCGTTCGGCCAGTGCCTCGCACGAGGTCGAGGATGACCGCCTGACTCCCGAGCCTCCTCCCGAGGCGACGGTCTGATCGACTCGCCTTCTGCATGAGCCGACTGCTTTCCGAGCCGGGTTGGTCCTGGCTCACTGGTCCTCAACCGACCGGCCCCCGCGCCGAAGCGCGGCGGCTGAGATTTTCCTGTTTCTCCTGATCCCGCTGTACATCATGCCCGCCAAAGTCTACTACGACGACGATGCCGACCTGTCACTGCTCAAGAACAAGACCATTGCCATCCTGGGGTACGGCAGCCAGGGGCACGCCCAGGCGTTGAACCTGCGGGACAGCGGCTGCAATGTGATCATCGGGCAGCGGAAGGGTTCGCCCAACTACGACTTGGCCGTCAGTCACAAGTTCTCGCCCCTGCCTCTGGCTGAGGCGACCAAGGCGGCCGACCTGGTCAACATTCTGCTCCCCGATGAGGTCCAGGGAGATCTCTACCGATCGGAGATCAAGCCGAATCTGAAAAAGGGGAGCCTGCTGCTCTGCTCGCACGGCTTCAACATGCACTTCGGTCAGGTGGTCCCTCCCGAGGGAGTGGATGCGGCTCTGGTGGCTCCCAAGGGGCCCGGACACCTGGTGCGGGCTGAGTACGAGAAGGGGGCGGGGGTTCCCTCACTGGTCGCGTTCTGGCCCGGTTGTTCCGATGTCAGCCGCAAGCTGGCCCTGGCGTATGCCAAGGGGATCGGCGGGACTCGCGGTGGTGTGATCGAGACCAACTTTGCGGAAGAGACCGAGACCGACCTGTTCGGCGAGCAGGTGGTCTTGTGCGGCGGCGTGAGCGCTCTCGTCAAAGCGGCGTTTGAAACCCTGGTGGAAGCGGGTTACCAGCCCGAAATGGCCTACTTCGAGTGCATGCACGAGCTGAAGCTGATTGTCGACCTGATGTACCAGGGAGGCCTCAACTACATGCGCTACAGCATCTCGAACACCGCCGAATTTGGTGACTACACCCGCGGTCCCCGCATTGTCACCGACCAGACCCGCGCCGAGATGCGGAAGATTCTGCAGGAAATCCGCATGGGACAGTTCGCCCGCGAGTGGATCCTGGAAAACAAGGCGAATCAGCCCACCTTCCAGGCGATTCGCCGCAACGAGCGAAAGCACCCGATTGAAATCGTCGGTCGCCAACTCCGCAGCATGATGACCTGGATCAAGGCCAAGGTCATCGAGTAGTCCTGCCAGCTCATTCCGTTCCACAGTTGGTCGGCCGTATGTCGACTCCTGTGGAGTACAGCGTTCGAAGGCGGCTTTCCCACCCCGGGAAATGCCGCCTTCGCCCATTTGGGGAGGTCGGAACATTTCACCCGTCCGGGCGTCTTCGGTCGACGTGCGGCGACCGGCCGTTTGGTTGCAATCACGGGAATCTGTCGCGACCATTCCCCGATCAGTCCTTCACCGCGGTCCCCCTGAATGCCGGGCGGGACGTCCCGAGGAATCACACCATGTTGGCGATCCGTATCGCGATGATCAGCGGCCTGTTGGCCGGGAGTCTGATGATGTTCCCACTGGAATCACCCGGCGGCGAGCTCTTCCCCCCGGTTTCGGATCTTCCCGTTCAGGCCAATCTGCCGGATCCCCTGGTCAGCTTGCAGGGGCAAAAGATCCAGACTTCCGATCAATGGCGCTCCCAGCGGCGTCCCGAGTTGATTCGGCTCTTCGAACACTACATGTATGGAGCCGCACCTCCACCCCCGAGAAATCTCCGGGTGACGGTCCGTCACGAAGATCCGCAGCTTTTTGGTGGAAAGGGGACGTTGCGCCTGCTGGAACTGCGATTTGGCCCGGAACAGACCCCCCCCATCCACCTGCTGCTGGCGTTTCCCAACCAGCGCCCCGCGGGGAAGGCCCCCGTGTTCGTGGGGTTGAATTTCTGCGGCAATCACGCGGTGCTGAACCATCCCCAGATTCCCCTGCCCACGGTCTGGATGCCCGGGAACTGTCCTGGTTGTAAAGAGAATCGGGCAATGGACGAAGGGCGGGGCAAAGAGCAGGATGTCTGGGCGATCGATCAATCGATCGCCCGTGGCTACGCTGTTGCCACGGTTTACGCGGGTGACATCGATCCCGATCAACCCGATTTCACCGATGGGGTTCATCCCCATTTTCTGGCGGAAGGGAAGACGCAACCCGGGCCGCATGAGTGGGGAACCATCGCCGCCTGGGCCTGGGGCGTGCAGCGGGCGGTCGATTACCTGGTAACCGCTCCCGAACTGGATGCGAAACGGATTGCCGTTGTGGGTCACTCGCGGTTGGGCAAGACGGCCCTCCTCGCGGGGGCATTCGACGAGCGGATCGCTCTGGTCATTCCGCATCAGGCGGGTTGCGGCGGGACCGCCCCCAGCCGCCACAAGGTGGGAGAGACCGTCAAGCAGATCAACGATCGCTTTCCGCATTGGTTCTGCGATGAATTCACGAAGTTCAACGACAATGTCGAGCGGCTGCCGTTTGATCAGCACTCGCTGGTGGCGATTTGTGCCCCCCGCCCGGTGTTGTTCACCAACGCGGTCGAGGACAGTTGGGCCGATCCCGAGGGACAATACAACGTCCTGGCGGCTGCTTCGCCCGTGTATCGCCTGTTGGGGGTGGAAGGACTGGCCGAAGGGGAATATCCCCTGCCGGGCCGACTTGTAAAGAGCCGGTTGGGCTACTGGCTGCGCGAAGGGAAGCACTCGATGAATCGGGAGGATTGGAAGACCTTTCTGGATTTCGCCGATGAGTGGTTGAAGTAATCCGGGAGTGTCTTTGAGTGGGGCCGTGAGAGGCCGCACTGTGCCCGTTTGACTTCGCAGCGATGCTGATCTAGTGTCTGCGCAGGTGTTGAGGTTCGTTGTTTCTGATCTTGCTGCAACAAGGATTGTCTTCTCATGGCGCGCCGCCCCGTCACGTTGTTCACCGGTCAATGGGCCGACCTGCCCCTCGAAACTTTGTGCAAGAAGGCCAGTGAATGGGGCTTCGACGGCCTTGAACTGGCCTGCTGGGGCGACCACTTCGAGGTCGACAAGGCTCTTTCGAACGACACCTACTGCGCTCGCAAGCGGGAATTGCTCGAGAAGTACGATTTGCAATTGTTCGCGATCTCGAATCACCTGGTGGGCCAGGCGGTCTGCGACAACATCGATGCCCGTCACAAGTCAATTCTGCCAGACTACATCTGGGGCGATGGAACTCCCGCGAAGGTCAATCAGCGGGCCGCCGAGGAGATGAAGAACACGGCCCGGGCTGCCAAAAAGCTGGGAGTTTCGGTGGTGAACGGCTTCACAGGTTCGAGCATCTGGCACCGGATTGACGACTTCCCCCCCACCCCCAAGACGATGATCGAAGCGGGATTCCAGCAGTTCGCCGACCGCTGGAATCCCATTCTCGACGTCTTCCAGGAATGCGGTGTGAAGTTCGCGCTGGAAGTCCACCCGACCGAGATTGCGTTCGACATCTACTCGGCCCAGCGGGCCCTGGAAGCAATCGACAACCGGGAGGAATTCGGGTTCAACTTCGATCCCAGCCACCTGATCTGGCAGGGGGTCGATCCCGCCGAGTTCATCCGGTTCTTCCCCAACCGCATCTATCACGCCCACATGAAGGACGCGAGCGTCACCCTCAATGGCCGCACTGGCATCCTGGCCAGCCACCTGTCGTTCGGCGATCAGCGGAGGGGCTGGGACTTCCGTTCGGTGGGACGTGGCGGTGTGCGGTTTGAAGAGATCATTCGCGCGTTGAATCATGCCCGCTACTCGGGTCCACTGTCGATCGAGTGGGAAGACAGTGGCATGGACCGCGAAGCCGGGGCTCGAGAGGCTTGCCAGTTTGTAAAGAATGTCGACTTCGAACCGTCGCAGCGGGCATTCGACGCCGCGTTTTCTGAGTAGGCGATCGAGGTCTCCGTTGCGAACGGGTTGATGACCCGGTGATCGATTGCAGCCCGCCACGGGATTCTCCCCTGGCGGGCTGTTGTCTTGTGGCCCCGAGGCTGTCATGCACATTCGTCCGTTTCAGTCAACCGATCTCGATGCCCTGAAAGCGATGACCGTCGACGCGTTCGACGGAGTCTCGATTGATCAGGGGATCGAAATGGTTCATGGGATCATCGCCGGGCATGACTGGAAGTGGCGCAAGGCCCGCCATCTCGATGATGACCTGCGCCGCGATCCGCAGGGAATCTTCACCCTGGTCGATGCCCAAGATCGTCCCCAGGGTTATGTTTCGACCTGGTGTGACCAGGAGGGGGGCATCGGTCATATCCCGAATGTTGTCGTGGTTGCTTCCCGGCGTGGACAAGGCTGGGGGCGGCAGCTGCTGGAACATGCCTGCGAGCACTTCCGGTCCCGGGGAATGACCCACGCCAAGATCGAAACGCTGGCCCAGAACGCCATTGGCAATCACCTCTACCGCGACATCGGTTTTGTCGAGGTCGCCCGGCAGGTGCATTTTGTGGCGGATCTGCGGCGGGATCTCGCCAATTCCCCGATCGTTTCCGGCACCTGATTCGTATGCGGGCTGATGCTGACGCCATCGCCGGTCCAAGATGGCGTACGATTGAGGCCGACTCAGTCGATTGCCGCAGCGTGACGGCCCGCCCGGGGATCCCCGGCAGCCTCCAGCTGACCTGTGGTGGGGTCGATGGTGATCATCACGGGATTGCCCACCGGGCTCGAGCTTGTCGAAACCAAATGTCCGCGCCGGGCCAGCTCTTCCCGGATGTCTGGAGCAATCTGCTCGTTGACCACCAGCTTGCCCAGCCCGACCACGGCCTCCCGCCGGTCCGGATGGGGATTGAACGAATCCTGATGATGCAGCGTATAGAACCGCGGTGTGCTGACTGACTCGAATGCGGGCAGTCCGAAGTCGATGTGGTTGATCAACACCTGCAGGGTGGTCTGGTCCTGCAGGTCTCCCCCGGCCACACTCACTGCGGCGACCGGTTTTCTGTGTCGCAAAACGAGCGTAGGGGTCAGAGTGATGCGGGGACGCTTGCCGGGGTGGATCTGGTTGGGGTGACCGGGCGCGGTATTCAGGCTCCGGACGCGGTTGCCAGTATTCACTCCCGAGGGACCGGGGGTATTGGTCAGCATGTTGCAGCTGGGAGTGGCAGCGACCACGTTTCCCCAGCGATCGGCCACCACGCAGGTCGTGGTATCCTGGGTTGGCTTGCGCTCCGCTACGGGACCATCCGGGGGAATTGGCCGAAGGGCCTCCATCCGCCAGGGATCCCCTGGGCGGCGTTCGAGAGAGGCCCGGGCGGGATCGATCAGCGTTCGCCGTTTGCGGGTGTATTCGTCCGAGAACAGCTGATTCACCGGGACGGCGGTGAAGAGGGGGTCACCGTAGTAGTCGTCCCGATCGGCATAGCCGAGTTTCATCGCCTCGGTAATGTGATGGATCGAATCGGCCGAGAGCAGTCCCTGGCGCTGGAGTTCGAACCCTTCCAGCAGCCGCAGATTCTGGCACAAGACCGGTCCCTGGCTCCAGGTCGGACACTTGTAGACGGTATACCCGCGATACTCGACGGCAACGGGATCTTCGATGTGGGTGACATGTGACGCCAGGTCGCGCTTGCGCAGGAAAGCTCCGGTGGCGATGTACCACTGTTCGAGTTCGTCGGCGATGTCCCCTTTGTAGAATCGATCACTGACCGCCTGCAGCTTGGCCGGGCGTTGCCCCGAGGTCTGTGTCTCGGCCTCCACCAACCGGCGGATGGTCCGAGCGAGGCGGGGATGCCAGTCGGCCTGACCACGGTCGAGTAATTCCAGCATTGGGGTGGCGGCCTCGGAGAACGAGATGGTGCCGTATTCCCGCAGCAGGGTCACCACGAGATCGACCGCCCCCGGCGTGGGGGCAGCCTTCATGCTCCCCTGGGAGGGGATGCCATTTGTCAGGAACCAGTCGATGGCGGAGGGATCGCGCGGAGCGACTCCCATGCCGCAGAGGACTTTCACTTGACCGGTCCGGGCGTTGTAAATCAACACCGGCACTTCCCCTCCGATGGCGAAAGAGCCATAGTCCGAAACGGCAAGGGCCAGAAGCGTCGCTGCCGCCGCGTCGGCCGCATTCCCGCCCACCCGTAGGATTCGCAAGCCCGCCGCGACGGAGTCGGGATGACCGGCCGCAATCGCGCCTCCCCGGCCCCGGCCGCGAGAGCCGATCGATTCATCGCTCCAGGCTGGCTCGCCGGCGAGCCCCAACGCCAAAAGTCCTGCGAGGAAGAGCCACGGCAGGAAGAATTTTAGCTGGATTGATGATCGTGGTCCCATGGATTCACTCTCCAAACTGGGGTGTACGCCATACAGAAGATGACGGAGTCGTCAGGAGGGCTGCCTGGAATCTTTCCCTGAGTCTTGCCTCTGACGCCCGTTCCGGCATGATGAATCGGGAGATGGAATTGGTCGGAGGCCTCCTGCGGACCGACGGTTCAATTTGATATCGCATCGGACATTGAAAACGCAAACAGCCCGGGCCAACACATGGCCCGGGCTGCAGGTTTAAGGGACCGGTAATGGTCGTTGCCCTCAGTCGTCGGAGGGACCTCCAACTTCGTCATCCTCTCCCGTGCGCTCCATGGCGGGGGGAGAGGTCTTCACCCGGCGAAATACCGCGACCACGTCTTCGATGGGGACCACGTACAACAGGTTGTCCGGTTCGAAGTCGACTGGAATGGCATTCTTGGGGTGGAACAGCACCTTGTCGTATTTCCGGATGGGAAAATCCTCATCCCGGGTGATCTGGGCGCTGACTTCCACGACTCGTCCTGTGATGGTGGGAATCTCTGCCTTGTCCGGTAGCACGATGCCACCCCGGGTAGTCTGCCGAGACTCATCCTTGCGGATCACAATCCGCGGACCCAATGGTTCCACAAATTCTTTCATTGTGCACCCCCTGTCAGGGATTTCCCTGAACTGCGACTGTCGACCCCCAGAAGAATTCTAGGTTTTGGCAAATCGACTGCCAAATTGACCCAGAGACTTCCGACATCTCCGGCCCTTAAACGGGCCAACACTGCCGAATTTGCAGGTCGTAAAACATTTGGTGCAAAGCGGATGCCAAATCGATCGAGAATTTCCCCAGAGAGTCTTCCCGGGAATGGTTGGAGGGTCGCCCTTCCGGGTAGCGCGTTCGCCTCTGGGAGGCCCGTGGGGAAACTGCGCGAGTGGAAGAATGCGAATCAGGGGTCGGGACGACTGATCCGGATGCGACGCTTGTCCAGATGGGGCGCGGGGGGCGGGGTGTGCTCTGCTTCGGGCTTCAGTTGCGAGACCGTTGTGGACACCGGTTCGGTGCGGGATTCGGTCTGACCATCTCGGGGCGTGCATTTTTCGATGAGATAGCCGAGGGGGCCCGCCAGCAGAGCAGGGGTCAGAACCAGATCTGAAATGGAGGCGGCCGCGAGCAGGACCGCCATCAACCATCCGAAACGGCTGATCAGCACGAGATCGCAGGGGGCCATCACGATCAGGCCGCAACTGACGATGAGGGTTGTCTGCCACATGGCCGGTCCACAGTGGCCCAGCGCCTGTGCAACCGCCTCCGCCCGGGTCTTCCCCTGACGAATTCCCTGCTGGAACCAGGTGACCAGGTGCAGGGTCCCGTCAATGGTGATTCCCAGAGCAATCGACGCGGTGACCGTCGATCCCAGGTCAATCGGGATCTGCAGCCAAGAGATGACACCAAACACGGAGATGATCGGGAGAACGTTGGGAATCATCGCGAGGAAACCCGCGACTGGATGCCGCAGCACGAACATCACCACCAGAGCGATGCTGAGGAATGCCCCGGCGAAACTGGCGATGAAGCTGCTGAGCAGTTGCTCTTGCGTGGCGAAGAACAGGGGAACGAGCCCGGTCACCATGTGACTGGCGTAAGGGCGATAGGAGCGTGCCGTGTTGGCCGGGGTTGCCGGAAGTTTCTCCTGACTCGCCCCCGAGGCCGCGGCGAGTGCCTGCGAACAGAGGGTGTCCAGTTGCTTCTGGAAATCGCCATAGCTCATGGGGGACAGGGCGGCGACCTGGGCCGTCACCCGCCACAGTTCGTCTCCCTCGGCATTCAACTCGCCTGCCTGCTCGCAGACCGACAACAGTTCTTCCGAGCCCGGATACCGGCCTGATTTCACACGAGATTCAATCACCCGAGAGGTGGCGGCGTACCGCTGCTGCTGACGCTTGCGGGCGGCTCCGGTGTTCTCGGCTGGGGGTTGATAGTCCGGGAGGAAATCACTCAACGACAGCACGCCGCTGACGTCGGGAAGCTGGCGAATCTGATCTTCGATGGTGCGGATCAATTCGCGGCGCTGCAGGAACTTCAATTCGGCCTGGGCTTCTTTGTCGAACCGGACAATCACATCCACCGGCACAACACCTCCCAGGCGGTCTTCAATGGCCGCATAATCCTGGAACGTGCGGGTGTTTTCGCCAAAGTACCGCACGACCTTAGTTTCCGACTGAAACCAGCGCAGTCCATACGAACAGACCAGCGCGGTTGCCACACACGTGAAATTCACAAGGTGCTGATGTCGGGCAACCCAGGCGGCCAAGCTGTGCCAGAAGGTGCTGTCGAGTTCCTCTTCATCGGGAACCGGGGCGGGAAACAACAGCATCAGTGCTGGCAGCCCCACCAGGGTGATCAGCAGGGAAATCGCAGTCCCCACCGAAGAGAAGATGCCAAACTGCCGGATTGGTGAGAGCGAACTGGTACACAGGGACGCCTGCCCAATGATCGAGGTGATTCCCGCCCAGAGCACTGGACTATAGGCAGTGCGGATCGAGGAGGCGACGGCCGTGCGGCTATCGGCGGCAGCGGCATGCCGCCAGTAATTGGCAATGTGCACCGCCACCGACAGGGTGGTGACCAGCAGCAGCGTCGGCATCGTCACCAAGACCATGTTCATTGGTGTTCGGGATGCGGGGACCAGCGCCAGCGACACCAGGGCGGTGTAGACGGAGAATCCCAGAACCACCATGGCCAGCCGCCAACTCCGCAGCATCCAGAGTGCGAAGGCGGCTCCCACAATGCCGGACATAAGAAACAACGACTTCTCATGCGGACGCGTAAATGGGGCAGCGGGGTTCCAGGTTGCCTTCAGCACCTCGGCATTGAGATCGTTGCCCGCCACAGGACTTCCAGCAAGGTGCAGCGCCTGCGGCGGGATGCCCGAGTCAGTCGCAGTTTGTTTCAGCCAAGCCAAGGCCAACTCCCGTTCCGCCTGTCCTGCTTCAGACAGGTAGACCGCAATGGCGGCAGGGGTGCCCGGGACCTGGAAGCAGGCTTCAACCAACGGCAGGACCGGTGCCTCTCCCTGCGACGGACCAATCACAGGGCCCAGAGAATCCAGGCTGCGAACCAACCGAGAGAACGACTCGACCTGTTCGGGATGCCAGTGTTGCCCCGGCCACGAAATCACCAGGTCGTGGGGCTCCAGCGGAGGCAGTACGGCAGACAGTTCGGCAAAGGAAGATTCCCTGTGCATTGCTCCGGCGGCTTCCTCGACATCAACATCCTCTTCACCGCCCGACACCACTTCGGAGTCATTCGATGCCACCGTTGTAGCGACTTCGGTTTCCTCCTCGGGGCCGGGAGTGCCGGCAGTGGCCAGCGCTGCGTCTTCGTCGGCTGCCAGTTCCTCCACCAAGGGTTCGGTGGCCGGTTCGATTGTGATCTGCAACCCCAGTTTGTCGTGGGCCAGTTCCACCAGAGTGCGGGTCAAACGATCGCGGCGAGTCCGCCCTTCTTCGGTCAGCCGCACGCGGACGGGACCCCGCCCCACCAGCACGCCAGTCACGCGTTCGATCGCCTGTTCGATGGGGATCTTGGTCGAGTGGATCTGGTGAATCAGGTCATAGGGGGTTTTGACGCTCGAAAAGTACGGGGATGCGCCACGCCGTCGTCCATGGGAATCGAATGTGCCCCGGATCCGCCGGGTCAGACGATCGAGTCGGGGGTCATCGAGACGACTCCCGTCCCAAGTGACCAGAATGCCGTCTTCCGTCGAAAAATGGCGTTCCGCGAATTCGTACGCCTTCCACTGGGGGTCGCCGTGCGGGATCCATTGATGCACTTCATTCTGCAACTGCATCGATCGCAGCGACCAGACGGTCCACGGAACGAAGAGCAGCATCGCAAACAGCACCCACAAGGCGACGCTGTTGCCCCAGCGATCTCGTTTTTCGAGGAATTCGGGCATGTGGAGAGAGGCGGTCCTGTCGCGGGGTTCCATGGAGCTTCCTGACTCCAGAATCTGAGAAGATCCCAGGCTCTGTCCCGGCGAAAACCGGAGATTCCTTCCCCGGTGCAGGGTGTGTCGCCGAATGGCTCTTATATGACGAACATGCCTGTCTGGTAAAGACTAACGGTTGGAGCGACGGCAGAACAGACAACGAATTCCCCCCAGATGAAGGTCATTTTCTGACCGCGAATTCCTAGTGTCGGGTGGGTTCATCATGGCTCGGAATGCCATTCGCTGGTGTCTGGGGGGGTTGCGTCAACTTTGCGGGCACTGTGTGGGGGAGATTGTCGGTCAGTTCCAGAACCAGAGCGGGCAACGCATCGGTTTCAGATTCGGAGATTCTGGCCCTTTGACAAACGAAAATCTCACTAGAAATTCAGTGGATTTGTCGCTGGGTTGACGCGATCAGTGAACTGGTGATAATCGTTTTAACAGGCAGCGAACATCACCCGGACACGACGCTTCAGGAGCAAGGGATGCACTGTCATCGATTTCGACCCGGAGCGTGCACGCGTCGGGAGTGGCTCCGGACTGCTGCCAATGGTTTTGGCTCGGTTGCCTTGGCTGCGCTCCTCGCCGATGGCAGTTTGGCCGCCCCAAGGGATAACAATTCGCGGAATCCACTGGCTCCCCGCCTGCCACCGTCGGAAGCGAAGGCCAGGAACGTCATCTTCTTGTACATGGATGGCGGCCCCTCACAGGTCGATACATTCGACCCCAAGCCCCGCCTGGCCCAGGAGCATGGTCAGCCGATCAAGATGAAGGTCCCCCCTACCCAGTTCGATGACGTAGGGACGGTCCTCAAGTCTCCCTGGAAGTTTCACAATCGGGGAGTCAGTGGAATCCCCGTGAGCGATTTGTTTCCCCATGTGGGAAGCTGTGCCGATGATCTGGCGGTCATCCGTTCAATGACCGCTGACTTTTCAGAACACACCAACGCGAATTATTTCCTGCATTCTGGATCCGGGATCCAGGGGCGGCCCAGCGTGGGGGCCTGGGTCACCTATGGCCTGGGAAGCGAATGCCAGAACCTGCCGGGGTTTGTGATTCTGAACAGTGGCATGATTCCCCCAGGGGGGCTCGACTGTTTCAGCAACGGATTTCTGCCTGCCTCCTTCCAGGGATCTCTCTTCGCCGGGGGGGACACTCCGGTGGCGGACATTCGCCGGATTGAGGCAACCGACCGACTGCAGGCGAACAAGTTGGCGTTGCTGCGACGACTCGATGCGGGAATTACCGAACGACTGGGGCGGGCGGACGCCCTCGAATCGGCGATTGGGAATTACGAGTTGGCCGCCCGGATGCAGACGGCCGTCCCTGAGCTATCCGACCTGTCAGCGGAATCCCCGGCGACACTGAAGCTGTATGGAGTGGGCGAACCGCCCACGGATGTCTACGGCCGACAATGTCTGATTGCCCGGCGGCTGATCGAGCGAGGGGTACGGTTTGTCGAACTGTTACCGCAGAGTCTGGGCTTTGACCGTTGGGACCAACATGCCAATCTGCTCGAGGGACATGCGAAGAACTCCCTCGCAGTCGACCAGCCGATCGCGGGGTTGCTCAAGGATTTGAAATCGCGCGGCTTGCTCGATTCGACTCTGGTGGTGTGGGCCGGAGAGTTCGGTCGGACGCCGATGGCCCAGGGGGGGAATGGCCGCGACCACAATCCATTTGGATTTTCGATTTGGTTGGCGGGTGGCGGGGTCCAGGGGGGTACGGTGTATGGGGCCACGGATGAATATGGTTATTACGCGGTTGAGAACAAGCTTCAGATCCATGATCTGCATGCCACGATGCTGCACCTGCTGGGAATCGATCACACCAGGCTGACGTTCCGGTTTGGTGGGCGCGATGTGCGGCTGACCGACGTGCACGGGCAGGTGATCGAAGAGATCCTCGTCTGAATGCTGTCTGGGGGAGGCATGCATTTGACTCTGTGGAGTCGGCATCCACACGAGAAGCCTTGATCCCGTGTCGGGGTCTGGAGAAAATCCCAGGCGAAGGGGCGCTCAGCGACAAAACCACCGCATCGCAAAGCGTTCGTGACTCCGGCGGGGACGCAGTGTGTAGGGGTCATAGGCCAGCAACGCACAGACGCCGTCGGTGCGGGGAAGCAGCCAGGCGTAATCCCAGTTGCCCGTGGCGTAGCGTAACGGAATCGCGGGGCAAACGCGGGCCACCGGGTGCGAGCCCCCCACCAAAACTTTCTCGGTCGTGTAGTAGTAGCACGATCCAAGTTGAATGAAGACCTCGTGATTCAGCGGCGCTTCACCTGGTCTCGCCAGATCATCACATAAACCCCGGATGGCCACCTTGAATTCACACCCGAGCCGTACCGCCTGCGCCACCGCATCGACAGATCCGGACAGCACCTCACCTTCGGCCGAGTGCGACAGCAACTCCCGCCAGTCTTCCCTCACAAAGTAGCGCAGTTTTTCGAAGGCATAAAAAAAATTGCTGGAGGGGGCATTGGTGGCATCATCGAAGCGGTCGAACTCGTGGTACTTGGGCATGTCATCATGCCGGTGTATGGTGACCGCTCCTCGGGGCCCCACCACCGGTGGCCCATCCAGAAAGGGGCGGGCAATGGCCTGACCGCCATCTTCGTTGTACAGGAAGAGCGACAGGCTGGGGCGGGGCCCAAAGCGATCGGGAAGTTCAACCGGTTGCCGGAGTGTGAGGATTCCCGCCACCCACCGCTCATCGAGCAGGTAGGTGGCCCGCATGTCCATCGATTCCTGTACCAGTTCATGACGGCCAGAGCCGGGAGCGATGTGTTCGTCGTGAAAAAACTCCGAATAGATCCGCAGGTCGGCACCACTGGCAATGGCGCGACGCAGCGTGGCGGGGTCCCCCGCCACCACGCGTCGCCCGGCATCGAGGCAAAGCACGTCGCGCCAGGTTTGATGATGCGACCGGTCACTCATGGCAGTTCCCGAATGCGCACTCCCTTGAACTCGATGGGCGAGCCCTCGGATTCGAGACAGAGGTAGCCCGAGCGGGGTTCGGCATCGGAACCCCCTGAGACTTCTTCTCCGTTCACCCACAGTCGGACCTCGCCATTGATGGCCCGAATGTAGTAGTGATTCCAGTTCCCAAATCCCTTGCTCAGGTTTTTCCGGGGGAAACTGCGGCTCCCATTGGGCGAGAGCGGAGGGAAAGGCTTGTGCTTCGAGGTGCCGACCGGGAAGATGTCTCCATTGGTCGAGAACCAGTCTGCCTTTTTCCCCGATTGCTTCTCGTACGCCTCGGTGTAACCGTGATCGAGAATCTGCACCTCGATGCCTCCGGGGGGCAGCGTGTTGGGCTTGAGACCTTCGAGCGCCTTCTCGGACGCCCAGACAAACACACCGGAATTGCCGGCCGACTTCAGGTGGCGCCACTGCAGCACCATCTCGAAGTTGCCATATTGCTTGACAGTCCGCATCACCCCCACCGGGGTTCCCTTGCACTGGATTTCGCCGTTCTTGAAGGTCCAGGTATCGGGATCACCGTTGACATTCTTGAAATCGGCCTCACCCAGGTCCCGCCAACCCGGCCCGGTGCCATCAATCATGGCCTTGGGGACGGCGGTGGCACTCGCGGCCTGTTCCTGCGAGGTTGCCTGGGTCGCCAGGAAGAGCCCCGTCAACAGAGCGGACAACAACAACGAACGCGGGGTGCGAAGCGACATGTGTGACGTCTCCAGGATCCTGGGGGGCTATGAACGGGAGCATCAGCCGACAGCGTCGCCCCCGCTCCCTCGGATCATATCGACGTGCTTCCGGCGATCCAACCGCTGCGATTGCCTGGGGTCCACAAGTGCGTCGGAAGCGTTTGTCATGGCTGGGGGGAAGAGGCCCCCAGCAACAAAAAAACCAGGCCAGAGTCAATCTCTGGCCTGGTGGCTTTGGTCTACCGAAGGTCGGGAAGCCCGATTGTGATCATTCACCTTCCGGCTGCGGCAGTGGATGGTAGCCACTTGAAGGGATCGAAGCGGTCGGCCGGCGAGGGGGAGATTTCGGGGCACTGGACATCTGGATGCGGCCCTCTTTGACCGACTCTGGAGGAGCTGGCAACTCGGCCACCTGAGATCCCTCCTCATCAGACTCGAGAGCTGCGGACTCAACATTCTTAGGCTGGATGATTGACAGCAGGGCCTCGCGGTTCTTGTCCCACGCGGTCGAGTCGTCCCGTTCGAGGGGCAACAGCACCGTCAGTGCCGGGGTATTCAGCCTGGACGCCGCGAAGTTCTCGAGCGATCCGGTCGTCTTGGTCCCGGCATTCCGCATGACTTCGAATTTCCGCAAGCGGGCGACCTGATCGGCCAATTCGACGCAGTTCCCTTCGGAATTGATCCGGCCGACGTCGCGGCTGTCTTTCACGTGCACCAGAAGCGTGGGCTTGAAGTCAGTCAGCAACTTCACGAGGGCCGCCGTCTCGGGCTCACTTGCCGCCTTCGATCCCGAACGACGATCGGTTGTCTTCGACCAATTCGAGCCCGGGAAATTGCGGTTGAGATCGACCCCTCGTGAGTTCAGTGAGAACCGTCCTTCCAAACCATCCGGATTGGTGCAGCGCACCAGCAGCACCTTGCATCCAGCCAGTAAATCGGGATGGGAAGCGAGGTGTTGAGCCAGTTGTTCCACGACTCCCACACTCTGGGGTTCGTCACCATGCAGACTGGCCAGGACGACGATCCGCCGTGTTCCTGTGCCGAACAGCAGGGTTTCGATCGGTCGCTTCTGGGCACTCTGCAGACGACGATTCCAGGTGAGCTTGGAATTGGTCGGGCGGGGAGTCGCTTCGGTTGGGGCCGCATCACTCCCGAGGGGGCCGGCGCCCGCAATTTGTGCTGTGGGTAACCCGAGAGTGGGTCCCTTGGGAGCCGGAGTGGGGGTGACGTTTGGTGCCGGCTTCGACGGACGTACCGGGGTGGTGACAGCGGGGGGTCTGGCGGTCTGGGTGGGGGTCGACCGGGGGCTACGCTGGGTGAAACCGTTCTCTGACTCACCCAGTGAAGAACCACCTTGTGGAACCGTGGTTGGTGCGCTGAAACCGCCATCATAAGGGGCGGGTGAGTAGGTCGTTCCCCCGTAGCCCCCCCCAGACGAAAACGTGCGGGGATTGGCGCAGCCGATCAAGGCCAGGGGAATGAACAGGGAAGTCAATCGTGCGACCTTCATGGCCGCTCCTCGAACAGGGGGGTGAAACAGGGGGGTGTCCAGGGCCGGCAGCCGTGGTGCCAGCCTTTGACAGATTCGTCTCGGGGTGATCTCCGTGTGGCCCAAGACGCGCTCAGGCTTCGTGCCAGGAGAGACGATCCCGATCGGCATCCTCTTCTTCAATTGCCAGCCGGTAGCGCAGCGTCCCGAATTCGTGCTGCAGCATCTCACTGGAGGAATGGATGTGTTCTGCCTCGGTCAGGAATCGCAGGTCTTCATCCTGCTCGAGGCCATGGTCCTCGAGAATCGCGATGAATTCGTCGAGATTTTGTCCGTACATGATCAACAGCTTGTGCTCGTCGAACTGGACTTCCAGTGGAATCGAGGCATTCAGCACAGCAATTCCCGTGCAGCCATCGTTCATCAAAAGTTCTTCGAATTCACAGAGGGTGCTCTTGAGGACCGGCAGGTCAATGTGCTCGCGGTACAGGTCGGAATGTCCCTTGCGGCCCCGGTCGTGACTTGTCTCAAGAACCACATCGACCTCATCCCCCAGTGGATCGAGCAATGCCAGGAACAGGTCGAACAGCGTCTCGGCCGAGGCCGCCGCCATGACCACCGGGATCTCGACTCCCGTTTCCTTGTCTTTGTAGCTGTCCCGGCGGAATCCGCTGCGCGGCACGACCTGCAGATCGATGGCCGGGCGGATGGCATCGGTCAGCACAAAGCCCCCGTAGCGGGAGATCCGCATGTGGTCTTCGATCTGCTGTTCGGTCAGATTCTCGAAGCTGCTGGGGGCGACCCGCGACTGTCCGTCGCGGAAAACGTTCTTGATGAGGCGTTTGAAGAGACCCATGAATGGTTCCGGGAATTGCGGTGCCGGTCGGACTGTTTGAAAACTAGCACGTGTTTTTTCCCTCCCGTCGAGTTCTGGATAAAAACCTGCACCGAACGTGGGCGATTCTCGATGAAGTACCAGTCGTGCCACCTGGGAAGAATGTGATGTGGACGACCGCTATCCCAGAAGAAGGCGCAATCATTGCGGAAGGAGGATTCGGCAGATCCCTCCGAATTGTTGCCGGAGTCCGGATGATCACACAGTGCGGCCCGGCGTGATTTCCGGCAACGCCGGGGCCTCCCATTCTCTGACCGGTGGAATCCTTCCGGCCCTCGATGGATCCGCGGATTGAG
Source organism: Planctomycetaceae bacterium (assembly GCA_046339535.1). GTDB lineage: Bacteria > Planctomycetota > Planctomycetia > Planctomycetales > Planctomycetaceae > UBA10511. The sequence goes on along the minus strand of JBKDUK010000150.1, from coordinate 36,626 downwards.
ATGTGGCGATCCCTGGGGGCAATCCATCGCAACTGCGTCAATCGGCCGGTTCGATCGAACTCCAGCCTGGAGTTCCCCGCCGCGACTCTCGGCAACTCCTGTGCCAATTCCCAATTCGATCCGCTTCGGACAACGTATTTCCGGTGTGGTGTCGGGTTCCGTTGTGCAATAGCCGATTGAAATGCGGTGTCAGACCCTGATTGAGGGGTTGTCGCTTGCGGACACATCCCGCGAGGGCCAGCCAGCGACAAGCCATTCTGTGTCGAATCGGTGACTCGATTTTCAAACCCTGGGAAGTGAGGGTACGACGTTGCCTCGGTGTGCTTTGGCTCAGACGGCTATTTCACCGATACACATCACTTCATGCGGAGGCCCTTGGGGATGGTGATATGTTGGCGAGTCTCTGGGTTCGCTGAATTCAAGCGAATGGGAGGGATGACGAGCCAAATTCCGCGATGAGAAGTCGTCAGTTGGGGATGTCAGTCCCGGAGACAGGGATATAAGGCCAACAGGTGGGTTTTGCACTTGTCTCCCGAAAAACCGTTGGGGAAAATTCAACAACGGGACGGGATTGTTGTGTCCGAACCGTCTGGAACATTTCCAAGCTGGAAAGCACGAGGATGATGATGGGTTTCGGCCGATGGGTGGCAGATTGCAAGCGTCGAAGTGTCCCGGGTTGGTGCCGATCGATCGTTTGTTTGTGTGTTTTGGTCAGTGCCAGGGGGGAAGATGTCTGCTGGGCACAGTCCGCAAGTGAAAAAACTGAGGCGACGGACGAGTGGCAGTCCCTCTATCTGGGAAAAACTCGCGTCGGCTATCTGAGATCAGCCAGTGCACCAGAGACTGTAGACGGCCGCGAGGTAATCCGTTCACGCAGCGAGACGGCCATGACCATCGCGCGGTTTGGACAGAAGGTCAAACTCCGGATTGTGATGGAATCGCTGGAGACTCCAGCGGGCGAATGGCTGTCGTTTGTCTCAACCATGGAGAATCCGCCGAGTCTCTCCACTCGGACGGAAGGGCGTGTCGAGGGGAACGATTTGGTACTGACCTCGACTGTGGGGGGAAAAACCACGACGCGGCGTCAGCCTTGGAACCGTCAGCTCAAGTCACCCGCCTGGCAAGACCGACTGCTGAAAGACAAGGAACTGGATCCCGGTGCCGAAATGACGCTGCAGTCATTCGAACCGCAATTTGCGAGGCCGATGACCGTCACTCTCAAGGGGCTGCCGCCGGAAGAGGTGTCCTTGCCTGATGGTTCCCGCCGCAAGCTGGGGAAGATTGCCGTCACCCAGAGTCTGGATCCCAAGACGGTGCAGTACTCGTATTTCGACGATCAGCGCAAGACGATCAAGACGCAGACCAGCATGTTGGGAACGGAGATGATCACCTGGGCGGTCACCCGGGAAGAGGCCTTGAAGGAACTCTCGGGTGAGGATGTTGACCTGGCGATCGCGACGCTCATCAAGACGTCAAAGATCGAAAACTCGCTTGAAACCCGGCGAGTGCTCTATCGGGTGCACGTCCCCGGGGAGGATCCCGCGGAACTGCTTGCTGAGGGGCCTACCCAGAAGATCCGCCGGATCGACCCCCACACGGTCGAATTGGAAGTTCTTTCGTTGAAGCCAGGGGCATCCAAAGAGGGCGAACCCGCACCGGAGGCCGAACGGCGGTTCTCTCAACCGAATCGCTTCCTGCAGAGCGATGATCGGCGGGTGGTCGAATTGGCGACCAGGGGGGTGGGCCAGGCGCAATCTCCTGTCGATCAATCGGTCGCCCTGGAACTATGGGTGCGTGACAATGTCAAAGACAAGAACTTCTCGACCTTGATGGCTTCTGCCGCCGAGGTGGCCGAGAAACTCTCTGGCGACTGTACTGAACACGCCTGCCTGCTCGCCGCGATGCTGCGAAGTCGCGGGGTTCCCTCTCGGGTCGTAGTCGGGCTGATGTATGTCCCCCGGGACTCCGCCTTTGGCGGCCATATGTGGACGGAGGCGTTCCTCAATGGCGTCTGGATTCCGCTGGACGGGGTCCTGGGCAAGGGGCGGGTGGGAGCTGACCACATCAAGTTCCTCGATGCGGGACTCGATGATGATGAAGGAGATGGATTTGCTGCGTTTGTTCCCGTGGTGTCCGCTTTGGGGAAAATGCGGATCGAGGTGTTGGAAGTCGAGCATTAAGCCGAGCGGCGTCTATTCCGCCGATCGGAGTTCACGGGCAGCCTGTTCTGGTTCCATCGGATTGATGTACCAGCCGCTGCCCATCTCAAAACCGGCCAGTCCGGTCAGTCGCGGTAAAACCTCGACGCGCCAATGAAACCCGTCGGAACGCGCCTGTCGGAGTGGGGCGGTCTGGATGACGAGGTTGTAATTTGCGTTGGGAACCAGCCGTAGCAGTTTCCTGAGCAACATGGCCAGATTGTGTGCCAGGTCGGCCAATAGGTCGGGGGGAGCGTTCTCGAAATGGCTGTCATGACGTCGGGGAACCAGCCATGTCTCGTACGGGAACCGGCTGGCTGGGGGACAAAACACAGCAATTCCGGTGGACATCGCGACCACGCGGTTCGATCTGTCGATCTCCTGTTGCAGTTGTTCACACCGCGGGCAGCGGCCGTGCGCAGCGTACCAAGCCTCGGCTGCGTGCCACTCTTCAGCCACCTGCGTGGGAACCTTCGGTAACACGAGGATCTGAGAGTGTGGATGTTGTAGAGAGGCTCCGGCAGTTGGTCCGTGATTCTTGAAGATCAACGCGTGCTGCAACCGGGGGTCCTCCCGGAAAGACCACAATCGCTGTTGGTATACCTCCAGCAACATCTTCCAGGTTTCCGCCGGATGGGTGGCGGAGAGGGGGAGGTGCTGGGGGGTTTCGATGACCACCTCGTGGATACCGAAGGCGGGCTGGCTTGGTTCCAGGCTGGAACCGCCTGAGTGGGGCGGGGCGGGCGATTGGAGTGCGGGAAAACGGTTGAGCACGACCCGCATCTGCCACCCTGGAGAATCGGGAGCGGTAACCGTCGCGCGGCGGGCGAAGGTTTCCGGACCCGAGAGGCGCTCATTCCCCTCGCAAAAAGGACAGGGAGGGAACTGTGGTGAAGGACTGTTGTCGGGGTGGAAATCATCCGGGCGCGAGAACCGTCCCGGGGACAGGATCACCCAGCGATTCAGCAGGCCATCGCGCCGCAATTCGGGCATGGTGGGTTTGGAATGGAGAGCAGTTCGTTGGACAGCCGAATGAGGAAATGGAGTCGCAGATCTTCAGGGGGGGGAAGGTTTCAAAGGGAGGTCGGACTGCTGCCGATGACGCTGGGCCCGTTCGGAATCACCCTGGGCTGAGAAATAGTCCGCCAGTGCTTTGTGGGCAGGCTGGTATTCGGGTTCAAACCTCAGGATGGTTTCCAGCCAGGCGACCCCTTCAGCATCTCCTTCCGACAGCAGGGTGCGCCCGATTTCAAGTCGGGTCTCAAGATCCTGGGGGGTCTTTACGAGTTGCTCCGAGAGTTCGAAAATCCGGGCCTGAGCCCGGGTCGAGCGCTCGACCGCCTCCCGTTCCTTCCCGGATTCTTCGAGTCTTCCTGCCTGGGCCAGCGCCTGGGCATAGGCATAGCGCACGTCATTTCGCTGTGGGTCGAGTTCGCGAGCCTGAGTCAGTCGTGCCAGGCCGCGTTCCGTATCCCCTTCCCACAAGTCAATTCGGCCCAGCCCGAACAGCAGGTCCACACTGGTTGGCTCCACCGTCTCGAGTCGTTCGAGAAGTGTCTGGGCCTCGGCCAACCGTCCAGTGCGGATCAGGCAGTCGGCCCACGCCAGTTGCAGGCGGTTGTCGGAAGGGTTACGTCGGGCGACCTCTGCCAACAGCTCGGCCGCCTCTTCCATTCGATTCTGTTCGGTCAGGACCTGTGCCAGCATTTGGGGAAGCCCGCGCCAGGTGGGGCGCAGTGCCAGCGCCCGGCGCAATTCCCGTTCCGCTTCCCGCACATTGTGCCAGCTCTGACGAATGCGGGCCCGCATGATGTGGGGTTCCGGGTCGTTCGGGAAGTCTTTCTCCCAGGCTTCGAGATAGCGGAATGCCGGTCCAAACTCATAATTGTGAACATAACCGGCCACGATGGCGGCACAGACTTCATTGAGGTCGGTGGCATCCCGGCGGAGCAGTCGCGGCAGGTGGGGTTCGACCTGCTCCATGTTGCCTGTCTGGGCCTGCAACAGCAGTTGCTCGCGCTCGATCTGCTCCGGGGCTATTCCCAAATCCTGCGCCTGTTGCAGGTGATCGAGAAAGGGTTGCAACGCGCCCAGCCGGCGGGCATTGCTGGCGAGCTGCAGGTGGACTTCGGCAGAGCGCGGCGTGGCTTGGAGTGCTCGCTCAAGAGCGCGGCGTGCCCGCTCGGGATCGCCGTCGAGAGCTGCCTCGCGGGCCAACCGCTGAAACCAAACAGATTGCACTGGACGAAACGCCCAAATAGCCACGCCCAACAGGGGCAGCAAAAGCCAGATCCAGCGGTGGTTGGTTCCGGTTCTTGTCATTTGAGGAATGGGCCAGAGGGATGCGTTTCTGGACCGATCGAGAAAAAAGGCCGACACTGTCAGGAGACAGGGTCGGCCTGATTTGCCGAAGTCACATGCGTCGTCACAAGATGACTACAGGTCGAGAGGAATTTCAAACGGACCTGAGTCGGTGATGGTGACGAACTTGTCGGTGGTTTCAGGTTTGGCGTAAATCACCGGCAGTGCATTACTCGCTGCGTCATCCTGCTTCGCCTGTCCCGAATTGATCATCTTCTTCATGTACTCATCACCGCCTGCGCCTGCACCCGGACCAGAGGTACCTGGAGGGCCTCCCATGGTCAGTGCCCCTGTCGAGGATGTGGTGGTCGACTGCTGGGCTCGCTTGGCGATGGTGATGACATAGTCGCCTGCCATGACTCCATCCCCGGAGATATTCGTCCCCAAGTCGAAAGTTCCATCGTCACGAGTCACTCCCTGGGCAGCCTTGTACGTGGCTTTTTCGCGGTCCTTCGGGTGGAGGATAACGACTGCTCCACCGACCGGGGTTCCCTTGAGAGTGACTTTTCCACGAACTTTGTACAGCTTTACTGTGGATCCGCCACCGCATCCCGCCGTACAGCACAGCAGGGCGATGGCCAGGCAGAACACACTGGCAGTGAACTTCATTGTGATCAGTCTGTCTCTGAGAAAAACTGGGGTAAAAAGTGCTGGGAAAAGGAACTGCCCGTGCCACTTCATGGCACAGGCAGTTCACGTATCACGGTTTCAGCCGGATTAGCCTGGCGACCATTCCGGAGCCCGCCCAGATCGACTAGAACTCGCTGACCGTGCGGCCGTCACGCCGACCACCGAGACGTTGGTAGGTTTCCCAGTTGATGTTCTCGCTGAGGAACTTCACCGTGCCGTCGGCCAGCAGGAAGTGAGCACCGCCCGTGTGCCGGGACTTGAAGGCCTGAGAAAGGCCCCAGTCACGGACGTCGCGGCAGGGCTTCGAACCGTCTTCACTGGCGTTGGGATTGGTGGGAATTCCACAGGTGTCATAGTTGATGGGGCCGACAGTTCCGGTCCAGGTGGCATTAAATCCAGCCCAGCCACCACCGTAGTAGTAGTGGTCACCGCACTTGGGACGAATTTCGCCCATCATGATGGTGTTACTGGTACCGTCGGTAACGTCGGAAATCCGGGCACCCCAGCCCCACCGGGCGAACATGCCGTTGATGTACTGGCCGGTCACGCCGCCGCCGTTCGAATGCACGCCACCGTGTCCGTTGGGTCCGTCGCCGTAGATGTTCCCCACATAGGGGGTCGACCCGCAGTGCAGGTTCGGCATGTTCTGGTTGCCCATCGAGGGGGCGTAGTTGTGCAGACCGTCACCCCAGGGGGTGGCGCCGCCGTGGTCATCGCTGGGGCACTGCAACGTGGGGATCACCAGCGACCGCAGCGACCGCCCACCGACATCCTGAACTTCAACGACGGTCGTGGTTGAGCCATCAAAACGCAGGCGGTTGTAGACCGGAGCGTTGTCGATGTACGGAAGCAGGTGGACAAACAGACTCCCCTTCGACTGGGCCGGGCCGGGATTCCACAGCCCGTCGGTGGAGCCCGTGTTGGTAGCCCAGCCTTGAGAGAAGGCGAAACGACCATAAGTGTCATGATAGTTGTGCTGGGCCAGACCCAACTGGTGCAGATTGTTCTTGCACTGTGTGCGGCGAGCAGCTTCACGAGCCTGCTGGACAGCGGGCAGCAAGAGAGCCACCAGAATGCCGATGATCGCGATGACCACCAGCAGCTCGATCAGGGTAAAACCCTTCTTCGAGCGCGAAGTAACTTTGGACATGAAAGACCTCCCGAAGGAACAACGGAGAAACGGAGGAACGCGATCGCGAGCGCGACAGCAAGCGATTTATACGACGGAGAATGTTCAGGGGTCAATCGGTGGACATCGATTCTTGGAGTTCTTTCAACAAATCGATGGAAATCTCGACAGATCGCCAGAGACGGAGTGCATGAGCGACAGACGCTGAGGAGGCTTGCCGGCTTCAGGGAGGGGGGGCCGTAGCGGCTCGGAAGGAAGGCTTGGGGACACTCTTGCTCCCTGAATAGGTGGTATTAATAAATGTACACCAGTTTTCACTTTCCGCCCCGACCGGCTTGCCCCCCTCCCAACTCTTTGGGAAATTGTCGTCACCAAAAGCTGCCTGGTTGTGACAGACGCTGTTGTAGAGGTGTTCGTCAGAGCAGCTTGGAGGCACGCGGACCTGTGTTTGAAAAAGGATGACTTCGTGAACGTTTTGGTGGCGATTGATGATTCTGACGCGGCCCGAAAGTCAGTAGCGTTTGCAGCGCGGTTGATCTCGGGTGGGAAGCCCGGGAATGACCAAATCACCCTGCTCCACGTGGTGGAATGTTTGCCCGAGTACATCACACGGCGGTCAAACTCGGGAGGCTCCTATGAAGCCGTCGCCCGTGAATGGGCGGACGCCAACCGGAAGTCGGGCGAAAACCTGCTGGCGGGGTTGCGGGACGAACTGGTGGCTGCTGGTGTTTCCACCGACCGGATTCGTACCAAGTGTCTTCAAAAAGATGCTCTGCCAGAGGCGGCGCGGGTCGTGGCCGCTCTGGCGATCATCCAGGAGATGAAGCAGGGCAAATACGACACCGTCGTGATCGGCCGCCGGGGGACCTCGTCGCGTGTCGAATCGTTCCTCGGAGGGGTGGCTGAAAAAGTTGCCAGGGAAGCCTACGGGCGAAATCTGTGCATTGTTGATTGTTGATTGGCGGCGTTTCAGTCACGCCTCCCAATCGCAGTCGACCCTGGTCACCGTAATCCTTTCCGACTTTTGGTCCGTTTGTCGAAGGCACCCAAATGGCTGGCATGTTCTGTCGGGGCCCCCAGCGACGACGGGAATTCCTGAGGGCCGGGGTTCTGGCACTCGGTGGACTGTCTCTCGAGGAGGTATTGCGTCGCCGGGCCACTGCTCAAAGTACCCGGGAAACTTCGGTCATTCTCTTTTGGATGTGGGGTGGACCGAGTCAGTTGGAAACGTACGATCTCAAGCCTCAGGCTCCGGTGGAGTACCGGGGCCCGTTGCGGCCCATCGCCACCAACGTCCCTGGCATTGAGATTTGCGAATACTTTCCACTGCAGGCCTCCCTGGCCGATCGGTTTTCGATCGTTCGTTCGTTGCACCACGAAATGTCGGCCCACAACGACGGCAGCATCGAGGTGTTGACCGGCAAGACTCCGCGCGTGCCAGATCCCACCTCGCAAGCGCGGTCGGAACATCCCGATTTCGGGATGATTGCCAGTCATATCCGCGGTCCCCATCCCGAGGGACTGCCGCGCTATGTCGGAGTCCAGCGGCAGCCCTTCATGACCCAGCCGGCCTACCTCGGGGTGGCTCACAAAGCGTTCGAGACCGGGGATCCCTCAGCTCCGGATTATGCCCCTAGGAACCTCACTCTGGCTTCGGGGCTCGACAATTCCCGTCTGGAGGTACGCCGGGAACTGGCAGGTCAGTTCGATCGGTTCCGCCGCGATCTGGATCTCCGGGGAAGTCTCTCCGGAATGGAAACCTTCCGTTCCGCCGCCTTCCAGATGCTGACCAGCCAAAAGGTCGCCCGGGCCTTTGACCTCTCGACCGAGGATCCCCGGTTGAAAGAGCGGTACGGACGCCATCGGTGGGGACAGAGTTGCCTGTTGGCCCGCCGCCTGGCCGAGGCGGGAGTAGCTGTCATCAATATTGATGCCACTGCCCCCAATGACACCACCAAGCATTTCAGCTGGGACGACCACGCCGGTGCGTTTCATCTGGACTATGCCCAGCGGGAACGTCTGCCCCAAATGGATCAGGCGCTGTCGGCTCTGCTGCTCGATCTGGAGGCCCGGGGTCTGACCAGTGATGTACTGGTGATCGCCTGTGGTGAGTTTGGACGTACACCCCGCGTGACCTATGCTCCCACGAATTTCTCCAATCAGCCAGGGGTGGGGCGGGATCATTGGCCGCAGGCCTTCTCGGCCCTTGTGGCCGGGGGCGGACTCCGCATGGCGCAGGTGGTTGGGGCCACTACGGCACGAGCTGAGTATCCCATCGCCGACCCGGTTACTCCGCAGGATTTGCTGGCGACTGTCTATCGGCACCTGGGAATCGATTCTCATCAGAACATTATCGATTTCTCCGGTCGTCCCGTTCCGATTCTGTCTGATGGACGGCCGATTTCCGCACTGATTTAATTTTGTTCTGGCTACGTCAGCACGGGATGCGTGCGGCGGGGGGCCTGTCCGATCCACATCGGTGTTGCACTGTCATAGCTGTCGGCAAAGCGTCAGGACCAGGATGTTGCCAGACGCTGGGATAGCCCTCAGCGTCTGCATTTGCGTTGGTGTCCTTCGACCGAAATACAACCGGGGAGCAGGATCGGAATTCCTGCTCCCCGGGGAGTGTCACCAGAAAAACCGAGCGGGCAAGTTGTGGCTGTGATGACCGGTTTGCAACGCGCTCGGCTGTTCAGGTCCCGGCAATCAGAATCCAGTGGTCAATTACGGAGCGAGAAGCTGGTCCAGCGCAGGCCCTTTTCGTCCGACTCCATATAGCTCCCTGAAGGAGCGGTGTACTTTTTCAACACTTCGGCCGAGGGCAGCAGCGACGGATCAATGTCGATTTCCAGTTGACCCTGGGTGGCCTGCTGCAGCATTTCGGACTTCAGGGATTCCAGCATCGATTCCAGAGCCAGATCTCCCCGGCTGAATCCTATCGAAGCGGCCCGGGCGGGGAATCGCGAAGCAACCTTCTTGTACAGGGACGAAGCAGACAAAAGTTCCCGGTCTCCTGGACCACGCAGCACCTGTTCCAGCAGGGTTACATCGAGAGCCAGCAACAATCGCTGGTCGGCTACCGCCAATCCCAGAGTGGTCTCTCCCGACTCATTCGCTCCCCCGGCTTGCAGACGTGTCAGGTTGGGGACGCCGAGGTTCTCAAAAGCCCCTTCCGGAATCCGGAATTCGTAAATGGTCTCTCCCTGGAAGTCCCGCTGCGTTCCCGGGAACCCTTCAATTCCCGCGATTCGGGTGAGCACCTGCTTCATCGCATTGGCATTTCGCAGTTCGAGAGCCCACAGCATCCGCACGCTGGCATCATCTCCCTGGCGAACCTGATCGGTGACTGAGACATAGGCACCCGTCATCTGGTCAATCAGATCCTTTTTCAGATGCAGGTTTCCAGTCTCGGCGTTTTCAGCCAATTCATCGAGTTGCCGGGCAGTGGTTCCCGGACCTGCGAACATGTCGACCAGGGATTCGACTGTGTTGTAAGCCTTCTCGAGGTTCCACCGGGTGGATGAGAACGACAGCACGTCGCTGGTGACCCACGCGGGGGGGCCTACCGCCCCCTCATCGAACTGCATCAGGTTGAGAATTCCCTTGGTGGAGGACTCAGCAAAGAGAAATGTTCGGGAATATCCATCAAAGTCACCGACGGCCATGTCCGAGGTACCCCCCATTCCCTTGAATTTGTCGACTCCGATCTGCTGCATCACCCCCATTGCCATTGCCGCCTGAAAGGCCATTTGAGGATCGACCGAGAGTCCTCCGCGGACGATGGCCAAAGGGTCCACAAACCAGGTCATCAGGGCGGAAGTGTCGCTCGATTCGCCCCGGCAGCGGTCGATAATCATTCGGTAAGATTCGCTTGAGGCGAGCGTTTCGTCATGATCGCCCGACCAGCGGGCCAGCACACTTTTCAGCGAGTCTGTGTGCGTCGAGAACACAAAGTTCTTGTCCTTCACCACGTAGGCAGGAACCAGCTTGATCGGAGATTCATCCACCTGAACCCGAATCAGCTGTGCCGGAGTCCCTTCGATCTCCTCCTCGATGCGGGCAACGCCGTTCTTTTCCATTTCCTGGTGCATGCGGTCGAGCACTTTCTGGAACAGCTCCTCACGCCCGCTGAAATCCATCAGCGTGGTCAGAGCGAACTGTCCCGCGTTGGGCCCCAGCGTCACCGAGATTGTCATTTCCCCCTCGGGAATGGACATCAGTTCGGAGACCGAGAATCCGGACTCCCGCTGAAACTTCTCCAGTTGCTCGGCCAGCTTGCCCTGCATGCTGTTGATCAGGGGTTGCAGTGCCTGGTCGCCCAACATCTGGCCCATCATGGTTTGCCCGAATTTGGTGCGGAATTCGGTCATGTTGCGGACTGTGACGTAGGCCACAGTCCCTTTGGGAAGACGCTTGTCATTGGGGACAGATTCTCCCCAGCTGGGGCCCGGGTACATGCCCAGTCCCAAAAAGACAGACCACACGATCATCCAGCGAATGCGGGCCAGCATAAAAACACACCCAGGGGTCAGGGGAATGGATCGGATGGACTGTCGACCGCGAATCGGCAAACAGCCCGGGAAGGCGAAAAGGAACGAGGTTTTGAATGATACCCGATCCGGCGAATCGGGGTTTCAGTCCGGCTGAGGCCTACTTGGCCCCCTTCAGAAAGCTCAGCAAGTCAGCCAGATCCTGATCGGACAACTGTTGATCCAGTCCGGACGGCATGACGGAGACATTTCCGGGACGGATCTCTTCGATCTCATCGCGATCGATGCGGATTTCCTGACGCGGCCCCGTGGTCAGCACCACACTGTTCGGGCCTTCGGAACGGACATTTCCCGAGAAGGTCTTCCCTTCCCGTGTCGCAACAATCACCGGTTCAAAACTGCGCACAAAGGAGAGGCTGGGAAACAGAATCGACTCCAGCATGTCCTGTTCACTCCGGACTCCACCAATGCGTGTCAAGTCGGGCCCCACCGCCCCCCCCAGGTAGCCCATCGCATGGCAGGTCGAGCAGGCGGCCTTGTTGCTGTGAAACACCGCCTGTCCCCGGCGCACATCCCCGCTCAGTGGACGCAGCCGCGCCAGAACCGCCGCCAATTTCTCTTTCTGACGGCCACTTTCGGAATTGATCTGGTCCAACAACACTTGCGAAGCACCCCGGATCTCCTCCGGGAACTTCCCAAAAGTCGATTGGACTGTATCCAATCGCAGGTTGGTCAGCGACGCCGAGTTTCCCAGGGAGTCGAGCACTGCCCGGCCGAGGTCGGTATCGGTCTGGTCGCGGAAGATGCCGAGCAGTCGATCAACTTCCAGCGGTCCCAATTCTCTCAGGAACTTGGTCAAGTCCTTGCGTTGTTGGATCGTCAGGAGGGCGCGCTGGAGAATATCGATCGCTTCCAGCCGATCGGGCACGGGGGTATCTCCCATGAGGGGTTCACTCACCAACGACAGCAGATTGGCATCAAGTGGGCCAGGTCCCCCGGGAACAGTCGACAGGGCCAGTCGGCGCAAGGGGGGCGGCACGTTCTCGTCTCTTGCGAATCTGAGGATCGCGTCGGACACCGTCGAAACCTGATCCGGGGGGATGGTTTGGCCGCGCAAGGCCTGAAGTGTCTCTCCCCGCGATTCGTTTTCGGCAAGGCCCAGGGCGGCCACCAGGCTCTGAACCCAGGCCTCCGGAAACGGTTTCAGCCCGGAGTCCCGCATCGCTTGCAGGATGACCCTGCGACCGGCGGCTGGTGTTGTCTCGGCGAAAGCCAGTTCTCCCATCAGGTGTTGGACCTGGGGAGACCGGGCCAGACCAACGAGGAGCTTCTGTAACCGGTTTCGGGCGGATTCGTCGGTCAGATTCCCGACGCTCTGTAGCATCTCGCGCAACTGGGTCGCCAGGCCGTCACCCCAGTCGGGATGTCGACGGGCGATCCACAGGGCTGTTTCCCGCAAGAATTCGTCGTCGCGGCGCAGAAGTTGGAGGATTGGAGCGACGGTCAATCCTCCCTCGGGGAGTTGCTCCAGTGCCAGCAGAGCGGCCCGGACTGCGCGGGGTTCGTGACGGGTGAACTCGGGATCTTCGCCAAGCCAGGTCAGCAGTTCCTGGGGCTGAGCGATTTCCAGCAGGGCGAACGTCACCGAATGCTCGACAAATCGGTCGTAGGGAGCGGTTCCCGCTGCTTCGAGCAAGGCGGCAATCGACTCACGGGACTGGATTCGCCCCAAGGCTTCGGCGGCCACCCGTCGATTGGCAAGTGAGGGAGATTTCAGCAGATTCTGAAACGATTCCACGGCTTGGGGATCTTTGGCGAGGGACAGCGTCTGGCCCGCAGCCTGGCGAACCGTCTCATCCGAGTCGCTCAAGGCCTGCCGCAAGCCTTGCAGAGGGGCTCCCGCCGACGATGTGGCAGAGAGCTTTTCAGCGAGTTGGGACAGAGCTCGGACGACTCGCAGGCGGACGCGGGGATTGGCATCGGTCAATTGGTTCTGCAGCGCCAAAACAGCCGGCTCTCCAAGATTGACCAGTGCGGCCGTAGCCCGGGCCCGCACCGCCGGACGCCGATCCGCGAGAAACCGAGCGAGTGCGCCACAGTCGTTCATTTTTGTGAAAGGAATCCGGAGACCCCTCGGATCGGGAATGGCGGGGGCTGGCGTGCGCCGGATGCGATAGATGGCCCCCAAAACATCTGGTTTCCACAATTGCGACGTCGGGCAACACAGCTTGTACCAGCCGCCGGTATCGATCACCAACAGGCTTCCGTCCGCATCTTCCAGAACATCTGTGGGATGGAAATCGAGACTGTCCGAAACAAGGAAGTCGCTGGTTTTTACCGCGAAACTGCCCCCGCCCGGTGTGAGTTCATGACGAGTCACCTTGTGCATGTTGAACAGGCATGCGAACAGGTTGTCGCGATAATCTTCCCCAAAAAAGTTCGCTTCGTAGCGGATCAATCCGCAGGGAGCTGCGGCCCCCAGGTGGACCAGGATCGGCATCAATTCGCCCGTCCTCAGTGCGGAGTCAATGGGCGCATGATCCTTGCCGTAGACTCCTCCATAGACGGTGTGCAGCAAACCGTCACGCAGACCACCCCCGGGATGTTGGACGAATGTGGAAGTGATGATCCGCTCGCCTCCCGCGGTGAATGCGATATCCACGGGGTTATCCATTCCCCCGGTCATCACAGCCTCCTGGCCGGTCCCATCCGTCCGTTTGCGGAAGATGTGTGAGGCCCTTGTGACAAGCGGCGACCGTCCTGGCCGTTCGACGGTTTGTTCCGCCCAGGCCCCCTTGCACCAGTAAATCCACCCGTCAGGTCCCAAAAAAGGACCATGCAGGTCGTTGGCGCAGCCTCCCAGCGTTCCTCCCGCATGCCACTCTTCCCGCAGATCGGCGACACCATCGTCATCGGTGTCGGCCAGCTTCCAGATGCTGGGGGGGGCTGAGACATACAACGCTCCCTGATGCCAGAGTGCCCCCTCTGGCAACATCAGTTGATCGGCGAAGACCGTTCTCCGGTCAAACACCCCGTCGCCATCGGTATCTTCGAGCCGCAGGACCCGGTGGGGGCGGTTGGCCAGCTGGATTTCCGCCTTGTCGTTGGTGCCAGAGGATTCGGTCACATACAACCGTCCCTGTTCATCGAAATCGACACTGATGGGGCGTTCGACGAGGTCGGAACCGGCGGCCTGCACAATCTCGAAACCATCGGGAAGGATGAATTTCTGGCCGTTGAGTTGCTGCTCAACTCCGCCTGCGAGCTGGGGCTTCAGAGAAAGCCAGGCCAAAGCGGTCAGCACCGGGAGAAGCGACCCGTAGCGGAAGAAGTTTTGTACCATTGCGGTGCCGGAGTATGGCCGGTCCAGAGAAGGAGGCCTTGCGGCCTGGGGTCAGCTGGCCAGGAGGTCGGGTCTGGGGAGGATATCGGGCAGACGTTCGGAAGCCCAGTCTACGGCAGAGGAGGGACGAGGACTGTGAGAGAGGCGGATGGAAACAGAGAGGATGCTTGACCCAACCGCAAGTCTTGTCATAGCTTTAGGATGTGCAGACACGTCGAAGACCTCGGCGGGTCGCGGGTTCAACAGGTTGGAGAAGGTGATTCGGTCACGAAGGCACGAAGCGTTTGAAAGCGATTCTGAGCGACATTCACGGCAATCTCGAAGCATTGGAGTCGGTATTGGCCGACATTCGTGCGAAGGGAATCACCGAGATTTATTGTCTCGGGGACATTGTGGGCTACGGCCCCAATCCCCGGGAATGTATCGATTTGGTGATGAAACACTGCCAAATGACCCTCCTCGGAAATCATGACCAGGGAGCGTTGTTTGACCCCGAGGGATTCAATCAGGGGGCGGAACGAGCCATCTTCTGGACGCGTGAGCAGTTGGAGAAGGGGGATCCCCGGGGCAACGAGCGCCGCTGGGAGTTTTTGGGGGAATTGCCCCGGACCCATCGCGAGGGGGATTTGCTGTATGTGCACGGTTCGGCACGCAATCCGCTGAATGAATACGTGTTTCCCGACGACATCTACAACCAGCGGAAAATGGAACGAATTTTTGGGCTGGTTGCGAAATACTGTTTTCAGGGGCACACTCATGTGCCTGGTGTGTTCACCGAATCCTTGAGATTTGTGCGCCCGGAAGAGTGTGATTTCCGGTATCCTCTAGGGCAGGAAAAGCTGTTGATCAATGTGGGCTCCGTGGGACAGCCGCGAAATGGCGATCCGCGTTCCTCCTATGTCATCCTGGACGATTCAGGCCAGGTCGTCTTTCAGCGCGTACCCTACGATGTCGAGTCAACACGGGCTAAGATTCTGGCGATTCCCGAGCTGGACAATTACCTCGGGGACCGGCTGCTCGACGGGCGCTAGCCAACGCGTGGCCCCGGAAACTTGAACAGGCAGAGAGTAGCCATGGATCAGAAGCGCCTTCTCTTGGCGACCGTGTTGTCGATGATCGTGGTGGGAGGCTGGTACACCTTCGTGGTGCCCCGGCTCATTCCCCCGCGCCCCAAACCTGTGGATCCGGTCGCAGCGGCGGAGGGGGAGGGGAGCAAGAATGCTGAGTCTCCGAGCAATCCGCTGACGGGAGAGGGAGATCTTTCGTCCGTCCCGGATGTGAATTCCGAGAAACCTCAGGCTGGCGGCGAAGTGCCAGCGGTGGGCGTGCCTGGAGAACCGGCTCCCGAACTTCCCCAACATCCTCCCCGCACCGTGATCCTGGGGGCTGAAGATTCCCAATCAGGCTTCAGGCAGCGGGTGGTGCTGAACTCGCAGGGTGCCTGTATTGAGCGGGTCACGATGTTGGATCCGAAACTTGTCTCGCTGCAAAAGCCTCATGTTCCGCTCGATGTGCTGGGGGCTCAAAATGTTCGCCCCCGCAGTCTCGAGATGGACATTCCGCAATTGCAGGCACGGTTGAATCGTCTGAACTGGGAACTGGTCCGGTTGGAACCCGCCGAGGCCCCTCATGAATCGGCCCTGTTCGCGATTGAGGTGGAAGGGCTGCGCATCGAGAGACGCTACCGGGTCTCAAAGGTTGATCCCTCAGCGGAAAACCCCGAGGCGGGGGCCTATCAGATCGAGTGCAAGTTGGCTGTTCAGAACCTGACGAACAAATCCCGGACGATCAACTATGTGATGCAGGGCCCCACGGGGCTCGTTCTCGAAAATGATGAGAACACCTCGAAGTTTCGAGATGTGGTGGCCGGCTTTCTGGATCAACCGGGCGTCGTTAACCATCAACTGCTCGACGCCAAAAGCATTTCGAATGGCAAGACCGAGGAATGGAGAAAACCAGTCCAGTACATCGGGCTGGATTGCCAGTATTTCGCGGCACTGCTTTGTCCGAAGGGCAACGCTTTTGAACAGCCCCCTTTTTCCGCAATTCGCCAGGCCCTGGTTGGCGAAAGCGTCAAAGCCAACCCCTCCGCGAGTGAGATTACCGTCGAACTGACCTCGGTTCCCTTGTCGCTGGGGGAGTCGGGAAGTGCTGCGGCAACGGCCTCACAGGAAATGGATTTGTTTGTAGGTCCCAAACGGGAAGAGGTTTTGCCGCCTCTTTCCGAAGGGGTCATTGACTACGGCAATTTTCTGGGGATGGGTCGATTGATCCGCTGGACCGCCCGCCGTCTGGTGAAGCTTTTGGTCTGGTTCCAATCCATCACAGGAAGTTGGGGAATTGCCATTGTCTGCCTGACCATGCTGGTCCGTGCGATCATGGTGCCGATTTCCATCAAACAAGCACAAAACGCGGCCCGAATGCAGGAAATCGCTCCTAAAATCGCCGCATTGAAGGAGAAGTTCAAGGACGACCAAGCCCGGCAGATGAAGGAGATGCACGAGTTGTATCGCCGGAACAACGTCCGTCCGATTCAGATGGGGTGCCTGCCAGCCCTGCTGCAGATGCCCATCTTCATCGGGCTCTATCAATCACTGAACCATGCTGTCGATCTGCGCATGGCACCCTTCCTCTATTTCGAAAACCTCGCGGCACCCGATGCGTTGGCACAACTTCCGTTCCGGATGCCGTTGCTGGGCTGGACCACCTTCAACTTGCTGCCAGTGATTGTCTATGCGTTGTTCATGGTGCAGCAGAAACTGTTCACTCCTCCCCCAGCGAATGAAGAACAGGAAATCCAACAGAAAACCATGAACTTCATGATGATTTTCATGTTGGTGATGTTCTACCGGGTTCCCGCGGGTCTGTGCGTCTACTTCATCGTTTCAAGTTTGTGGGGAATCACCGAGAAACTGCTGCTGCCCAAGACGCGTCCAGCAGCAGCCCTGGCGACGACCGCGAAGGATGTGGTGGAGCCCGAGGTCATTTCAGCGCCTCCCCGGCGTTCAGGTCCCTCGGATCGTGAACAGGATGGGGGCGCGCCGTCGTCGGGGGGTGGGATTTGGTCTCAGATCCTCAAGGCGGCCGAGAAACCAGATCCTTCCCGGCGGTCGGATCGTCGCCGCAACAACTGACTGCCGTCCCCTGGCAGGCGACAAACCGACTTCGGGAAACGCTCCCCGTCCCCACCCCGCGTTCAGAAAAGCCGCTCAGCCTGATGGCCGGGAGCGGCCCTCGGGAACCCTTGGGCGGTCGTTGGTGGATCTTTTGTCCATCAAGTGCACCGTGGGGCCAACCTTCGTCTGCGCTTCAGTCGAGGTGGACCGGTACCCCGGTCCGATGATCCTGCGATGCTCTCAGTACCAAAGTCGCGCTGGTCGTCCCACGGCGGGACTCCCGTCAGTCCTCAAGAACCTCAGGGCATTGGAGTAACGACTGGGGAAGTGCAATCCGCTCGCAGTTGATGTGCGGGAAGCGGTGAGGAAACAAGGGCAGTCTGTAGGAACGGTGACGAATTTTCCATCCTGCGATTCCACAGGATATCCCCAGTGCTCAGCTGGTTTTGGGGATCAATCACCGTGGCAAGCGGGAGGTGTTTTGATGAAGAAATGCGAAGGAAAGCCGACTCCCGGTGCAGGGGGGGACCATGGGGGCAAAATCTGGTTTGACATCGTGTCTCCCGGGGGTATCTTCTGCCTCACCGAGTGAGTGGAAGCCAGTGCTTGCGGATCGGTGAAGTCCCTTGGTGCGGGATTTCTGGTGTCCGAACCGCCTGTCATTGGAAGAGGATCAAACTGACTGTCATACCGAACGCAGCAGACCTGGCAACGGGCAGCGGCCTGCGACCGGAGCTCCTACGTTTCGTCTCAGGGGCGGTGACCCAGTGTCTTTGTCGGACACGGTCTGCCGTGATTTGGGATGTTTCGCTGAAGGATTCCGACGCGTGGGCGGCTTTCCGGAGGCTGATGGTCTGCGCGGCCGGTTGGGGGTGGCACGATGCAACCCGGATTTCCGGACGAGTCGAATGATGTGGAACATCTTGTGGTGGTGGGCAGGTTGGGGGCGGGCGATCCGGTCTCTCCGGAGTCGCGGTCGAAGGACCTGGCACTGGAACAACTTCTGATTGAACGGTTGGGGACGCGGCATTACGATGCCCTGAGACGCAGTGACGTCGTTTTCCGTTGGAGCGGCGATGAATTGCTGGTCTTGGCCCCGAGCTCTTTCCTGATGAATGTCCTCCAGACGCGCCATCGCGCCGCCCTGCAGCAGATTGCCCGGGAACTCCGAGGCGATTCTGGGGTGGTTCGTGTTCTGGAGGTGGCTGCTCCGACGCCTGGTACGGCCGTCGGACGGAACTCCGGTCCGCCGCAGGGGACCGGTACCGTCCTGCCGCGAGTTGCAAGCCACGGCAACTCCTCGGTGACAGCGGGGGAGGTTCACGATCCTCGGCAGGTCAACTCTCGTGCTACCGCTGCGGCGGAGACGCCTCTGGATCCGAGTGTTTCGAAGAATGACTCTGTCGGGGTCCGAAGCCCTGCCTCGCGGCGGTTGTCCAGACTTTCCGACTTCGTCGCCGGGATGGGAGGACAAGTCGCCCTGGCCGCTGCCACGCAGTTTGTCTCGGAGGGGGCCGCGGATGGCCAGGGGCTGTATCTGTTTGGGACCACCGGCGTCGGAAAAACCCATCTGCTGGAAGGGATTGCCGACGCGTTGCGACGTCAGCCTCATGCTCCGCAGGTTCTGTTGCTGACTGCGGAGCAATTGACGAACCAGTTCACCAGTGCCCTGAGGTCACAGGGATTGCCTGCGTTTCGGCAACGGTTCCGACAGGTTGATGTGCTGCTGGTGGATGATGTCGATTTCCTGGATGGAAAGCTGCGGATCCAGGAGGAGTTTCTCCACACTCTGCAACAGTTGGAGTCTCAGGGACGGCGGTTTGTCATCGCCGCGGATCGTCATCCCCGGATGTTGGCCCGCACCCGGCCTGAGTTGGTGACACGGTTTCTCTCCGGTATCACCTGCCGGCTGGAGATGCCCGATCCGAAGACACGCGACGAGATTGTCGTCCGCAAGGCTCGGGCCATGGGCATGTTGTTACCGCCGGACGCGGCCCGCATCATCGCCCGGGCACGCTGCTCAAGTGTGCGGGAGATTGAAGGTGCCCTCTGCAACTTGAAGAATCTGCAGCGGGCCGTAGGGGGGGGGCTGACCGTCAGCCTCGCCCGGCAAGTCGTGGGATCGCTCGAGCGCGACTGTGTCCGCGTGGTCCGTCTTCCCGACATCGAACGGGTGGTTTGCGAAACCTTCGGGGTCACAGTTGAGGACCTTCGATCCAGCCGCCGCACCCGTGATCTTGCGGAGCCCAGAATGTTGGCGATGTTTCTGGCCCGGCGTCACACCCGGGCGGCATACGCTGAAATCGGACGCTATTTTGGCGGAAGGAATCACGCGACCGTGATTTCCGCCGAAAAGAAGATCCAGACGGCCTTGGATGCCGACGCCCCCATTCGGGTGGCTGTGCAATCTTGGCCCCTCTCGGACCTGGTACAGTCCCTGGAACAACAACTGCTGGCCAGCTGACCCCTTACGAGCCTCTCCGTGCCCGAATTGCCTGAAGTCGAGACGATGGTGAGGGGGATTCGGTCGGCTGTCGAAGGGCGCACCATCCAGGACTTTGAGGCGTGTCCAAATCGCTGTCGTCCATTGACGATGCGGCCCTCACTGGCATCACAGCGGGAAAGAGTCGTCGGGCAGCGGATTGCGGAGGTCCGTCGCCGGGCCAAGCGCATTGTGTTGCTGCTCTCCGATGAGTCGGCCTTCGTCATTGAGCCCCGGATGACCGGCCTCCTCTTGTTGGCCGATCCCCCCGATCGGGAGCATTTGCGATTGGTTTGGCATCTCTCGGCAAGCGGGAGCGAGACCGACCTTTGGTTCTGGGATCGACGAGGGTTGGGTACGGTCTCGCTGTATTCCAGGCGGGAGTGGGAACGGCACCTGGGACCCGAAAGGTTAGGGCCAGACGCTTTGGAGATGACCAGAGCCCAATGGCAGTTGGTCTGCCAGTCGACAACCCGGCCCATCAAGGTGGCGCTGCTTGATCAGATCCGCGTGGCAGGCATCGGTAACTTGTATGCCAGCGAGATTCTGCATGTCTGCGGCATCGACCCGCGACACCGAGCCTGCAGTCTGACACAACGGGAAATCGGGCGTCTGGGTGACGCCGTGCGCCACGTACTCGAAGAGGCCATTCGTTACGAGGGGTCGACTCTGTCGGATGGCACTTACCGCAACGCACTCAATCGTGCGGGTGGCTATCAGAACCAACATCGTGTGTACGATCGCGCTGGACTTCCCTGTCCTCGCTGCGGTTTCGCAATTCGCAGGATTGTTCAGGCTCAACGCGCCACATTTTTTTGTCCGGGCTGCCAGAAGCGAAGTCGTTGGAAACAGTTCCGGGAACTGCCGCCCCATTCCTGAACCAGGAACCTGCTGCGTTGGAGTGGAGGTAGACACTCTGTGTGATCTAACATCTGGTTCACCTGAACCTCCTGCACCCTTGCCTCGGATCTGTCTGTGAACAACGATGAATTGAACCGTCAGGAGCCGCTTTTCGAAGCGGGTGGATCGAGCGACTTTCCTCTGGCAATTCAGTCCGTTGAGGTACCCGCTGGCGTCACTGATTCTGGGGGACTGGACTCACGTCGCTCTCCTCCGCGCCCATGGCTCGCGTGGGGTGTTATCCTCCTCTCTGCCTTGTCTGTCATCGCATTGCAGTCGAGTCGCTCAAACAGCGGGGCGCGGCTCACTGGAGGAGAGTTGGCCAATGATCTGCAGGCCAAGTACCTCGTCGGAGTTGCGCAGTTCTCCCGTAATGTGCTCTCTGAACCTTCCGCACGCGAAGGGTTTTCAGGCGATCGCCGACTTAAACAACTGCGCTGGACCCTGCTGGTGCATGCTGTGGGAGATCCCGTTCTGGCTCAGCAGGAATTGGATCTCTTGAAAGGAATTTCCGAAGGGGCGGCAGAAGAAGAGCGGGAGTTGGTACGGGTGGTGGCAGGATTGATTCTCCCGGAGGGAACTCCAGACAGGCCTGCGAAACAACTGGCGCCGGAAGATCTCGACTTGATCCGCAGCAAGTTTGGTTGGTTGGGGAGGTTGGCCGTTACCTCCACCGAGGGGGAGGACACCGCGCTTCGCGTTGAGATGCTTGGCCAGGCGCAGCGGACAATGGCTGCTTTTATGGGTCTGGTCGCCATCGGAGTCGTGGCCCTGCTGATTGGAACAGGATTACTCGTTGGCTGGGGGGTATTCGCTGTCAACGGCAAACTGCAGTTCCGGTTGCGTTTGCCGAGCGGAACGGGAGGCTACTATGCCGAGACCTTCGCCTTGTGGTTTGTGACATTCTTTGGACTGAGTGTTCTCCTGGGGTGGTTGGCTCCTCCGCAGTTGGCCTTGACGGCAGCTGGAGTTGGGGCGGGACTCAGCCTCCTGACGCTGTTCTGGCCGGTATGGCGAGGAGTACCTGTATGGCAGGTACAGCAGGAGTTGGGAATCTTTTGGCCTCGAGGAGGTTGGCGGGAGGTTTCTTTTGGAATTCTCGGATACATCGGTGGGTTGCCGGTTATCTTTCTGGGTTTGCTGGTGACCCTGTTGCTGATGCGTTGGCAGACGCTCCTCACGGGAACAGCTCTGTTCGCGTTCGCCGAAGCGCCAGTACATCCCATCATCGAACCCTTGGCCCGCGGTTCGATGTGGATTCGGCTGCAGGCGATTGCCGTGGTGCTGCTGGTGCCGATCACTGAGGAAATCATGTTCCGCGGCGTGTTGTACCGGCATCTGCGGGAGTTGTTTGGTCGTTGGGGCTGGTTGGTGTCGTTGTTTCTTTCACTGCTGACCAGTTCGTTTCTGTTCGCCGTTATCCATCCGCAGGGGGCCCTGGGAGTTCCGCTGTTGACGGCAGTCGCGATCGTGCTGGCGTTGTTGCGTGAATGGCGTGGGGCTTTGATTGCGCCGATTGTCACTCACATGATCGTCAATGGAGTGACCACCACCCTCGTTCTGCTGATTTTTGCCTAGGTGCTCCCCACGTTGTCCTGACCAATTCGTCCCCACATTTCTTCACGCTCCTGGAGATGTGACCATGTTCGCCCACTTGAGAAACCAGTTTTCGCCCGCTCCCTGGCGGAGTCTTCTCCGCGCCAGTTGCTGGTGGCTGACACTGGGACTGTTCTGTGGACTTTGGACCGTTGGCTCGGAGAGCCGTGGGGAGGAACCACGGTTTGTCGATTTGTCTTTGTTGATCGCCCCCGAGTATCCCTGCACGTGGACTACTTTTCCCCCTTTTCAGATCAACCACTATCGGCAGATCGGTCCTCTTTCGCCTTACAACAGCGACATTCTGATCCTCGACGGGAATACGGGAACGCAATTGGATGTTCCACCCCATTCGGTCACGGCTCCCAACTCGGGGCTGCCGAATGCTGGTCCGTTTGGAATGGCCTTCACCGACAAGATCGAGGCGTGGCAATTTGGCGGTGAGGCCTGTGTGATCGACTGCCAGGATCTGCTGGATTCGACCCCGGCTGGTCGCAGTGATCTGGTGACCCGGGAGCGGGTCCAGGCTTGGGAAAAAGCAAACCGTCCTCTGCGTCGCGGGGATGTGGTGTTGTTCCACAGCGGTTTCAGCGACAAGTACTACCGTCCTTTTCCCGAGGGGAGACGGTTTGGTGCCGACCCTGTGGCGGGCCTGACCCCAGGGTGGCCCGACCCCGATCCCGACTGCATGGAATACCTGGCATCACGGGGGGTGTTGACGCTGGGGACCGACAGCACCAGTATGGGACCGCTTCCCAATCTTGCGGAACCGACACACTTTGCCGGGCTCAAGCATGGGATGATCTGGACCGAAAGTGGGATTGGGTTTGGCCAACTCCCGGTGACGGGAGCCTTCTATTGCATGATTGGACCAAAACATGCGGGCGATCCCTACAGTGAGGGGCGGGCCTTCGCGATTGTTGGGAACCCTCTGGCTGCGCGATTGATCGCTGCGGCGCGGGCTAAGAAGGTGGTCGATCTTTCTGTCACCCTGAGTGATGATCTGCCATCGAGTTGGCCGGGCCGGGGGACAGGCAATCACCGTCAGCCGTACATGACGATCCGGTTTGGGATGAACCCGAACATCAAGGTTCCGTTCATGCTGCATATGCTCGACAGCCACACGGGGACCCACTTGGTTCCACCAAGCTATGCCCTTCCCGCTCCCGGTTTCGATAACGCCCGGTACGCGCCGGAAATCCGGGCGATCCTGAAGGATTACGAGTCCCGATTTGGAAAGCGGGGGACCAGCACAGTCACAACCGAGCAAGTTCCATTGTCGCAGACCTGCGGGGTGGTCCGGGTTGTGGATGTCAGCCGACTGAGGGGAACAACCCCGCGCGAGCAATGGCCGGCATCCCCCGAGATCACGGTCGAAACGCTGAAGGAATTTGAGCGGACCGAGGGGCCATTGCAGCGGGGTGAAGTGGTGGTGTTTCGCAGTGGCTGGAGTGACGAGTTCTACAGACCTCTTCCTGCGGGGGAAAAGTGTCTTGTCGATCCGTTGAATGGCAAGAGCGAGGGGTGGCCAGCCTTGACGGCGGAGGCAGTGTTGTATCTGGCGGAGCGGGGGGTGGCCTGCGTGGGAACCGATGGGCCGACACTGGGTGGAGTGAATGAACGGCAAGCATTACAGATGTACTGGGCTCTCGGATCCCGGGGGATTGTGGGGGTCGAATTCCTGACCAACCTGACCCAGCTCAAATCTGGCCAGTACTTCGTGTTCGCACCGGTCAAGGTGCGCGACTGCCATGGGGGTCCCGGCCGGGCCATCGCTTTTGATTGAAAGTGTCTTGCCTGCGCCGTTTTGAGGAGGAAGCTCCAGAGGAGAGACGACCGGCACTCAGCGCCTGTCTTCACGCATTCTTAATCTTTTCGCCCTAGCATCCTGGCGTGTCGAAAACCCTGACAGGTGAGAGATGTTCACAAAACGAAGTCGAGTGTTGTGGCTGGTTGCGGGTTTCTGTGGCCTTGTTGTGAGCGGATGTTCCCCCTCCGCCCCGGTGGCTCCTGCGGCAAGTGAATCGAAGCCAACGGGCGGAGTTGCGGCCCCCGCCGAGCCGTCGGGGCTGTCGAGCCCACTCCTGGAACCCGGGGCCTTGTCCAAGCTCACTGGCAAAGTGCGCATCGACGGCTCCAGCAGTCTGTTCCCGGTCGTGGAAGTGGCGGCGGAAGACTTCCAGACGGCCACCCGCAAGGGGGTTGATGTGCCCATCGCCCATGCCGGCACAGGGGGAGGATTCAAGCGTTTTCTGCGGGATGAAATTGACATCTGTAATGCGTCGCGGCCCATCACAGAGGCCGAACGTAAGGGGTGCCAGGAAGCGGGGATCGAATTCATCGAACTGCCGGTCTGTTTCGACGCGCTGACGATCGCAGTGCACCCGGGCAGCAAGCTCGAATCGATCACGATGGAACAGTTGAAGAAGATCTGGTCCCCTGATTCGCAGGGAAAGGTTCTCAAGTGGAGCGATGTGGATCCCTCCTGGCCCGAGACACCACTGCGGTTGTTTGGTGCCGGGGCCGATTCGGGGACATTCGACTATTTCACCGAGGCGGTGGTGGGCAAGGCTCGGTCGAGTCGCACCGACTACACCGGCAGTGAGGACGACAATGCTCTCGTGCAGGGAATCAAGGGCGATCCCGGTGCTCTGGGTTACATTCCGTTCGCCTATTACATCGAGAACACCAAATCGGTGAAGGCGCTTGCAGTCGATTGGGAAAAGGACGAGGAGGGGCCGGTCCTGCCCAGTCTGGAAACGGTGGTGGCGGCGAAGTACAACCCGTTGTCGCGACCTTTGTTCATCTACGTGAACAAGAAGTCGGCGGAGCGTCCTGAGGTTCGGACCTTCGTTGAGTTCTTGTTGATCAATGCTCCGCAGTTGGTCACGGAAGTGAAGTACATGCCCCTCCCCTCAACCGCCTACACGATGGCTCTGCAGCGGTTTCGGGAACATAAAACTGGTTCGGCATTCCAGGGGAAACCCGAGGTGGGTGTGAAGATCGAGGACATTCTGGCGCGGGAGCCCCAGTGAGCAGTGCGACTCCGGAGCCACTCGACCAGCCGGTTCCGACCACGGTCAAGCCGCGGCCGGACACCGCCTCACCCCTGTTCGGATCGGGGCGACCCCGCTGGGATGAGCGCTTGGTGGAGTGGCTGCTGTTCCTGGCGGCGTTCATATCCGTGGTCGTGACCATGGGAATTGTGGCGATTCTCTTATGGGAATCGTCCACTTTCTTCCGCAGTGTGCCCACACTCGAATTTCTAACAGGACGAGTGTGGGCACCAACCTTCGATCCTCCCCACTTTGGCATTCTGCCACTGTTGTGTGGGACCGTGGTCACAACCGGAGTGGCTCTGCTGGTTGCCCTGCCGGTCGGATCGATCGTGGCGGTTTACATGAGTGAGTACGCTCCGTTCGCCGTTCGTGAGTTCCTCAAACCCACATTGGAGTTGCTCAGCGCGATTCCCACGGTGGTTTATGGTTATTTTGCCCTGGTCTATGTCGGCCCGACGCTGCAGAAGGTGTTCGCGGACATGCCCGGGGCCAACATGCTGAGCGCCGGGTTGGTGATGGGATTGATGATCATTCCCTATGTCAGCTCGCTCTCGGAAGACGCCATGCGCTCGGTTCCCATGCTGCTGCGCGAAGGAGCCTACGCTCTGGGAGCAAACCGGATGATCACCGCGTTCAAAGTGGTCTATCCGGCGGCGCTATCCGGAATTGGTTCGGCCTACATTCTGGGGATTTCCCGGGCGATCGGCGAGACGATGATCGTCGCGATCGCTGCTGGGGGGCAGCCCAATTTCACTCTCGATCCCCGACAGCCCGGATTAACCATCACCGCTTACATCGTCCAGGTTTCGATGGGCGACCTCCCCCGGGGTTCGGTTGGGTATCAGTCAATCTTCGCGGCCGGCTTACTGCTGTTCGTCTTTACCCTCGGGTTCAACATCCTGGGTTACCTGTTGCGCAAGCGGTTCCGGGAGAGCTACTGATGCCGTCGATTCCCGAACTGATCGTGCGCCGGAAACGGCAGGATCGCTGGTTCGCTGCTCTGGGGCTGATCTGTACCCTGGTAGGGCTGGTGACCCTCGTGATCTTGTTGGCGGGACTGATCCGGGATGGGCATCAGCGATTGTTTGATCCGGCGTTTTACGCCTCGTTCCCCTCGGCCCGGGCTGCGCGGGCGGGAATTCTCTCTCCCCTGGTCGGCTCGATCTTGCTGGCTTTCGTCACGATTCTGCTGGCCGTTCCCCTGGGAGTGGCCGCGGGCGTGTACCTCGAGGAATATGCCCCTCGGAATCTCTGGACAACGCTCATCGAGATCAACATCGCCAACCTGGCGGGAGTGCCGTCGATCATCTTTGGACTGCTCGCACTCGGAGCGCTGATTTATGGCCTGCATCTCGACCGCTCATTGCTGGTGGGTGGCATTACATTGGCGCTGTTGATCCTGCCGATTGTCATTGTCACCACCCGCGAGGCGCTGCGGGCCATTCCCCAGGGAATCCGAGAGGCGGCCTACGCGCTGGGAGCGACCAAATGGCAGGTGGTGCGGCATCATTTGATTCCGTATTCCCTCGGGGGCATCGCCACCGGGACCATCATTGCGATGTCTCGGGCGCTCGGTGAGAGTGCTCCCCTGATGACGATCGGAGCATTGACTTTCATCACATTTCTGCCCCCGGCTCCGATCCAATCGCAGCCTCCTTTTGTCAATTTCCAATGGCTCAACTCAGAATTCACCGCCATGCCGATCCAGATGTTCAACTGGATTTCCCGGCCTCAAGCGGAATTCAGCGCACTGGCTGCGACGGCGGGAGTGGTGCTGATTCTGATGACACTCTCTTTGAACGCCGTCGCCATCGTCCTGCGTTATCGGCTGCGGAAACGGATCAAGTGGTAGGAATATGACTGAGCCGGCCAGCACACCGTTGCCCAGGGAGGATGCGGCCCGTGAGAATTCCTCACCGCCGCATTCCAAAGCCCCTGCACCTGCCGTATCCATCGAGCCAGGTCTTGTCGCGCCATGCAAGTTGGCCGTCCGTGACCTGAGTTTCTTCTACGGGCCCAAGCAGGCGCTCAAGCAAATCAATCTGTCAATTCCCCAGAACACGGTGACCGCTCTGATTGGCCCTTCGGGCTGCGGAAAGACCACCTTGTTGCGTTGTCTGAACCGAATGCACGATCTCTATCCAGGCAATCGCTACATCGGGGAAATCCACATGTATCCCGAGGGAATCAACATCATTGGACGTGATGTCGATCCGATGGAGATGCGGTTGCGCGTCGGCATGGTGTTCCAAAAACCGAATCCATTTCCAAAGTCGATCTTTGAAAATGTGGCGTTTGGGCTGCGGTTGGCCGGTCTGCGCTCTCCCACCCAGATCGAGGAGCGGGTCGAGAAGTCACTCCGCTCGGCGGCTCTCTGGGACGAGGTCAAGGACCGCCTCAAAGAGAGCGCCTATGCCTTGTCCGGGGGGCAGCAGCAGCGGCTGTGCATCGCCCGTGCACTGGCTCCCGAGCCGGGAGTGCTGTTGTTCGATGAGCCAACCTCGGCTCTCGACCCCGCTTCCACCGCCCGCATTGAAGACCTGGTTTACGAACTCAAGGATCGGCTGACAATCGTCATCGTGACGCATAACATGCAGCAGGCGGCCCGGGTCTCTGACCAGACCTGCTTCTTCTACCACGGCGAGCTGATTGAGGCCAACGCGACCTCCGAGATGTTCGAACATCCCCGGCAGGAACTGACCACAAGGTATCTCACCGGACAGTTTGGGTGATCGCAACCGCGACGATCACCGTCTGTTCTTTGTGGTCCAGCCCGGTTTTTGAGGCCGATCAGGCCGGTGCCGATCGTTCTTGGGCCATCCGTCCCCCCGGGCCATGCACTCGCGGCCGTCATTTCCAGGTGCTGATCGTCGAAATGGCACCGAGGATCCCCACGATCCAGAAGTAGATTCCCACCAGCACCAGTCCCGCGCGAGACAGCCACCCGGGACGCAGTGGCTTCGGCATGAGCCGGGTGTTGATGACCAGCACATGCCAGCAGCTGAACCCCAGCGCGAAGTTGTAGACAAACCCTGCGATTTTCAGCAGTTTGGACGGCTCGGCAATCCAGGCCAGCATGCACAGGCTGACCACGGCGTAGACTCCCAGCACGGCGAAGTATAACACCCGGATTTTGGACGCATCCACCTCACGCAGTCGCTTGCTGGAGGTCCAGAAGACATCGACCCAGCGGCGCACAAATCCATCGATCGTCGATGCCATACTGGGGGCGAGCACCAGGAATCCGCAGAACAGTGTGAGAAACCGGAAAACCGTGCCGAGGGAGGGGCCCAGCACGGCCCCCACGGCCTGTCCCACTCCATTGGAAGTGGCCACGGGACCCATCCACTTGTTGCTCAGATCCGTATCCTTCGGCAGGAACTCGATCGAGAGCATGCTGGGAAGGGCCAGTCCGAAAAAGCAGGCGGGCCCCCACACCATGAATTGATCACGAACCAGGTGACCCACCCAGGCCCGCCAACGGGGCAGCGACTGCTCAGTGGGAATGAACACCGTTCCCTCATGCGACAGGGTGATGTCGTTCCCGCCCACCAGACTGGGGATCGCCCCCACATGCGCTCCCATACCCCATCCCTGGTCCCGCGTGTAGTTGCTGATGGGGGTGTTGGTCAGGCCTCCTTGGCCGGAGATTGCCACCAAGGCCGATAGCAGACCGATTTCCTTGATCCCCAGTGATGGGATTTTCCCGTCCCACAGCGAGGCAAACAGGTTGACCACCTCATTGTCTTGCCCTGTAGGAATGTTCCCGAACTTGAAGAATCCGGTGAAGATCTCCTTCCAGGTGGATCCATGCGAGAAGAACACCGCCAAGATCAGCAGAAAGCCCATCACCGTGACAATCTTGAAGGTCATCACGGCCTTCAGCGAGTTGTAGATCTTTCCCCCGAAGACCATCGGCAGCAGCGCGGCGGCGAAGATGAGCAGAGACAGCATCCGGAGTGTGGTCGCGTTGTCGGCCATCAGACCGGGCGTTGGTTCCGGGCCTCCCTTCAAGACCAGCAGCAGGGGAATGGCGGCACTCGCCGCCAGGTAGGGAAAGGCGGTCCCGATATCCAGCAACAGATACACCCACACCCAAAACCGGGGTCCTGGCTGCGTGCGGAATTTGCCTGTGAAGATGGGCTCGCCCGTATACAGCGTGTACCGGCTGATTTCGATGTTGTAGATAATTTGTCCGAGGATGCTCATGGTGGCCAGCCAGAGCAGGCTGCCGCCAAACTTGGCCGTGACCTCCGGACCAGTCAGCCATTCTCCCCCGCCAATCGCCGCCCCCCCCATCAGCAATCCCGGTCCCAGGTACTGCCAGAGTTTGCTCCATTCAAACCGCGGGGCTTCGCCCAATTCCCCCAGCGACCAACGGGGCCTTTCGTGCGAGCCAGGCCAGGGGGCCTGGGATTCAGTGGCAGCCGCGGGGTGGTGGGCCATGCGATTCCTCGATTCGGGCGCGAATCAAAAACACGGTGGATTCAGGGTCAATCAACGGGACGGGGCAGTCGCCTCCACAGTGGCTGCAACGAGCCGGGATAGAGGCGGTCGGCGTCACACGAAGTCGTGTTCCCCTTGCCGGACGGTCAGCACCGGGCAGCCAGCAGAACGCACAATTTTTTCGGCCACCGAGCCCAACAGCAGGTGTGTCAGGGCTCCGCGGCCGTGCGTTCCGACCACCAGCAGGTCGGCCTGTTCCCGCTTGGCGGCGGCCACGGTTTCCGCCGCCGGATTCCCGTGCGGGAGCACAATCCGGCCATTCTTGATGCCCGCCTGTGCGAGTTGTGCCTCAGACTCTGTCCGGGCATGCTTCTCGTGCAGTTCGGCGAGATTCGGCGGGAAGTACCCCTCCATCACAGGGGGCAACGTCGACAGGAAGTCGGGTTTCTCGAGCACATGGCACAGAATGACCTCCGCCCCGAACGCCTGCGCCAGGGTGGCGGCGTATTTCAAAGCCAGGCGAGAATGCTGGCTGAAATCGGTCGCCACGAGGATCCGCTTGAGATTGATCATCGGCCTGTCTCCCTGAGTGCAACGGGTGAAGTCGGGACCATGGCCGGGCATCGGGCAGGCCGACCCGGGCCGGGTCCTCAGCTGAAGTTCCAAACCATAACGCAAGGGAACAAGCCCCCGCCAGTCTCCCCTCCGTGTCCGAGCCGTGTGATTGGCTCGCTTGACGACGGGATGGAAGACAGTCGATATCATCGGAACAGTATTACCCAGGGGGATCTGGGTCTGCTCCACTTTCCCGAACTGGATTGCGCGTGTCTTCTCCGACCAACCCACCTGCCGACCCGCCGCGCACACTCGGCGTGGTTTCGGGCTCCCTGCTGATTATGGCGAACATGATTGGCGTGGGGGTCTTTACAACGACGGGGTATATGTTGGCAGCCCTGCAATCGGGTCCGGCAATCCTGCTGGCATGGGGTCTTGGTGGTTTGGCGGCTGTCTGTGGGGCCCTCTCTTATGCTGAACTTGGGGCGGCCATCCCCCGCAATGGGGGTGAGTTCCAGCTGCTGTCGCGGATTTACCATCCTGTCCTGGGGTTTCTGGCGGGCTGGGTGGCGCTGGTCGTGGGTTTCGCGGCCCCTCTTGCGTTCTACGCTCACGTGTTTGGCGACTACCTCTCCCAATTGGTGCCAGTGCACCCCCTGCTGGCGGGTATTGGATTGATCCTTGTCCTCGCCGTCACCCATTCCGTGTCGGTGGGGCATGGGGTTTGGGTCCACAGCCTGGCGACCCTGCTCAAGCTGCTGCTGATCAGTTCGTTCGTCGGGTTGGGTTTTCTGAGGGGGGATTCCGCACGGTTGTTTTCCAGCGAGGGACCGCCACTCGCCGAGGCCGTGTGGCAGTCGGCGTTCGCAGTGCAGCTGGTCTATGTCTCGTTTTCGTATTCGGGCTGGAACGCCGCCGCCTATCTGTTGGGAGAGTTTCAGAATCCGCAGCGGGACGTCCCTCGGGTCGTATTGTGGGGGACAGGCCTCGTCACCCTGTTGTATATCGGGCTGAATGCCGCTTTCCTCGTGTCGGCTCCTCCCAGCCAACTGGCCGGACGAGATGATGTCGCGCGGGTGGCTGCCACGCACCTGCTGGGACCGTACGGGGGAAGATTTGTCGCGCTGTTGATCGCACTGGGTCTGGTCTCGACCGCCTCGGCCAACCTGCTGACTGGGCCCCGGGTCTATGAGGCGATGGGGCGACAGTATCCACGGCTGAACTGGCTGTCGCTGCGTCGGGCCGGAGGGGGGCCGGTCGTGGCCATTGCCCTGCAGTCGGTCCTGGCGCTGATCATGTTGGTCTCGGCCAGTTTCGAGACACTTATGTCGTACATCGGGGTGACACTCTCTCTGAGTGCGGCGACCACGGTCCTCGGCTTGTTCGTGCTGCGGCGCCGCGACCCCGGCCTCCACCGTCCCTACCGGGTGTGGGGTTATCCCTTCACGCCGCTGGTGTTTCTGGTTCTTGAGGGGTGGATGATCGGTCACGCCCTGTGGAAACTTCCGGTCGCTGCCGCGTGGACGTTCGGGACGCTGTTCTGCGGATTGATGCTGTACTTGTGGGCTGGCCAAGAGGCTGTGGCCGCTGCAGAGGCTTCCGACCTCTCCTCCTGAGGCCCCCCTCCACCTTGTTCCCCGGGGGCCAGTCGCTACGATGGGACAAGTGCGCTGTCGAATGGGCCCGCCAGAGGATTTTTCATGGCTGAGGGAGTGCAGATCGATTTCCCCAGACTGGCCCGGGAACTTGGGCTGCGGGTGGATCAGGTCATCCAGACAGCCGCCCTGGCCGACGAGGGGAACACTGTCCCCTTCATTACCCGGTACCGGAAAGAGCAGACGGGCCATCTCGATGAAGAGCAGATCCGTGCTGTCTTGACGCGGGTTCAGTCCGAGCGGCAATTGCAGGAACGGATTGAGACCATCCTGCGTAACATTGAATCGCAGGGAAAGCTGACCCCGGATCTGGCCGCAACGATCCGGCAGGCCGCGTCCCTCAAGCAGCTGGAAGATCTCTACCTGCCGTACAAACCGCGGCGGCAGACACGGGCCCAGGCCGCCCGCGAGCGAGGATTGGAACCCCTCGCACTGCAGGTTCTGGCCGATCTTCCGGTCAGCCAGTTGCAGGCCGCGGCGCGACAACTCGTGTCGCCCGAAAAACAACTGCCAACCACCGATGCGGTCTGGCAGGGAGTGTGCGATCTGCTGGCAGAGATCATCAGTGAGCGGGCCGATCTCCGTGAGACAATTCGCCGGTTGGCCTGGAAGACCGGCCGGATCAAGTCCGTTGTTGTCGATGCCCGGCAAGAGGCCGCCACACCCTTCCGCGACT
This sequence comes from Planctomycetaceae bacterium, assembly GCA_046339535.1. Classification (GTDB taxonomy): domain Bacteria; phylum Planctomycetota; class Planctomycetia; order Planctomycetales; family Planctomycetaceae; genus UBA10511. Next base: position 3,990 of record JBKDUK010000150.1, on the reverse strand, counting down.
ATTTCGATCACTCGGAACTGGTCAGCAAGATTCCGCCCCACCGGATCCTGGCGTTCAACCGAGGCGAAGGGGCCGGAGTACTGCGGGTTCATGTGGTGTGGGATGACGATCAGGCTCGTCAGGCGGCCGAGAACTGCCTGCAGCTCGGCCGTCTCCGGAACCAGGCCTTTGTGCGCCCCGTGGTGGCCGACGCCCTCGATCGGCTCGTCCATCCCAGCCTCGAGCGGGAGATCCGGCGTGAATTGACCGCCAAGGCGTCGGCTCAGGCGGTCTCGGTGTTTGCCCGCAACCTGCGCAAGCTGCTGCTGCAACCTCCCGTGCAGGGCCAGAGTGTGCTGGCCATCGATCCAGGATTCCGGACGGGATGCAAGGTGGCGATTCTCGACGCCACGGGACGACTCTTGACCCAGGATCTGGTTTACTGCACCGGCGCCGCCGAAAAGCTCGCAGCCACCCGTGCCCGTCTCGCCGAGTTGCTGCGGGAGCATGGCTGCCGTCTTATTGCCATCGGCAATGGCACTGCCTGCCGCGAGACGGAGGAACTGGTCGCTCAGACTATCGCCGAACACGTTCCTGATGCCCGCTATCTGATCGTGAACGAGGCGGGGGCCAGCATCTACTCCACCAGCCCGGTCGCCCGGGAGGAGTTTCCCGAGCTCGACGCCACCGTGCGCGGCACCATTTCGATCGGCCGCCGGGTGCAGGATCCCCTCAGCGAGCTGGTGAAGATCGAACCCCAGCATATTGGCGTCGGCATGTACCAGCACGATGTCGACTCGGGTGCCCTGCAGACCGCACTCGATGAAGTGGTCGAGTCGTGTGTCAACCTTGTGGGAGTCGATCTCAACACTGCCAGCGTGCCATTGTTGGCACGAATTTCGGGGCTCAATCCCGCGACGGCCCGTCGCATTGTCGATTGGCGCTGCCAGCATGGTCCCTTTCGTTCGCGTGCTCAATTGCGCGAAGTGCCGGGTATTGGCCCAGCCAAGTTCACGCAGGCCGCGGGCTTTCTCAAGATCCGCGATGGAATCGAACCACTCGATGCTACCTGGATCCATCCCGAGAGCTACACCCTGGCACGGAAAGTTCTCCAGAGGTGCCCGCAGGTTATGGCTTCGGCCACTGCTCCGCGAACGGAGGAAGCCATGCCGACCGCAGTCGAACTCGAGGCACTGGCCAAGGATCTGCAGGCAGGTTTGCCAACTCTGCGCGATATCGTTGATTCGTTGTCCCGGCCGGGGCGCGATCCCCGCTCCGATCTGCCTGGACCACTCTTTCGGCAGGATGTTTTGCAGCTGTCCGATCTGGTGCCGGGAATGGAGCTGCGTGGTACGGTGTTGAACGTCGTCGACTTCGGAGCCTTCATCGACGTGGGACTCAAAGACAGCGGACTGGTACACATCAGCCAGATGTCCACCGAATTCATCCGCAGCCCGCATGAAAAAGTCAGCGTCGGGGATGTCATCACGGTTTGGGTTCAAGCGGTCGATCTCCAACGCCGTCGGGTGTCTCTGACCATGCTCCCTCCAGGAACCCCCCCCGGTTCTCGCTCTGCGACAGACCGTGCGGTCCTCAGGTCTCAAGAGGCCTCGGCTGATTCCGCCATGCCGGTCAAATCTGGCGGTGTCGCTCCCTCGCGTCCTTCCCCCTCGCCGATCCCTCCCCCAGCCGCCTCTTCATCGCTTCCCAGCGCGAATCCGTCTCCCCAGGGCGCCCCTCCCTCCAAGCCGACCGATCCCCTCCGCTCGATCGGACAACTCCAAGACCTGCTGGGCGACCGGAACTCGTAGGCCCCTCGGCACAATTTCCCGGGCACAATTTCCCGGGCACAATTTCCCGGGGCACAATTTCCCGGGGCACAATTTCCCCGGCTCAGCTCCTCAATCCCCCTGGAACGTGCTGCGCCGCGGGCCGCCGTGGTTCACGCGAACACCACGGCGGCCGTTTTGGCTCGGCTCCGGCGTTTAGCTCCCCAGTCCCTCTTCCGGGTCACGCCCCGTTCTTCTTGAACCATTCCTGCAGCCGCTTCCAGCCCGCTTCCGCCTTGTCTTTGCGGTAGCTGGGACGGTAGTCGGCGTGAAAACCATGCGGCGTGTCTGGATAGAGCACGATCTCGCACGGTTTGTTCGCCTCTTTCAGCGCCTTTTGCATATTTTCCACCGTGTCGTTGGGAATTCCCATGTCGGCCCCGCCGTAGAGCCCCAGGACCGGAGCTTTCAGTTCCGACACCAGTTCGAGGGGATGCTTGGGGTGCAGCTCATCGGCCTGTCCGACCAGTCGGCCGTACCAGGCCACTCCCGCCTTGAGATTTGGATTGTAGGCTGCGTACAGCCAGACAATCCGCCCGCCCCAGCAGAACCCGGTTGCCCCCAGCTTCGACGTGTCGGCCTTGCCGGTGGTCTTGGCCCAGGCGACCGCCGCATCGAGATCGCTCATCACCTGCTTGTCGGGAACCTTGGAGACCACCTTGCCGATGATCTCGCTGAAGTCGGTCAGCTTCGAGACATCCCCCTGCCGGGCATACAGCTCGGGAGCGACCGCGAAGTAGCCGAGTTTGGCGAACCGACGGCAAATGTCCTTGATGTGCTCGTGAACCCCGAAGATCTCCTGGATCACCAGCACGGTCGGGAAGGGCCCCCCCTGAGCGGGCATCGCCCGATACGCGGGAATGGTCCCATCGGCTACAGGAATCTTGACTTCGCCCGCCTCAAGGCCATTCGTATCGGTGGTGATGGTCTGGGCCGATACAGGCTGCACGGCCAAGGCGAAGCCGGCGGCCAGCGCGGTCATCACAAAGTCGCGGCGGGAGACATCTCCCAGCGGTTGCAGGCGGGTCAGATCGTTTGGCATCACAGAAACTCCTGAAGAAACAACAACAAACCTGGCGGTCGGCCCGAAACGGCGACTCTTCCGGAAGCAGGTTCCCCGCTCAAGATAGCGCCGTCGCCCGCAGTTGGTCAAATTGGCAGCGTTAGTTCCCCGGCCTGCAATCGTTGCGCCAGTCGCCAGGCAACGTTTCCAGTCGGTAGAATCCTGAGATGTGTTTTTCGTGTGCTGAAACATCGGCTTTGACCCCCCGTCGCATGAACTCCTCCCGACAATCCCCCTGGCGTGGTCTGCTGCTGATTGTGGTGGTGATGGGACTCCCCACGGCCTCGAGGCAATGGGGCCAATCCCGATCGGCGGTCCCCAAGGACCGCCGGGTCTGCACGACATGTGATCCCCTGATGGCGCTGATGCAGGATGCATCGCACTCCCAGCCCCCCCTCGACACCTCCCGCGCCCAGGTTCCTGGGGTGCCCGGCCCCAACAGCGGTCAACTCTCCACCGGGTCGATCCGGGGGGTAGTGCGATTCCGGGGTGAATCTCCCCGCGCCACGGCAGCCAATCTCGCCGGAAAACGCTCCCCCCTGCTCCAGATCGAGGGCGAGACGGGCGGCTTGGGGCAGACCGTCGTCTTTCTGCCCGCTGGCAGCCGCTGGCCGCAGCCACCCGAGGCCTCTCTGGAAACCGCCCCCACCCCTCCGGGTCAGTCGGCCCGCGAAGAGGTCCCACGGGGGAAACCGAAGCGTGGCCCGGCCCTCGATATCCAGGCCACCATGGACCAGCGGGACCATGAGTTCACCCCCCGCGTGGTGGCGATTCGGACGGGGGCCGCCGTCCGATTCACCAATTCCGACGTGGCCAATCACAACGTCCATGGTCACGGCCTCGACTCGAAGAACCAGTTCAATGTGTTCACTGGTGGAGGAGCCAGTCACGTGCAGCGGTTTCGTGCCGAGAAGGGTCAGCGCCCCGTGCGGATCGGCTGCGATATCCATCCCTGGATGCAGGGTTGGGTCTATGTCTTCGAGCACCCTTGGTTCGCCATCACCGACGCCTCCGGCCGATTCGAGCTGCGCGAGATTCCTCCTGGTCGTCACACTCTGGCGATCCGCCAGCCCGATGTCCGTCTGGAAGCCACGCGCGAGGTTGAGGTGCTTGCCGGTG
>JBKDUK010000149.1:0-23215 GCA_046339535.1 Planctomycetaceae bacterium | reverse complement strand
GGCGAGGCCAGGCAGGCGACTCTCAACGGCATCTGAGTCGTCGCTGCGAAACTTGTTTTTGCATCCGACAGGTTTGAATCGGCTACGACATGAGTGGTCGAAAATCACCCGGCAATCCGCCAAAAAAAATGCAGGTTTTTCCTGATGACAGTTGCGAGACCAGAGTTCCTCTGGAACTGACCCGCTCGACCGGGCGTTCTCCCACCTCCTCTCGTGTCACGTCGATGCGTGCTGTATTCTGGGACGCGGGGGGAATGCCGATCGCCACGAGGGGCGGCCCACCCGTCCCCTGGGGGGCTCAAGGGCTCCTCGTTCTGTTTGTTTCTCCCGAGGGTCCCGTGCCCACACCCAGTGACTCGCTTCCTTCGCCAGGCCACATCGGCCGCCGTGGTCTGCTGCGGGCGGGCCTGTTGGCGGCGGGGGGGCTCAATCTGGCCAGCCTGTTGCGGCTCGAAGCGGCGCAGGGAACCGATGTGGAGCGGCCGAAATCGGTGATCTTCCTGTTCCTGCATGGCGGCCCCAGCCAGCTCGAAACCTACGACCTGAAACCGCAAGCCACCTCCGAGGTCCGAGGTCCGTGTCAGCCGATCGCGACACGCGTCCCCGGACTCGAGCTCTGCGAACTGCTCCCCCGGCATGCCGAGATCGCCGAACGGTTTTCTCTGATCCGGTCCTGCACCCATGGCGAAGGGGGACACTTCGAGGCCCACGGGCGGTTTCTGTCGGGCCATCCCGGGCTCAAGCCGGGGACGTTCGAATCGACCCACCCCCAACTGGGGGCCATTGTGGGGCGGGCCCTGCGCTCACAGGTCCGCGGACTGCCCGCCGCCGTTGGCATGGGGCTGGTGGTCTACAACAGTGCGTTCGGCGAGTATCTGCCGGGAATTGGCGAGGGCTACTGGAACAGTTCCTGGCGGCTGCCCATCGTCACCAAGACCGGTCTCCCGAATTCCACGTTGACCGTCGACGGCTCTCGGCTGCACGACCGGCTCGGGTTGCTGCGGCAACTCGATCTGCTGCGTCGCGAGCTGGATCACCGCGGCAGCATGGAGGCGCTCGATGACTTCCAGCAGACCGCCGTGGAGATTCTGCTGGCCGACAAGGCCCGCGCCGCCTTTGATCTGTCGCACGAAGATCCCCGCCTTGTGGCCGCTTATGGAGACGACTGGGGCCAGACGGCGCTGGTCGCCCGGCGGCTCGTGGAGGCGGGAGTGCGCTTTGTGACCATCAGTGTCCCGGGAGGGGTGAAGGCGATGGATGCCCCCGGCTGGGACGATCACGCCGTCAACATCGACCTGCCGACCATCATGCGGCACCGCCTGCCGGTTTACGACCAGGTGGTGGCGACGCTGATCAACGATCTGTACGACCGGGGTCTCAACGAGGATGTGCTGGTGATTGCCGCGGGAGAATTCGGCCGCACACCCCGCGGCACCCTGCAAGAAGGGACCGCCACGAAAAAGCTGCACTGGGGGCGCGATCATTGGCCCGGGGCGCAGTCGAGTCTGGTCTCGGGGGGCGGCCTGCGGATGGGCCAGGTGATTGGGGCCACCGATGGACAGGCCGGTTATCCGGTCGAGCGCCCCGTCGATCCCCAGGACGTGCTGGCCACGCTCTACCGGCACCTGGGCATCGATCTCGCCACCCAGTTTCCCGACGCCGGCGGCCGACCGGTCAGCATCACCACCGGGACCCCGCTGCGGGAACTCTGGGGCTGACCGGGACCCGTTCCGTCAGTGCGAGACTTCCTGTCCGAACGACAGCCGCAATTGGGGATCGCGGTGTTCTTCGAAATCCTTGAACAGCAGGCTCGGCTGGATGTCGCGGTTGTTCTGGTATTTCCCGCCGTCGTATTCCGAGACGGAGCCTTCGATGGTGTGGTAGAAGAGCTGCGCAATCTCGACGCCGGGATAGACCCGGATGGGCTGCACGGCGAACATCTCGAGGGTCCAATAGCCCCGAAAGCCCACGTCACCAAACCCGGCCGTGACATGCACGAAGAGCCCCAGCCGGCCGACCGAAGAACGGCCCTCCAGCATCGGCACGAGATTATACGTCTCGGTCCGTTCCATGGTGCGCCCGAGATAGAGCTGGTTCGGGCTCAGCACGAGCCCTTCCTCGGGAATCGTGTACCGCCGGAACCGGTTGGGCCGGCGCATATCGAGCACGATTTCTTCGTAGACCAGCAGTTCGTTGTGCAGCCGCACGTTGTAGCTGTTGGGATTCAACTGCCGGTCATCGAACGGATCGATGACGATGTTCTTCCCAAGCTGGGCCTTGATCTCGCTGCCGGTGAGAATCATCGGGGAATTCCCAAGAGAAACGCTGGATCAGGGGAGACCAAAGTCCGAGACATTCGCCATCCGCCACACGGTTGCGGGACCTTCGGGAAAGAAATCCCTCCCCGCTGCTCCCGCCGCCAGTCCGCCCCCGTCGTCCGAAAGCGGGCGTTCGTACGACCGTCCCGACCACAGCTCATACGCTAGGCCAGTCGGGGCGCAGGTGCAACAGACCGAGCCCGGTTCCTGCCTCACCCGCGCCTCTTCTGTCGCATGCCCACCGGCGCGGGTGGAACCGACTGCGTCGCATGCCAGCAAGCGACGCTCAATCGTCACTCAGATCGATCTGCGGGGAGTGTTGCAGCAACTCGCGGCAGGCCGCCTCACTCACGCCCGATCCAGTCAGACTGAGTGACCGCAGCCGGGGCAAATCGACCAGAGACCGCAACTCGCTCTCCTCGACCGGGCTGAAATCCAGTTGCAACACCGCCAGACGGCGGGCGGAGGTCACGTGTGCCAATTCCCCCGGCGGCCAGTGGCAGTCGTCGAGCCGCAGCTCTTCGAGATCCGGCAGCTGGGCGATGCGTGCCAAGACTCCCGGGGGGAGTGTCACCGATCTCAGGTGCAGTTGTCGCAGGGCGGTCAACGCCTCCAGATGCCGCCAGTCTTCGTCTTCGGGATTCTGGCACCACGAGAGACTCTCCAGCGAAATCAATCCGCGCAGCTGGCTCCAGGACGGAGGGGTGGCTTCCGGGACGCGGGGAAACCAGGCGACTTCCTTCACCAGCGAAAGGGAGGGGACCGTGACTGACCCGCCCGTTCCTGCCCCGGTCTCCACCGACCACCCCAGTTCCGCCACCGGGAGGGAGACGCGGCGACAGATCGTCCCCCGGGCCTGAAGCATCGCCACTGCGTCGGCCTCGGTCCACAGCCTCCAGCCGCAATGCCCCACCGCGACACTCCAGACCAGGACCAGGGGGGCGATCACCCCCAGGCCCCACCGGCCTGGCCTGGGCCAGCCGGTCCCCGGTGGCACCCGCCGCCCGGACGGTGGCGGTCTTCGCACCATCGCCAGCACCGGTTCGCGATGGGGGTGTGGCGACTTCATGTGTCTCCCGAACTCTCGCGGTACCCTTTTCCCCGCTTCTCGGCCAGCAGCCCTTCAGCTTCGCGCATCGCCGCTTCCGGGCTGGCGAAGGTCTTGGTCTTGCGCTGACCGGCGGTCCCAATCTTGCCCCACCTCACCGTCAACTCGCCCCCCTGCACGTGCACCTCCCAGAATTTGCTGGCCCCTGCCTCCCGGCACTCCAGACAGATCGGGCGGTCACCCACACTGGCACCGGCACTTCCGGCAGGCGGATCCGAGGTTGCCGCTGGGGAGGAGGGCAAGGGAGAGCCTGCCGTGCCTGTGGAGACCGGGGTCGCCTGTGGACGCGGCGTCTGACGGGATGACCGCCCACGCCGCGCCGGCGGGGTCTCGCGCGCCAGGTCGTCACTGGCGCTGGCCCGGGGAGCATCGACCCGAACCCCAACGTAAGTCGGAAACCGGGGAACGCCTCCGTCCGAGAGTTCCTGGTAGCGGAAGTGGATGAGGGACCCGACCTGCGGCGGGTTCGCCCGTTCGGCATCGGAGAAACCGGTGCCGACCGAGAATCGCCGGCCATCGGCCAGTTCACACACCAGCGCTCCCAGCCGTCCCTTGTGCCGGCCCGCGCCGGACACATGCTCGATGACCCGCGCCTCGCCATCGAGAAACTGCTTGACCTTCAGCAGGGTGGTCGAACGGCCCGCCACGTACAGTGAGCCCGGCTGCCGCAACATCAACCCCTCTCCTCCCAACTGCTCGATCCGCGTGAGTTCGTCGCGCAGATGGTCGCCCCCCCGACACGGTTCCTGCACGTGCACTTGGGCAAATTCGGGACTTCGCGTTTGCAGCAGGTCGGCCAGTTGTCGCTGGCGGTCTTCGAAGGGTTCGGTCATCTCGGGCAGGTCGAACACCACATACCGCAGTTCGCGCCAGTGTTCACTGCGGTCGCGCCGGCGGACAATGCTGACCGCCCGCTGGAACTTGCGGCGATCGAGCCAGAGTTCACCATCCAGCGGGACATTCGGCAGGCCGGCGGTGAACCACTCGGGGGCGAGGAACTCATTCCCCAGCCGCGACAGAAACGTGCTGCCATTCCAGAAGGCCCGCACGCCGTCGAGTTTCTCGCTCATCCACCAGCCGGTGATGTCGGCCTCACCGGTCCAGCGTTCGGCCACCAGCAGCGGGAGTGATTTGTCGGAGGTACCCTCGCCGGTTTCGTTGGGTTCCGCCGCGGGCTCAGTGGCGGCTGGCGGGGTGCCAATCCGCGCGAGTTCGGCCGCCTCGCCGCGCAGTTTCTTGAGGTGCTTGCAGGTGCGGCGCTCGATGGCGATCGACTGGTTTCTCCAGGCGGGACACGAGCACGAGTAGACCCCCCCGGTATTTTTAAGCACGTAGGGCTTCGACCCCGAACCCTGCATCTCGACGCTGTCACCATCCACCAGATCGGTCATGGAAGAGTTTTCCTGGGAGAGCATCTCGGCAATCGGGAAAGTGCCAGTTCACCGGATTTTCAAAGACCGGTCGGTGCGGGCGCAATCCTGGGTGTTGGGATCGGCACGGTGTGTGCTGGGAAGGAGTCCCCAAGAGCAGTTTGCAGTCTTCACGGAACACATGGCCCAACTTCGCGAAATCCTCGCGCCTGGGTCCCTGTCCTCTGGTAAAGACTATCAGATCCTTCATCGGAATTTGAATTTCCATAAATACGGTCTCTCCCAGCGGCAACCGTCGGGCAGCAGCCGGGTTTTCTGGCATCGTGAATCCGGATGGTTGTTCCAACCAACTCCAAGCAAGAGGAAGAACACATGGTTCGTTGCAGTGCAAAGAAGTTGCTGGTGGTGGGCTTTCTGGCAGCCCTCGGGGGAAATCTTCAGGCTGGTCAGATCAAGGGACCCAGCACCCAGCAGACCCCGTACGTGGTGGGCACGGCCCCCGGTGTGAAGGTCGTTTCAATCGCTTCGAATGGAAATGGTACGACCACCCCAAATGAGAGCTACGGCGGCTACCGCCTTGTGGGAATTCCCGATGGTGCCGGAGCCTGGGACAATGGTGACGGCACCTTCACCATGCTGGTCACCCACGAGCTGTCTGCCACTGCCGGAATCACCCGGGCACACGGCAGTGCCGGAGCCTTCGTTTCCAAATGGGTTATCAATAGTTCCGATCTCTCGGTCGTCAGCGGATCGGACCTGATCAGTCAGACCTACCTCTGGAACACGACGTCTCAGAACTATGTGCAGCAGACCACGGCATTCGCCCGTTTCTGCTCGGCCGATCTGCCGTCGCAAAGTGCCTTCTTCAATTCGGCGAGCGGTCTGGGGACCACCGAGAAGCTCTTTCTGACGGGGGAAGAGACTGGCAATGCGGGGGCCTCCCAGCCCTATGGCCGGGTGTTCGCCGCCCAGGCGTCGGGTTCCGACGCCGGAAAGGCGTGGCAGTTGGCGGAACTGGGGCGGATACCCTGGGAAAATGCGCTTGCCAGTCCGCATGCCCAGGACAAGACCATTGTGATGGGCACGGATGACGGCGGACGGACCTTCACCTCGGAGGGGGGCGGCGAACCCAGCCAGTTGTTTGTCTATGTCGGCCAGAAGACAAATTCGGGCCTGGCGATCGACAAGGCCGGGCTGACCAACGGTCAGTTGCACGGCATGAAGGTGACCGGACGGCTCAATGAAGACCAGATCGTCAATGGCGATCGCTTCACGCTGTACGACTACAGTACCGACATCTCCGACGACACCACCGGCTTCGCTCTCGAGGCCGAGAGTGTCGCCAATGGGGTCACGGAATTCCGGCGCGTCGAGGATGGGGTCTGGGATCCCACCAACAAGGAGGTGTTCTACTTCGTCACGACCGATACCACGACACCGGCGGGGGGCCGCAGCCAACTGTGGAAGGTCACGTTCGACGACATCACCAATCCGCAGGCCGGCGGGACGATCGAGGCATTGCTCGAGGGAACCGAGGGAGCCGAGATGCTCGACAACATGACGGCTGTGTCCAACGGCAGGCGCACCCAGTTGATCATGCAGGAGGATGTGGGGAACAATTCCCGGCTCGGTCGGCACTGGCTCTACGACGTCCCTTCCGATTCCCTCCTCGAGATCGCCACCTTCGACTCGGCGCGATTTGGTGATGGCCCGACAAATGGCGCTCTGACCACTCCTGTGACGGCTCCCTTCACCCGGGACGAAGAGGCTTCGGGCATCATTCCCGCCCCCTGGCTGGGAGCGGGCTGGTTCCTCGGCACGGTCCAGGCGCACTACAGCATTCCCGGGGAATTGGTTCAGGGAGGGCAGTTGTACGCGATGTACATACCCCAGACGGTGCCAGAACCCAGTACCTGGGTGCTGCTTACCTTCGGGGCCGTGGCACTCGGGCTGACCCATCGCCGGCAGCGAACGCGCCAGTCATCCCGAATCAGAAAGTAACGGCGAATTGCCGCGGCAGGTCATTTTCGCACGGCTTCGACGGTTCCAGCCACTTTTCGCGACATGCGACAAGTGGCTGGATTGTTTGACCGCAGGACGCAGCGGGTTGATTGGTTGCCGTCGGGATTGAACCGGTCCTGTGTCGGCACTTTTCTCCGCTGCCGCCGAAAGGTGCGTCGGCTTGATGGGCAACCGATTTGGTCAGGAATCTGCGACCGCGGAAGACGCCAGTCTGCCAGACTGCAAACGATGCCCTGCACCCCGGGCCATAAAAAATCCCCGGCGATGGATCACCATCGCCGGGGATTTGTCAGCGACTCCGACGGGACTTGAACCCGCGACCTCTGGCGTGACAGGCCAGCGCTCTAAACCGACTGAGCTACGGAGCCGTGAACAACTCAAGAGACTGCATTCTATCGACTCCCGGCGGGTCGTCAACTCACTTGACGGGCTGTTTTCGACGGCATACCGTCGCGCGTCACCCAAATCCGTTTCCGGGAGAGATTTGTGAGTTGCAACGGTCGTGTCGCCCTCATCACCGGTGTCAATGGACAGGATGGTTCCTATCTGGTGGAACTTCTTCTGGACAAAGGCTACGTGGTCCACGGGCTGGCACCCTATCTGCGCTATGGATTGCCGGTGGATCCCCGCATCACCTTCCACAGCAGCGATCTCTCCGACGGCTCCAACCTGCCCGAGATCCTCGATGCCTGCCGTCCCGATGAGGTCTACCACCTCGGTGCGCAGAGCCATGTGAAGCTGTCGTTCGATTTGCCCGTGCATACCGTTGATGTCACCGGGCTGGGAACACTGCGGATGCTCGAGGCGATCCGCCAGCACCAGCTGCGGACCGGGCGCCAGGTCCGGTTCTACCAGGCGTCCTCCAGCGAAATGTTCGGCCGCATCGTCGAAAGCCCCCAGACCGAGCAGACCCCCTTTCATCCCCGCAGCCCCTATGGCTGCGCCAAGGTCTACGCCCACTGGCAGACAATCAATTATCGCGAGTCGTATGGGATGTACGCCTGCTGCGGCATCCTGTTCAATCACGAGTCTCCCCGCCGGGGTGAGGCGTTTGTGACCCGCAAGATCACCCGCGCCGCCACCCGCATCAAGCTGGGGCTGCAGTCGGAACTGCGGCTGGGAAACATCGATGCCCAGCGCGACTGGGGGTTCGCCGGTGATTATGTCGAGGCGATGTGGCTCATGCTGCAGCAGCCCACCCCCGAAGATTACGTCATCGCCACCGGCGAGAAACATTCGGTGCGGGAATTCCTGGTGGAGGTGTTTGGCCACCTCGAGCTCGACTGGCAGCGGTATGTGGTGATCGACCCGGCCTTTTATCGACCCGCCGAGGTCGACATGCTGCTGGGAGACGCCAGCAAGGCCCGCCGCCAACTCGGCTGGCAGCCGAAGGTGTCACTGCGCGACCTGGCCCGTATGATGGTCGAATCGGACCTGCAGTTGGCCCGACGCGAGGCGGCAGCGGCGCAGGTCGGCTGATTTCGGCCCCGCGGCGCAACCCGTTCCGGATCCGGTTCCTCCCCTGACCTTTGACCCCCGCCCCTGCGCGGTCTTTCCGTTTGATGAATTCCGAGCGCACCCAGCCGGTCTCTTCCCCCCCCGCCACGTCCGCCGCGCTCGCTTCCCCCGGTCTCGAAGATCGGCTGCGGGGGGCGGGGTTCCGCGAGGTCACTTTGGCGGCCGAACGGCTGCGTCAGCTCTTCGCCCCCCCGCAGCCCGACACCGTCTGGCAGGTGGTCTTTCCCACCCTGCTGGTCTGCCTGGCCGACTCGGCCCAGCCCGACCATACCCTGCTCAACTTCGAACGGTTCGTCCACAACGTTCCCGACCGCGCCGCGCTGTGGCAGACACTGGGCACCAACCCCCGTGGCATCGAGATTCTCATCCGGCTGTTCATCGGCAGCCAGTTTCTCACCGACATCCTGCTGTGCAACCCGGGCTATCTCGACCGGTTGATGGAGCAGAAACGCCTCGCCGATCTCAAGAGCGTCCAACAGCTCTACATTGAGGCCCAGGGGGCCCAGTTGGGAATCTCGGACCCCGAGGCGCAGCTCGACGCCCTCCGCCGCTTCCAGCGGTGGGAGCTGCTGCGCATCGGGCTGTGCGATTTCTTCGGACTGTTCGACCTGCGGCGGGTCACGACGCAGCTCTCGCTGCTGGCCGACGCCCTCACCCGCGCCTGTCTCACCCATTCCTGTGCCGATTCCGATCCGTCCGAAGAGGGCTTCTGCGTGATCGCCATGGGCAAGCTGGGGGGGGAAGAGCTCAATTACAGCTCCGACATCGACCTGCTGTTCCTGGCCGAGAACAATTCGTCGACTCACTGGCGGATCGGACAGAAGCTCATCAAGGCCCTGACCGGGGTCTCGGCGGCGGGGTTCATGTACCGGGTCGACATGCGGTTGCGTCCCTGGGGCCGGGCGGGAGAGCTGGTCTCGTCGGTCGACAGCCACCTGCTGTACCTGTCCCAGCATGCCCGCCTCTGGGAGAAGCAGGCGTTGTTGAAGGCCCGCGTCATCGCGGGTGATTTGGCGCTGGGGAATGAGTTCCTCCGGCGGGCCGCCCCCCTTCTGTTCCAGTCTCCCCCCGAGCAGGTCCGCGAGGCGGTCCGCTCGATGAAGGCCAAGATCGAGGACGATCTGCGCAAAAAAGGCCGGCTGTGGGGAGAGGTCAAGCTGGGGGAAGGCTCCATCCGCGACATCGAGTTTGTCGTGCAGTATCTGCAGCTGGTGCATGGCGGGGCCCAACCGGCCGTGCGCAGTTTCAACACACTCGATGCCCTGGTCCGGCTGGCCGACCTGGGATTTCTGCATGCCGACGAATACCGGCTGCTCAGTGATGGCTACGTCTTTCTGCGCTCGGTCGAGCATTCCCTGCAGCTCATGCACAACAAGCAGGTGCATGAGCTCCCCCGCGACCAGGTCGAGTTGGGCCACCTCGCACGCCGGCTCGATTTCCAGTCGAGCGAACAGTTTCTGTCGCAGTACCAGAAGCACCGCGAGTCGGTCCGCCGCATTTACAACCGCTACCTGGGAGACCGCGACAAGGTCCGCGAGCAGGAACAGGCGCAGGCCCGCCCCCAGCTCAACCGCCATCTTGCCCGGCTGCGGGAAGATTATTCCCAGGCGTTCAGTGAGCCCGACATCGAGCACCACGCCCGGCTGGCCGAGCAGGTGACCGCCGCCCAACCGGTCATCGTCGAGGCCCTGCCCGAACAGGACGACTGGCGGGTCACCATCGTCGGGTACGACTACCCCGGCGAGCTCTCGCTCATCGCCGGGCTGTTGCTGCTGTATGGCTTCGACATTGTCGAGGGGCAGATCTTTACCTACGCCCCCATGGCTCCCGCGCAGCCCGAGGGGGCCAAACGCCCTCCCAGCCGCCCCGCCTGGTCGCGCCAGGCGTTCCGCCGGCCCATGAACCGCCCCGAGACGGGAGACCGTGGCGGTGCGAGTGATCACCGCGCGAAGATCGTCGACGTCTTCACCGTGCGCCCGACCGCCGGGCCGGTCACCGCCGGGCTCTGGACCTCATACACCAACGACCTGCGCGAACTGCTGCGGATGCTGCAGGCGGGGCAGCGGGAAGAGGCGTATGGCTCGGTCCTCAAGCGGGTCGCCGGCCGCCTGCGCCCCCAGACCCTCCACGCCCCCCGGGTCCTCTACCCGCTCGACGTCCAGATCGACAACAGCTCGTCCGACGAATACACGAAGCTGGTCATCCAGGGGCAGGACACCATCGGCTTCCTGTACGAACTGACCAACGCCCTGGCCCTTTCGGGGGTCTACATCGCCCAGGTGCGCGTCCTCTCGGAAGGCAACCAGATCCACGACACCCTGTACGTCACCGATGCCCAGGGGCAGAAGATCACCGATCCCCGCCGGCTCTGGGAGCTGCAGGCCACCCTCGTCTTGATCAAGCACTTCACCCACCTGCTCCCCCAGTCTCCCAATCCCGAGTCGGCCCTGCTGCACTTCCGCGACTTCCTCACCCAGTTGCTCAACCGCGACGACTGGGCGGCCGAACTCGCCTCGCTCGAGCAGTCCGACGTGCTCGAAGCGCTCGCCCGTCTGCTGGGGGTCAGCGATTTTCTCTGGACCGACTTCCTGCGCATGCAGCATGCCAACCTGTTCCCGGTGCTGCGCGATCTGAAGGGACTCGAACGCCCCCGCTCCCGGCAGGAACTGGAAGCCGAACTGACCCAGACCCTGGCCCAGGCCCCCTCGCCCGAAGAGCGGCGAACCGCCCTCAATGCGTTCAAGGACCGCGAGATGTTCCGCGTCGACATGCGGCACATTCTGGGGCGCATTCCCGAGTTCTCGCAGTTTTCTGAAGAACTCAGCGATGTGGCCGAAGTCACGGTCGCCGGGGCCTGCCACCTCTGCCTGGCCGAGTTAATGGCCGAACATGGCGAACCGGTGGACGAAATGGGCCACCCCTGTCCCTGGTCGGTATGCGCCCTGGGAAAATGCGGCGGTCGAGAACTGGGCTTCGCCTCCGACATCGAACTGATGTTCGTGTACAAGGGAGAGGGGAAGACCCGAGGCCCGCAGGTGATCGGAGTCACCGAATTCTACATCCGCCTGGTCGAGCAGGTGACGCAGGCCATTCGCGCCCACCGCGAGGGAATCTTCGAGATCGACCTGCGGCTGCGTCCCTACGGCAGGGCGGGCAGCCTGGCGGTTTCGGTCTCCGCCTTCGAGAGCTACTTCGGTCCCGATGGTCCCGCCTGGCCCTACGAACGCCAGGCGCTGGTCAAGCTGCGGCCCATCGCGGGAGACGCCACCCTGGGAGCCGAACTGGTCGCCCTCCGCGACTCCCTCATCTACCGTGGAGCGCGGTTTGATGTGGTGGCGATGCGGGGCATGCGCGAACGGCAACTGCGGCAACTGGTCACCGCGGGCACTTTCAACGCCAAGCTCAGCCCCGGAGCGCTCGTTGACGTCGAGTACCTCGTGCAGGGACTGCAGATCACCCATGGTGCCGACCGCTCCGCCGTCCGCTCGACCAACACCCTGCAGGCCATCGCCGCTTTGGAACAGGCGGACATCATCCCCCCGCACGACGCCGCCCGGCTGTGTGAGGCGTACAACTTCCTGCGGCAACTGATCGGCGCGCTGCGAATTGTTCGGGGCAATGCCCGCGACCTCACCGTTCCTGCGGTCGACAGCGAGGAATACGCCTATCTGGCCCGCCGCCTGGGGTACGAAGACAACCTCCCCCGCCTGGCCGAAGACCAGCACCGCCACACCGAGGCGGTCCTGGAAATCAGCCAGCGGCTGCTCGAAGGGTGATCACCGTCCAGACGCTCCCGGGCAACCGCCCCGAACAGGGCTGACCAAGGGGGGGCCATGCATCCATTCCGGGGGAACCGCTTCATCGCCGGCGGACCCCCAGCATGACCGGAACGGGCCGGGGACCAAGGGCGTCGGAAGGGCGGTTGAGAATCTCCAGCCGTTCGTCGGGGCGCCCCAACAGCAGGATGCTGCTTCCCCCGCCATCCAGGTTGAATGCCTCGCGGCAGCCCACCTCCTGCATCCGTTCCGCGAGCTCCCGTTCGCTGACCCCCTCGCTGTCACCTTTTTGTCGTCCATCGACCACCAGCCAGGTCAGCCAGCGCCCCGTGGCATCGAGCCCGAGAGCCGAGCGCGGGTGCAGATCGCCCCCCTCCCCCGGCAGAATCTGACCCTCCCGCAGCAGTCCGCCAAACCCCGCCACGGCACAGACCGCATCGCGGGGCTGTTCGACGGAGGGACCGAGATGACCCCGTCGGTCGGCATCAAGCCAGAACATCCAGAACCCCGGCTGTGGCGGGCTGCGGGTCTCCGTCCGGGTGCGGGCCCAGCCCAGGATGTTGGCCTGACCGCCGGCGAGGTAGATCGGGCGCACCCCGGCAGGGAGGGGCGGCAGCATCTCCCAGGCGTTGGTATTCAGGGCGGCGACGAAGCCGGCCTTCGCTGCCAGTTCGCGGGGTGCGGTCAGGCGGGCTTCGACCGGTCCGTCGCCATCGGGGTCGGGACCAACCGCCGTGTCGAGTTCATACTGCGGGGCCTGCAGATCCAGCCGCAGCCAAAAGAGCCGCAGCGGACGGGGTTCCGTGCGCGACTCGGTCCAGACCTGCCAGGGGAAGAGGGGTGAATCGCGCCCTTCCGTCAGCCACTCGAGATTGCACCGGGCCAGAGTCAGCCGGGTGTAATCGTGCGATTCATAAAACAGCAGAATCGTCCCATCGAGCGTGACCGCCAGGTCGCTGTAGCCGGCCATCCCGGGTTCGACCACCCGGCTCACCGGCCAGTCGTGCCCTTCAGTGGTCGACAGCCGCAGGGTCAGCTCGGCGCGGGCGGTCTGACTGGCGGGGGTGGCGAGCAGCAGCCGGTTGCGGTCCTGGTCGCGGGCTGTGCTGAAGCGTGCCACGCTTCCCTGGCAAGACAGTTCGGGCAGCCGGGGGTCGTACTTCACCGGCGACCAGGTCTGCCCGCGGTCATGGCTGGTGGCGACGGCCCGTTGTTTTTTCCCCTGCCGGCTGCGGGCGTTGAGATAGAGGACTCCATCGACCCGCTCCACCACTTCGCACTCATCCGAGGCGTCGCGGTCGAGCGCTCCCCCCCGGTGCCAGGTCTGTCCCCCATCATCCGAGTAAAAGACGAAAGACAGTTGCGCCTCCCCCAACTGGGGGGTGGCGTCGGCCCAGCAGGGAATGACCAGCCGGCCGTCGGCCAGTTGAATGCCATGCCCCGGCCCGGTTCCCACCCAGTGCCAGGCGGGGTCCATCACCTGGGCCGTGATCTCGACCGGCGGGGCCCAGGTCTGCCCGTCGTCGGTGCTTTTGGTTAACCAGACCTGGCGGTTGTCGCGGCAGTAGGGAAGCCAGATGACACCGGTCCGGCGGTCGACCACCGGGCAGGGATTGCCGATGGTGTGGTCCCCGTCGTCGCCGATGATTTTTGGCTCGTGCCAGGTCCGGCCCCCGTCCAGGCTGCGGCGCAGGGCGAGATCGACATTGCCCAGATCCGAGGCATCGTTTTTCCGGGCTTCCGCCAGAGCCAGCACGGTCCCCCGGGTGGTCACCACCAGAGAGGGGATGCGGAAGGTGTGATAATCGAGAGTCCCCGACTCAAACAGGGTCTGCTGCGTCAACGTGGGAGCCGTCACCGCGTTGGTCTGGGCGAACACCAGAGTCGGACCGGGGCCTCCCAACAGGAACCCCAGCAGCAGACGGACAGAGGTGGAACGCATGGCGACACTCTTCTCCAAAGGGCGAAACCGCAATTCCGGCAGTCTGCCGAGTGGATTCTCCCGACGCAAGCGGTGTCGCTGGGGTTCCCTGAGCGACCTCCCCAACCCCTTATCAGGAAGACAGCGAGTCCGGGGCCGCCAGGTCCCCTTCATGGACTTCGCACCGGGGTGTCACGTACTCTGCAGAAGAGACTAAACTGGGAACAGGGTGGGTGCAGGGGTGCCGACCAGGGGGGTCACACTTTGCTGGCGCCGACCAGGGCAGACCGTCAGACTGGCGATCCTCCCGGATGTTGATTGCGGGGTTCAGCACCAATCGGTCGCTGTCGCGGTCTGCGTCACTCTCTGCCAGATGGTTTGATCAGGGTCTTGGAATGTCCAGTGAACGTGATTCGCAGAAACCCCGAACGCACAGTGAGATCTCGCCGCGGCTGCACAATCAGGTGATTGAGGGGTTCGAGCGGCTGCTGGCAGGCCAATCCGTCCCCGGTTCGAAAGAGCCACCGTCCTCGTCGGGAATCTCCCCCGAGATGCATCGGCGTCTGCTGGACGAGTTGAAATTGTCCGATCTCTCTTCTGCGACGTTCGACCCGGCGTCGAACGCACTCTGGCACGATGCGCTGGGGGCCGATCGCTTCGAGATGGTGCGTCCCATCGCGTCCGGCGGCATGGGCCTGGTTTCCGAGGCGATTGACCGCGAATTCGACCGGCCTGTCGCCCTCAAGGAAATCCTGCCCGCCGGGGCGAATGATCCCGCCTACCGGCTGCGGTTCCAGACCGAGGCCGAGATTACGGCCCGGCTCGATCATCCCGGGATCATCCCGGTCTACAGCCGGGGGCGGCTCCCCGACGGGCGCCTGTTCTATACCATGCGGCTCATCTCGGGAGAGCGCACGGGAACGCTGCAGAAGGCGATTCGCGAGTTCCACCACACGGCGGGGGCGGGTTCAGCCACCCCTCCGGACAGCGAGCGGGACCTGGCCTGGCGGGGCCTGCTCCGGCGGGTGATCGATGTCTGCAACACCATGGCGTATGCCCACCGGCAGGGGGTGCTGCACCGCGACCTGAAGCCGGCGAACATCCTGCTGGGCCCCTGTGGTGAGACCCTGGTGGTCGACTGGGGCCTGGCCCGGTTTGTGCATGCCTCACCCGAGCAGCAGCTCGCGGGTCTGCAGGCTGGCAGTACCGATACGTTGACTTCCCAGGTGACGATGGGCATCGGCACCCTGGCCCACGCGGCCCCCGAACTGTTGACGGGAGAAGGACTGATCGCCAGCGAATCGACCGACATCTATTCGCTGGGAACAATCCTGTATGCCGTGCTGACCGGGCATACTCCCTTTCCCTCCAGGTCGCAGGGAGAGCCCGCGGAACTGGCCAGCCGGATCAGAGCGGGTTTGTTTCCTACGCCCCGTCGGGTCAATCCCGGCATCGATCCGGCCCTCGAGGCCGTTTGCCTGAAAGCGATGTCCCGCGACCCCGACCGGCGGTACCTGCATGCCGAGGAATTGGCCACAGATCTGGAGCGGGCCCTGGCAGGGGAATCCGTCTCGGCCTGGACAGAGCCACTGAGCCGGCGATTGCGACGGTGGATCGGTCGGCATCGTACGTCGATGACCGCGGGTGCCGTGGGTTTGACGCTGCTGACCCTGGGTCTGGGGTTTCTGTCGTGGACGGAATTCAGAAATCGCCAGGCTTTGTCGCTCGAACAGATTCGCCTCCGGATCGCGGTGGCCGAGGCCGAGCAGGAGCGAGCCGTTGCGGAACTCGAACGAGAAAACTCCCGGCAGAGCGAAAAGTTGGCCATCAGCGCCGTCGAGCAGTTTCGAAAGCTGGTGAGCGGATCCTGGCAGTTGTCCAGTTCTTCCGAAATGACGGTACTGCGAAACGAACTGCTCAGTACTCCCCTCGAGTTTTACCGGGGCCTGCGCCAGCGGTTATTGAGCGATCAACATCCTTCGCTGGAACACCTTGCCCGACTGCGGGATGCCACCCGGGAACTGGCCTGGGTGCAGTTCGAGATGGGGGACATCGGCCAGGCGCTGCAACTCTACGATAGCGCCCTGGCGATATGCGCAAAGGCCCTGCAGGGTCCCCCCATGGAGCCGATCCAGATGCTGGAGTGGCAACAGGCCCAGGCCAGCAGCCACCTGGACCGGGCCACGACCCTGCAACGGGCCAACAACAATCTGCCGCTGCAATTGACCGAGTACACTCTCGCCGTCGAATTGCTCCAACCTTTGTATCAGGCCGCTCCCGAAAACCACCAGATTCTGGGGCAGCTGGCCCTCGCCCATTTTGGATGTGGCCACACCCTTTCGGTATTCGACCGACTGGTGGAAGCCCGCACCTGTTTTGAGACTGCCATCCGGCTGATGCAGCAGTTGATCGAGCAGGATCCCACCATAACCGTGCATCGGCGGGAATTGGCCAACATGCTGCTCAATTCGTCGCTGGTGCTCGACCGCCTGAACGAGTCGGCTGCCGCCAGCCAGCAGATCCAGCAGGCCGATGCGATCTATGAATCACTCGGAGAAAACCGGCCTGAGAATCCAGAGTACCGTCATCGCCAGGCGGCGTCCCGCTACAACCGGGGGATGGAACTGAGTCGCCGGGGAAAAGAGACTGACGCTCTGCCCGACTTCCAACAGGCCGAACAGATTTGGCGCGGATTGAGCCGCGAATCTCCAATCTCCAACCGTTTCGAATCGGCATGGCGCATGTCTCTGCGGACCCTGGCTCTCACCCTGCAGCGACTCAACAACGCCAAAGAAGGGCTGCCGCACATTCAGGCCTTGGTCCAGCACGAACGGACCAACGCAATCAAGGTGGGGGCTCATGCAGAAACCCGAGGCCAGTTTTTGGAAGACATCCACAACCTGGGACACATGTATGCCCAACTGGGTCAACATGCGAAAGCACAGACCGCCTTCACCGAGGCCTACCCCCTTGCCGTCACACTGCGGTCCGAACAACCGGACGAACCCCGCTGGATTTACCAGGACATCGAGCTCAGCATCCACCTGTCCAGCTATGCCATCGCTCCCGACGACCTGGAGAAAGCGTGCGAGCGCCTCTTGTCCCACGTTGATCTGGCCCGCCAACGGGCCGACAACCTGGCGGCGATTCCGTCGGACCGCCAGATCTACCGGAACCTGCTGTTCACTCTTGGCGGCCTGCTGGAACGCCGGGGGGAACAAGAGGCCTCCGGGGCATACTGGAAGGAGTTTCGTGAATTCGAAGAACGGGATCCCGGCGCTCATCCCCTGATCCAACGGCTGCGCGAGGTAAGTGCCGGTGCAGAACCGGCCGACCAGGCCGAGCGGCTGGTGCTGGCGCGAGCCTCACTGAACCGGCGAGGCTTTTCCCTCGCCAGCCGGTTGTATGCCGAGGCCCTGCAACTCAACCCCGAACTGGGTGCCGATCGCCAAGCCCGGCACCGCTACGCTGCCGCCCAGGCCTCCCTGCGGACCGCCGCCGAGGCTTCCGACCCGACCGCCCCCGCCCCCCGCAAATTGCGCGACCAGGCATACGGCTGGCTGCAGCAGGAACTACAGGCCTGGCAGGAACTTGCCGTCCAGGATCCCGCCGCAGCCGCAGTGGCGGTGGTCGAATGGCTCACAGACCCCGCCCTCGACAGCATTCGCTCCGCCCCACGCCGCAGCGTGTTGCCCAACACAGAGCAGGTCGCCTGGCAGGAACTGTTCCAGGCTGTCCGGCGGTTGATCGACGCCGCTCCCTGAGCCGCGCGTCGTTCGCCCAACCAGGTTCACCTGTATGGGTGTCACGGGGATCTCAGCCGCTGTCCGCGAATTCCGCTCCATGCCCGGTGCCCGCTGCGGAGCAGTGCCCCCCTGGTGCACCAGCATCACGGCCCCACTGGTGTTCATTCCAGCAGATCGGGTTGTTGGGTTGTTGGAAAAACCGCCGACCCTGTGGAACTCGACCCATCCACAAAGTACTTTGGTCAATGATTCCCTGACGGTTTGGGATGGGCGGTCCAACGCCCGTGTCCGTCGGTGTCCAAGTTTGAACAGGTCCCCTGCGGGTTGTCGTCCCCCCGGGCTTTCTGATGACCTTCCCCCATCCCGGATCCGTCACCCACTGGATCAAGCCCCTGCAGGCCGGGGATCCCGCTGCCGCCGAGTTTGTTTGGGACCGCTATTTCGACCTCGTCGTCCAGCTGGCCCGTCAGCAATTGCTGGGGATCCAGAATACCTGTCAGGATCCCGAGGATGTCGCCCTCAGCGCCCTCAATGCCCTGTGCCACGCCGCCCGCCGCGGCAAGTTGGCCCCCCTGGCCGATCGGGACGACCTTTGGCGGCTGCTGGCCACCTGCACCCTCCACCGCTCGCGGAATGTCCGCCGCGACAGCCGCCGCCTCAAACGCGGCGGAGGATCCGCTCCCCTGCGACTCCCCGCCACGGGCGACCGCCAGTCCCTCCGTTCCCGCGAGCCCACCCCCGCCGAGGCGGCTCAGCTGACGGATGATCTGCGGGCCTTGATGGACCGTCTCGATCGGGAGGATCCCACCCACCGGCTCCGCCAGGTGGCCCTCTGGAAACTCGAAGGCTTCACCGACCTCGAAATTGCCCGCCGCCAGAACTGCAGCCGCAAGACCGTCTGCGTCCGGCTCTCCCTGATCCGCGCCCTGTGGCAGTCGCTGCTGTTTCCATGACCCCGCCTCCGCCAACTCCGGCCCCCCGGACACCCACTCATTCCGTACCCACCGGACAGTCCCTGCCCGTCGACTCCCCCGAAGTTGCCCGGCAGCGGGATGTGCTGGCGGCCTGTGAACAGTTCGAACTCGACTGGCACCAGGGAACCGCGGCCGATCTGGAATCGTACCTCGCCGGCGTCGCCCCCGCGCATCGCGAGACCGTGCTGGCCACCCTCGAAGAACTGCTCGGGGAACTGCAGTCGGCTTCCCTCCAGCCCGTTTCGTCGGCTGCCGGTCCGCGTTTCGAAATCCTTCGGCCTCTCGCTGCCGGAGGGATGGGGGTGGTCTCCGAAGCGCTCGACCGCGAGTTCCAGCGCACCGTCGCCCTCAAAGAGATTCTCCCCACGGGAGCCGACGACGAGGCCTACCGGCAGCGGTTTCTCACCGAGGCGTCCATCACCGGCCGCCTCGAACATCCCGGCATCATTCCCGTGTACAGCCGGGGAAGCCAGCCCGATGGCCGTCCGTTCTATGCCATGCGGCTGATCTCGGGAGAGCAGTCGGGCACCCTGCATCAGGCACTGCGGCAATTTCATGATGCTCCCCCCACCGACCCCGCCGAGCGCGACCTCGCCTGGCGCGGCCTGCTGCGTCGGGTGATTGATGTCTGCCACACCATGGCCTACGCCCACAGCCAGGGGGTGCTGCATCGCGACCTGAAACCGGCCAACATCCTGCTGGGGCCGTATGGTGAAACGCTGGTCGTCGACTGGGGACTCGCCAAGGATCTGCGGCAGCCCGGGTCTGTCCCCCCCACCACCGGCCCCGCGACCGCGGACGAAATCCATCCCCCAGGTCAGTCGAACCAACTCCCCGGCAGCCCCGGTACGGTCACCCGCGGCCTCGGGACCCTGGGCCACGCTGCCCCGGAACAGCTCCGTGACGAACTGGCCGTCGCGGGCCCCGGGAGTGACATCTACTCGCTGGGGACCATTCTCTATGCTTTGCTGACGGGAAAACCACCGTTTCCTTCGTCGGCCAGTGAGACTCCGTCGTCGGTGGTGCACAAAGTCTGCGCGGGGGATTTTCTCCACCCCCGGCAGATTCATCCGAACCTCGACCCCGGTCTCGAAGCGATCTGCCTGAAGGCCATGTCGCGGGAGCCGGCGGATCGGTACGCGACGGCCAGCGCGCTGGCCGTCGATCTCGAACGGCACCTCGCCGGGGAGGCGGTCTCGGCCTGGCGCGAACCCTGGCCCGTGCGGGCCCGCCGCTGGGTGGCCCGGCATCGCACGCTCGTGACCAGCGGTGGGGTCGCTCTCGCACTGATCGCCCTCGCGACCAGTGTTCTGGCCCTGGTCCAGACCCGCAATCGCCAGACCCTGGCCCACGAATCCGAGAAGCTGGAAGCCGCCCTGCGGGTGTCCCGCACCGAGCAACAGACCGCGGAACGCGAACGGGCCCGGGCGGCTCTGGCGCAGCAACAGGCCGAATGGGAGCGCAACCGCGCCATCGAGGGAGAGAACCTCGCGGTCCAGGCGGTGGACGGATTTCGCCAGGCGCTCGTGAGTCATCCCGAATTGGTCCATCTTCCGCAGTTCACTCCGTTACGGAAGGACCTGCTCCAGAAACCGCTGGCCTTTTACCGCCAGTTGCGCGAACGGCTCGCGGCCCTCCCCGATCCTTCCCTGTCAAATCTCGAAGCGTTGCGCAGGGCCACCACCGAGCTGGCCAAACTCCAGGATGAAATCGGTGATCTGACCGAATCGTTGCGACTGCAGGAAAGTGTCATCCAGCTCTGTGCGCGGGCCCTGGAACACCCCGAATTGTCCGGGGGATCGGCTTCCCTTCCCTGGCGACTGGCGCGGGTCGAAGCCCATCTGGCCATCGGTCGGTCCCTGGCCCGTACGTTTGATGCAGCTCGCGAGCTGCAGGAATACCAGCAGGCTTTGTTCGAGCTGGACCAGGTGCCCCCTGAGCAGCCCCCGGCCGCCCAGTCGGAGATCCTGCGGGCGCTCATTCTCGGAGGAATCGCGGAAGCGCTCAACCACCAGCAGCGCACGGCCGAGGCTCGGGAACACTACACCGAGGCGATGTCGCTGCAACAGCGGAATATCGACCGCCATCCCGATGACCCAGCCCAACGGCGGACTCTCGCCTATTTTCAACTGAACCAGGCCCGCCTGTACGACTCGAACAATCAGCCCGCTGAGGCCGCCGAAATGCGCCGCAGGGCCTCCGCCATCCTGGAGCAATTGGGAGAGACCGCCGCCACCGATCCGCAGCACCGGCATCGCACCGCGGCCGGACACCTCAATCGTGGAATCCAACTGGCGAAAGAGCAGCAACCCGATCAGGCTCTGGCGGAGTTCCGCGCGGCGGTCGCCCTGTGGCGCAGTCTGATGCGCGAGTTTCCCGCGCACAATGAGTATCCCCACGCCTGCCGTCTTGTCCTGACGAATCTTGTCAACCTGCTGAACGAACGGCAGCAGTTTGCCGAGCAGCTCGTCGCGCTGCGCGAGCTTGCCGCTCTGGACCAGTCGTTCATTCAGAAGAATCCCGAAGTGCTCGATTACCGTGCGCAACTGGAGGAGACCGCGCATGCCCTGGGGCACCTGCTGATGATTCGTGAACAGTCCGCCGAGGCCACCACCTGGTATGCCGAGGCGCTCCGCCACGCCGAACATCTGATGACCGCCGTCGCCGGCGAACCCCGCTGGCGGCGGCAGGTGGTGGAATTGCAGTCGCACCTGATCGACGAGCTGGCCATGGCTGGTGAACTGGATGCGGCGCACACGCGCCTCGCAGCCACCCTCCCGATCGTCCTCTCTCTGGTTGAGAGCGATCGGGTCACTCCGGCAGATCGCCGCACGCTGCATTTGCTGCTGGGGAACTTTGCGGGAATCGAAGAGTTGCGGGGGGAACCAGCCCGGGCGCAGGAATTCCGACGGCTCGCCCTGCAGTGGGACCTGCGTGATCCCGAGTTCCAGGCTCTCGACCAGCGACTGCGCGCCGTGCTCGACGGCGGCCAGACCATCTCCTCCGCCGAAGCCTTGCTGTTCTCCCGCCGGCTGGCGGAACGGGAAGATTATCCGGCCGCCCTGCGGCTGTGTACCGGCGCCCTGCGCAGCGACCCCACCCTGGTCCACGATCGCCAGCAACAGGCCGGCCTGCTCGCCGCCTGTCTGGGACTTCGCGTTGCCGCCAGCCTGCCGATGGATCGTGCCGATGAGGCGGCACAGCTCCGCCAACAGTCGCGCAACTGGCTCCGGCAGGAACTGGAGGAATGGCAGGGACTGGGCCCAGAATGGCACCCTCGTCGCCAAACGGCTCTCCGCCGCTGGCGCTGCGATGGCAATCTCGCTCCGTTCCTGCGCCCCGACGATCTCGCCCGACTGCCCGAACCCGAACAAGAGGCCTGGCGACAACTCTTCGCCGAAGCGGCCAGGTTGGCCGCCGCCGCCCCCAACCCCTGACCACTCATCGTGGCCCACTCTTTCAGCCTGCAGTCGTGTGACGGTGGGCGACCGAGGACCTCTGGCTCCGATCCACTGGGTTGGGATTGAAGAGAAACCGTTCAATGCGGCAGCCAATCGACTTGCATCGAACGACGGACAGGGACGCCCACCCGGGGTCGGTGCTTCGCAACATTCCCGGGCTGAGAGAACCATGCCGTTCCGGGAGTCTTGCGATTGATCGGGATGTACGCAGGGGCCGCCCGCCGGTCGAGTGCCGCGTCTCAGGAACGGTCTTGGTTCCTCTGGGGACGATGTGGCTCCACACCCGAAAGCCCGACAAACAGAATGTTTGTCGCCACGGAACTTTCGGCGACACCACGCGGATCGGTAAGATCCGCCTCCGTGGGGGGGAATCAATTCCGTGCTGGCGCGCCGGGCCAGCGTTTCATCTTTCACTTGGTGGTTCCCCATGCCCACGCCCCGCAATCACGACGAGTATCTCGCGGCCCTCCCCGAAGCACAGCGCCGCGTGCTGCAGGCTTTGCGGCAGACCATTCGGGAACTGGCCCCCACAGCCGAAGAGACCATCAGCTACCAGATCTGCGCCTTCCGCGACGGGGTGATGCTGGTGGGCTACGGGGCCACCCCCAGGCACTGCGCGTTCTTTCTGATGAGCAATCAGACCACCAGGACGCACGCCGCCGACCTGCAGGGCTACGACCTCAGCACGGGGACCATTCGCTTCCAGCCCGAGCGGCCCCTGCCGGTGGCCCTGGTGCGGAAACTGGTGAAGGCCCGGCAGGCCGAGAATGCCGCCCGGCTGGCGGCGAAGCCCAAACCCGCCTCGACAAAAGCCGCGTCGACGACCAAGGCCAGTACAACGGGCCGCACGCCAACCGCCGGCCGTAAGTCGGCCGCCGCGACAAAACCCAGCGCTCCCAAAGCTACCGCCAGGGAGCCTCGGGATCGTGCCGATAGCCAATGTCGGCCCGGGGGACCCGCCGCACCGTCACCCGTCCCGCCAGCCGGGCGTCGTGCTGCAC